>NZ_VFUI01000015.1:0-124247 GCF_006440535.1 Mesorhizobium sp. B2-5-13 | reverse complement strand
CTCCAAAACCCCTTCGGGCCAAAAGTGTTACCCATGTCTCCGGTATAAACCGTAACCTATGTGTCCGGAACGGACCTGGAAATGTTGGCTCCCCGGGCCGGATTCGAACCAGCGACCAACCGGTTAACAGCCGGTTGCTCTACCACTGAGCTACCGGGGAACGGAGGCTCTTTGAGCAAGTGGCGCAGCCTATAGCAAACCCGTTTCGGCTTTGCAAAGCAGCATTTCGCATTTTGCCGAGACTTTTTCGCGCGGTGGTTTCTCGCAATCGGCTTTGCCCACCCACATATTAGCCGTCTTGGCGACGGGCGCGGAACCGAAAGGGCGGTCGCGGCTTTCGTAAGATGGCATTATCGAGCCCCCAGACAGGCAGTTTTTCGCAATGACGGCAGCGGACGAAAACCGGATACCAGAACGAAAGCTCTCGGTTTTCGGGCGCGAATTCACCATGCCGCAGTCGCGCGGTCTCAGAATCACCATCGGCGTGCTCTTGACGATTGGCGGCCTTCTCGGGTTCCTGCCGATCCTTGGCTTCTGGATGGTGCCGCTCGGACTGCTGGTACTCTCCTACGAAATAGCCATGGTCCGTCGCCAGCGGCGCCGCTTGGTCGTCTGGTGGGAGCGGCGACGCCG
The DNA here is from genome assembly GCF_006440535.1 of Mesorhizobium sp. B2-5-13. Classification (NCBI taxonomy): domain Bacteria; kingdom Pseudomonadati; phylum Pseudomonadota; class Alphaproteobacteria; order Hyphomicrobiales; family Phyllobacteriaceae; genus Mesorhizobium; species Mesorhizobium sp. B2-5-13. Next base: position 123,614 of record NZ_VFUI01000015.1, on the reverse strand, counting down.
GCCGGACTGAGCGGCCCTTGCCGGCGCATCTCGCACGGCGGTGGCCTTCGAAAGAGAATCAATCCTAGCGCCGTCTCTCCGTGCCGCCGACGGATTCCTCCGAATCGGGTTGTGCGCCTGCCTTCAAATCCTCGCTGATCTCCTTCAGGACCGCGGAAGCCGAGGCCAGACGCGCGCGATCACGCGGCGACAGGCTGCCGGTGCCTTCAATTCTCAGGCAGTCGATGGCATAGCGCACCAATTCCTCGCATCCCAGCAGCGACACGCTTTCCGTTTCGTGCGTTTCGTCCCTTGGCTTTGCCGTGGGCATGGCGCAGTCCTCCCTGTTTCTCAACGCAAGCCGGTGCGCGGCGTTTCGTTCGATCATCCGCCATGCTTAACGGATTGCTAATAGGGCGGTTGTGACGGCGATCTGACAGGGGCGGAGCCGGCGCAGAGGAAAGCGTTCGGAATACGTCGTGGCCGCTTGACGGCATTTTCGCCGCAACCTATTGGAACCGGGTGGAACGCCGGGAGCAACGAGGCCTCGTGGCGGAGTGGTTACGCAGAGGACTGCAAATCCTTGCACCCCGGTTCGATTCCGGGCGAGGCCTCCAATCTCCAGGCCAGGCTCCCGCGCGTCAGCGCCGGAGCCTGAGCGTCCTGTCCAATGGACCGCGATTGTGTCGCGGAAAAGCGAGGCTTGGAGCATGAGCGCTGATTTTTCCGAACTTCGCGTCAAGATGGTCGATGGTCAGGTTCGCACCACCGACGTGACCAGCGCGCCGTTGCTCGACGCGATGCTTTCCGTGCCGCGCGAGGTTTTCGTTGGCGATCGCCAGCGCGATCTGGCCTATATCGACGAGGACATCCGCATCACCGGCAGCGCCGATGGCCCGCGCTACCTGATGGAAGCTTCGCCGCTGGCCAAGCTGATGCAACTGGCCGAGATCAGCGTCACCGATTCGGCGCTCGATGTCGGCTGCGGCACCGGCTACGCCTCGGCGATCCTGTCGCGCCTGGCGAGATTCGTCGTGGCGCTCGAAAGCGATTCGGCCTTGGCGCAAACCGCCGCGTCGACCCTGTCCGGCCTGGGCTGCGGCAATGTGACCGTGGTTCAGGGCGCACTGGCGCAAGGCCATGCGGCAAAGGCACCTTACGATGTCATCTTCATCGGCGGCAGTGTCGGCAAAGTGCCGGCGTCGCTGCTCGACCAGCTCGCCGAGGGCGGACGCCTGGTCGCGGTCGAAGGACAGGGCAATTCCGGCGTGGCGCGGCTTTTTGTCAAGGCTGGAGGGGTTGTAACCGGGAGAAGGGAATTTAATGCGGCAATTAAGCCACTACCCGGCTTCGAACGTGAGCATGCTTTCGAATTCTGAATGATTTGGCCTTGCAGCAAAGGCTTTGTCATGGTCGCTTGCATTTGAACGATCGTTGCTGATCCCAGACTGGGGGCACTTTGGGCGGAGCGACAGGGAACATGAAACACGCCACGCCGGCTGCTCCAGAAGGAGGAGCCGGCGCGGCGCGGTTCCCATGGAAAACGAATGAGGGATATACCGTGCCGTCAGTACGCAAATCATTTTTCACCGCCGTCCTTGTTTCGGCGACCGCACTATCCCCACTGGCTGCATCGGCTGAGACCATCACCGGTGCCCTTGCAAAAGCCTATCAGTACAATTCCACACTGAATGCGTCGCGTGCCGGCGTGCGTGTGACCGACGAGAGCGTGGCCATTGCCAAATCGGGCTGGCGTCCGACGGTTACCGGATCGGCCAACATCGACTACACGAACACGCGCCGGGCAAATGACGGCGGCAATTCGAAGCTGACAAGCGGCAGCTACGGCATCCAGATCAACCAGTCGCTGTTCGACGGTTTCCAGACGAGAAACAACGTGGCGGCGGCTGAATCCCACGTCAAGGCGTCGGTCGAAAGCCTGCGCAACACCGAGGAGAACACGCTGTTCAGCGCGGCCACCGCCTATATGGACGTGATTCGCGACCGGCAGATCGCAGTGTTGACCGAGCAGAACCTGCAGTTCCTGACCGAGCAGGCGCGCGCCGCGCGCTCGCGCTTCGACGTCGGCGAAGGTACGCGCACCGATGTCGCGCAGGCCGATGCCCAGCGCGCCTCGGCGGTGGCCTCGCTCAGTGCTGCGCGTGCGCAGGCATTGGCCAGTGCCGCGACCTATCACCAGGTTGTCGGCGACGAGCCGGGCAAGCTCAAGCCAGCCGCGCCATTGGGACGGTTGCTGCCGTCGAGCCTCGACGCCGCGATCGCCATCGGCTCGGCCGAACATCCGGCCATCCTTGCCACCCAGCATCTGGTCGACGCCGCGGCTTTCTCGGTGAAATCGTCCGAGGGCGCGCTGTTGCCGCAGCTGTCGGCCTCGGCCGGTATTTCGGAAAACTACCGCAAAGCCATCCCCGACGTGGCGGGTTCCAACGGCAATTCGACCTCGGCCAATATCGGCGCAACGCTGACCGTCCCGATCTATTCAGGCGGCCGGACTTCGGCGATCGTGCGGCAGAACAAGGAGTCACTCGGGCAAGCGCGTATCCAGGTCGACGTCAGCCGCGACCAGGTCCGCCAGGCTGTCGCCACGGCATGGTCGCAATACACCGCCGCGCAGCAAAGCGTATCCGCCAACAGGCAGGTGATCGAAGCCGCACAACTGGCACTGAACGGCGTCATCGAAGAGCGCAATGTCGGCCAGCGCACGACGCTCGACGTGCTCAATGCCCAAGCTACCCTCATCACCGCGAAGATCAACCAGGCCAATTCCGAACACGACGTGGTCGTGGCGAGCTATGCCATCCTCTCCGCGATCGGCCACCTGTCGGTCGACCGGCTTGCGCTGCAGGTGACGAAGTACAAGCCCGAAGAGCACTACAACGCCGTCAAGGACAAGTGGATCGGCCTGCGCACGCCGGACGGCCGCTAGGCCTTTCGTTCGAACGGCGTTTCCGGGCTGAGCGGTTCGATCGGAAACGCCTGACTGTCGTTGTCCTTCGTTGGGTTGCTGACGGGGACCGTCACACGGCTTTGGCGGAATCGCTCTAATCTGTTGAAATCCCACATGTCCCCAGATTGGGGATTCTCGTGCGGCGATCCGTCGGTTACGCTGTCGTCATGATTCGAATCCGGCTTTTGCCGGAGCGGAAACCTGCAACGGGTCACAAGGGCGGCGGATGTGACGATGGCAACGGCAAGCAGCGCACAGCGCGAACCCTCCATGGAAGAGATACTGGCTTCCATCAGGAGGATCATCGAAGATAGCGACAACGGTCGCAAGCAGCCCGGCGAGGCCGATGAGTTGCAGCAGGATTTGGAGCCCGCGCCGAGTGCTGTTGCGGCCGCCGACATAGACGCGTTCCGCGCCGAACTGCATGCCGTCCCCGAGGTCAGGAAACCGGCCGCTATGGCGGAAGTCCAGGCGCCAGCCGTACAGCCGGCGATCGCACGCACCGAAGCGCCGCCACGTGCCGATCCGGCTGTTGGCAGGACGCCGACGACATTGGCCGAGGTCAGCGCCCGGGTTGCCGCCGGGCCGGTGCCCAGCCGCGACGCGCCAGCGGCTCCCGCGGAGCTTGCGGCGAGTGAAGCCATTATCGCCGATTGGCGTCGCGAGATCGCGGCGGTTGGCGAGCAAGCCAAGGCGATGCCGGACCGGGGCATCCGCAAGCCAGCGGCACGGCCGGACGTGGCGGCGAGCGAAACGGCGGTGGACCCCGCGACCGAGCGGCCTTCGTCGAGCGATGCTCCGGGCACGGCTCAGGCGCGCGCGGCGGCAAACGAAGCGCATGCGGTGCGTCCCGCGATTCTTTCCGAACATACGGGCCGGCAGGTTGCTGCCGCCTTCGGCGAGCTGTCCGACGCCTTTGCAAGCCGCAGCAAGAAGACATTCGACGAGATGGCCGAAGAAATGCTGCGGCCGATGCTGCAGGACTGGCTCGACAACAATCTGCCGACGCTGGTCGAAAGGCTGGTGCGCGAAGAGATCGAGCGCGTGGCACGCGGGGCGCAATAGCGTCCAGGCTTCCATTCCAGAAGAAACGTCGCCGTCGAGGCGGCGTTTCTCGTTGCGGCGCGATCAGCCGCTGGTCGCCGAACTGGCAAAGGCGATCAAATTGCCGTCGGGGTCGCCGACAATGAAGGTGCGGGAGCCCCAGGGCTCGGTTCGTAGCGTCTGGTGGAAACGGACGCCGACGGCCTGATACTCGAGGAACAGCGGCTTGATGGCATCGACGACGATCGTCGCCGACAGCAGGTCTTCCTTGCCAGCAAAGCCTTGTCGACAAGAGGCTCGTCGACATGGCGCAGGTTGAGACGCGCGCCATCACGAAATACCTGTGCGTAAGAGGGCGGCTCGCCATAGGCAAAGCGCGTCGTGAAGCCGAGTTTCTGTTCGTAGAAGGCGCGGGCGGCGCCGATGTCGCAGACAAGAAGCTGGGGTTCGGCCAAGGCGAGGAACGGTTTCGTCGTCTCGGAGGCGGGTATTGTGCTGCATGGTCTGATGGCCTTTCTCCAGCGCCTGCCAGCTTTCAAAGCCTGATTTGCGAGCGACCAGTTCCTGCGCATCGGCGAGTTTGAAGTCGTGACCGAGGATCTGGCTGTCGGTTAGGCCATGGAAGCGCGGCAACATCGATCCGATGGCATCCGCGACGGGATAATACCGCTCGCGATGCCAGCGCAGATAGAGCTTGGCCTGTTTCCGGAGGTTTTCGAAATTGGGCATGTCGAGAATGGCTTGGGCGCGTTGGGTTCACATGGCGTAGGCGGGCAATGGCCCTCCGGCCGGAAGCCGATGCGCCCTACAGCAGCGCTGGCACGGTATTGCCGCAACGCGTGGCGGTCAAGGCATGAGTGTCTTGCGGACACGGCCTTTCCCACGGCCTTCCGTTGAAATGACCAGGGCCGCGCCTATCTGCTTGTGATGATCCCGGGCGGCCCTCGCGGTTGACTTGACCAAGACCTTCCGATTTACACCGAACCAGCAAAATCCCGACAGCGCGGACCGTTCCCCATGCTTGAAAAGACCTACGACGCCAAGACCGTCGAGCCGAAGATCGCCAGGGTGTGGGAGGAAGCCGATGCGTTTCGGGCCGGCGCCGGGGCGGAGGAGGGGGCCGAGGCCTTCACCATCGTCATTCCGCCGCCCAATGTCACTGGCTCGCTGCATATGGGCCATGCGCTCAACAACACGCTGCAGGACATCCTGGTGCGCTTCGAGCGCATGCGTGGCAAGAACGTCCTGTGGCAGCCCGGCATGGACCATGCCGGCATCGCCACGCAGATGGTGGTCGAGCGCCGGCTGATGGAAAACCAGATCCATCGCCGCGATCTCACCCGCGAAGAATTCATCGAGAAGGTGTGGGAATGGAAGGCCGAATCGGGTGGGTTGATCTTCAACCAGCTGAAACGTCTCGGTGCCTCCGCCGACTGGTCGCGCGAACGCTTCACCATGGACGAGGGCCTGTCCAAGGCCGTGCTCGAAGTGTTCGTCACGCTCTATAAGGAAGGGCTGATCTACAAGGACAAGCGCCTTGTGAACTGGGACCCGAAACTGTTGACCGCAATCTCCGATCTCGAGGTCGAGCAGCAGGAGGTCAACGGCAATCTCTGGCATTTCCGCTATCCGATCGAAGGCGTGGCCTTCGATCCGGAAAACCCGAAAACCTTCATCATCGTGGCGACGACTCGTCCCGAGACGATGCTGGGCGACACGGCTGTCGCGGTGAATCCCGACGACGAGCGGTTCCAGCATCTCATCGGCAAGAACGTCGTCCTGCCGATCGTCGGGCGCAAGATACCTGTCGTGGCCGACGAGTATTCCGATCCGGAAAAGGGGTCCGGAGCGGTCAAGATCACGCCGGCGCATGATTTCAACGACTTCGAGGTCGGCAAGCGCCACAAGTTGCCGGCGATCAACATCCTCACCGTCGAAGCCGCCATCAAGCTCAGGGATAATGAGGACTTCCTCGCCGGCCTCGAGGTGACGCCGGAGCGTCAGGCGGTATGGGACGAACTCGACGGCCTCGACCGTTTCGTCGCGCGCAAGAAGATCGTCGAACTGATGGAGGCCGGCGGCTTCCTCGACAAGGTCGAGCCGCATCGCCACGCGGTGCCGCATGGCGACCGCGGCGGCGTGCCGATCGAACCTTTCCTCACCGAACAGTGGTATGCCGATGCGGCCGAGCTCGCCAAGCCGGCGATCGCCTCGGTGCGCGAAGGTCGTACCAACTTCGTCCCGAAAAATTGGGAAAAAACCTATTTCGACTGGATGGAGAACATCCAGCCCTGGTGCATTTCACGCCAGTTGTGGTGGGGACATCAGATTCCGGCCTGGTATGGGCCGGACGGGCGCGTCTTCGTCGAGAAGACCGAGGAAGAGGCGCTGAGTGCGGCGATCGAATATTATTTGGCTCTGGAAGGGCCATGGAAGGCCTGGGTCGAGGACAAGCTCGAGAACTTCAAGCCGGGCGAGATACTGATCCGCGACGAGGATGTGCTCGACACCTGGTTTTCGTCGGCGTTGTGGCCGTTCTCGACGCTTGGCTGGCCGGACCAGACACCGGAACTGAAAACCTATTACCAGACCGACGTGCTGGTCACCGGCTTCGACATCATCTTCTTCTGGGTTGCCCGCATGATGATGATGGGCCTGCACTTCATGGACGAGGAACCGTTCCACACCGTCTATGTACATGCGCTGGTGCGCGACAAGAACGGCGCCAAGATGTCGAAGTCGAAAGGCAACGTCATCGACCCGCTCGATCTCATCGACGAATATGGCGCCGACGCATTGCGCTTCACCCTGACCGTGATGGCGGCGCAGGGGCGCGACGTGAAGCTCGACCCGGCGCGCATCGCCGGCTACCGCAATTTCGGCACCAAGCTGTGGAACGCGACGCGCTTTGCCGAGATGAACGAAGTCGCGCGCAATGACGATTTCTGGCTGAACGACGCCAAGCTGGCGGTCAACCGCTGGATCCTGACCGAGTTGACGCGCGCCGCGCGCGAGATCACCGACGGCATCACCTCGTACCGCTTCAACGAGGCGGCTGGAGCGGCCTACCGCTTCGTCTGGAACCTGTTCTGCGACTGGTATCTGGAACTGCTGAAGCCGGTGTTCATGGGCACGGACGAGGCGGCCAAGGCTGAAAGCCGCGCCTGCGTCGCCTTCGTGCTCGACGAGATCTACAAGCTGCTTCATCCGATGATGCCGTTCATGACCGAAGAGTTGTGGGCGCAGACGGCGGGCGAAGGCAGGGAACGGGCCTCGCTGCTGTGCCATGCCGCATGGCCGTCGCCGGATTTCGAGGACGCGGAAGCAGCCGCCGACATCAACTGGCTGGTCGATCTCGTCTCCGGCATCCGCTCGGTGCGCTCTGAGATGAACGTGCCGCCGGCGGCCATTGCGCCGCTCGTGGTGGTCGGCGCCAACGACGTGACGCGCGAACGACTGGTTCGCGAGGAGTCCGCGATCAAGCGGCTGGCGCGCGTCGGCGACATCTCGCTCGCCGATGCGGCACCCAAGGGGTCGGCGCAGATCGTGCTCAACGAGGCGACGATCTGCCTGCCGCTTGGCAGCCTGATCGACCTCACTGCGGAGGCCGTGCGGCTGCAAAAGGAACTGGTCAAGGTGACCGAGGAAATCGCGCGCCTGCACAAGAAGCTGTCGAATGAGAAATTCGTCGCCAGCGCGCCGGCGGAGATCGTCGAAGGCGAACGAGAAAAGCTCGCAGAATATCGCGACGCGCAGGACAAGCTTTCGGTGGCGCTGACCAGGGTTCGTGACGCCGGCTGAAGGGCAGATTCGGGAGATTTTAGCACCCTCTAAAATGGGCGGTCTCGTGCCTCGAAAACCGGCATTCCGTTGCGTTAATGTTGACGTAAACGGGAGTTTTTGCCCCATTGTTGCCATAATGTAACAATGGGGCCGCAGACCGCTTAAATCGGCCCTTTTTGAGCCTTTCCGGTCGCTTTTTCCTTTTTTTGGAGCGGTGAACCTCACCAAAGACCGTTTTTTGGCGTCGCGGCGTCCGCCTGCATTTTGCCCGAAATACGTTGGGCGAACCCGTACATGTACGCCCAATGTATTCGTTATTGCACCGTTAACGTGAATTGGTTCTAGCTTGATCCACTAGTTATTCGGGGAGGATGTCCATGAGCAATTTGCGTCTGAAAGCACTGCTGGGGGCAGGGTGCTTTTCGTTGGCCTTGATGGGTTCGGTTATTCATCCGGCGCATGCCGGCGGTCTGGAGCGCGGCGGCTACGATATTGACCTGCTGTTCGATCCGGCGCCATTCGCTACGGAAGCTGAAGCGACCTATGTGATGCCAGATCGCAAGTATGAGAATGCGCGTGGTCCGGGCGGAGCAAATCTCGGCTTGGGCACCTCAGCCGATGGTGCCGAGGGTTATTGGGTTCCGCGCATTGGGGCCAAGGTCCAAGTTGTGCAAGGCGTCGATTGCATGGTCGACTATTCGCAACCCTGGGGCGCGCACACAGCGCCAGGTATATGGAACGGAGCGCTCTCCAATATCGAAACCGATATCAGGAGCGACAACTACGCAGGTACCTGCTCCTACAAGATGGATGCCGGCAAGGGCCAACTCCGCTTTATCGGCGGTTTGTTCTACCAGGATATCTCGGGCTTTAAGGAAAGCCTGGTGAATGTTTTTCCGGCACTGACGGGTCGTGTCGACCTCAAAACCAGCGGCTGGGGCTGGCGCGCGGGAATTGCTTACGAAATCCCCGACATCGCGTTGCGCGCAAGCTTGGTCTACAACTCGAAAGTCAAGCTCGACAATATCGAGGGAACACTGGATCTCACCAGTATCGGCAGGGGTATTACCCCCATCTACGGCTCAACGCAGTACATGCCTGATACCCTGGAGTTGAAACTTCAGTCAGGCATCGCGCCCGGCTGGCTCGCCTTTGGCTCGGTCAAGTGGGTCAACTGGAGCGTGCTGCAAAGCGTTCCGATCTGCCCGGTGGGTTTCCCCGCTTCGTCATGCTTCACCGGTTCGCCGGCCGCGGTGACTTCGCTCGATCTGATGTATCGTGACGGCTGGACCGTCACAGGAGGTCTGGGCCACAAGTTCAACGATCAGTGGAGTGCCGCCGGCCAGCTTTCGTGGGATCGTGGCACCTCGCATGGCTATGGCGCGCAGACTGATACATGGACGCTGGGTGGTGGCGTGGCCTATACGCCGTCGCCGAGCGTCGAAATTCGTTTGGCGGGAGCGGTCGGCGTGTTGACCAGCGGTCACTCAGGAGAATTGGCCGGTGAAAACGGCTATATTGCCGGCGAGGATGCCAGCTACGACTTCGGCAATGATCTGGTCACGGCAATTTCCGGTGGCGTAAAGATAAAGTTCTAAACTATTGAATGTATTGGAAAAGGCCGGGCGTTGCCCGGCCTTTTTCATTTAAGCCGACATCACTGGTATGTCCGGTATCCAAGCGGCGTTGCATATAAGCCGCACTCCCGGCCGCCTCGCGCAATTGTGACGTTTCAGCAACACTTTCTGAACAACCCCTCCGCTAAGGGGCAGGCCGGGGAAATTGCCTATTTCCCGCCATAAACCCGGCGCACCTCGATCTTGTCCCGGGACATGCTCCAAAAGGCTCGGCGATGGGACAGGCCGCACCGCCCGCGGCAAGGATGAGAATGGACGCCAAGGTCATTTCAAAGGCTAAGCTCCCTAGCCGCCATGTGACTGTCGGTCCGGCGCGTGCGCCGCACCGGTCCTATCTCTATGCCATGGGCCTGTCGGCGGCCGAGATCGCGCAGCCGCTGGTCGGCGTCGCGTCCTGCTGGAACGAAGCAGCACCCTGCAACATCTCGCTGATGCGCCAGGCGCAGGTGGTCAAGAAGGGCGTCGCAGCCGCCAACGGCACGCCGCGCGAGTTCTGCACCATCACCGTCACCGATGGCATCGCCATGGGCCACCAAGGCATGAAGTCGTCCCTGGTGTCGCGCGAGGTCATCGCCGATTCGGTCGAGCTCACGATGCGCGGCCATTGCTACGATGCGCTGGTCGGCCTCGCCGGCTGCGACAAGTCGCTGCCCGGCATGATGATGGCCATGGTGCGGCTCAACGTGCCGTCGATCTTCATCTATGGCGGTTCGATCCTGCCCGGCAGCTATCGCGGCCGCCAGATCACCGTGCAGGATGTGTTCGAGGCGGTCGGCCAGCACTCGGTCGGCACGATCGACGATGCCGAGCTGCTTGAAATCGAGCAGGCCGCCTGTCCGTCGGCCGGTTCCTGCGGCGCCCAGTTCACCGCCAACACCATGGCCACCGTCGCGGAGGCAATTGGCCTCGCGCTGCCCTATTCCTGCGGCGCACCGGCGCCCTACGAAATGCGCGACCGTTTCAATTTCGCCTCGGGCGAAAAGATCATGGAGCTGATCGCGAAAAACATCCGCCCGCGCGACATCGTCACGCTGAAGGCGCTGGAAAACGCGGCGACCGTGGTTTCGGCCACCGGCGGCTCGACCAATGCGGCACTGCATCTGCCGGCGATCGCGCATGAGGCGGGGATCAAGTTCGACCTGTTCGACGTGGCGAAAATCTTCGAGAAGACGCCCTACATCGCCGACCTCAAGCCAGGCGGCAAATATGTCGCCAAGGACATGTTCGAGGCAGGCGGCATCCCGCTGCTGATGAAGACGCTGCTTGACCACGGCTATCTGCATGGCGATTGCCTGACGGTCACTGGCCGTACTTTGGCCGAAAATATGGAGCACGTTGCCTGGAATGAACACCAGGATGTGGTCCGCCCGGCCAACAGACCTATTACCCAAACCGGCGGTGTCGTGGGGTTGAAGGGAAACCTTGCCCCCGAAGGCGCGATCGTGAAGGTCGCGGGCATGGCGGAGTTGAAATTCTCCGGCCCGGCGCACTGCTTCGATTCGGAAGAGGAATGTTTTGAGGCGGTGACGAACCGCGCCTATCAGGAAGGCGAGGTTCTGGTCATCCGCTATGAAGGACCGCGCGGCGGCCCGGGCATGCGCGAGATGCTGTCGACGACGGCGGCACTCTACGGCCAGGGCATGGGCGGCAAGGTGGCGCTGATCACCGATGGCCGCTTCTCGGGCGCGACACGCGGCTTCTGCATCGGCCATGTCGGGCCGGAAGCGGCGGTGGGCGGCCCGATCGGTCTCATCAGGGATGGCGACGTGATCACGATCGACGCGGTGAACGGCACGATCGAGGTGGCGCTGTCCGAGAGCGAGCTGGCGGCGCGAGCGAAGACTTGGAAGACGCGCACGACCGACTATCAGTCTGGCGCGATATGGAAATACGCACAAACGGTAGGGTCCGCCAGGGATGGCGCGGTCACCCATCCGGGCGGTGCGAAAGAAACACACTGCTATGCGGATATCTGAGTTGTTGAAGTCAACACCAGAGTTGTTGAGGTCATCCGTCCTTTCGGCACTGGTCGCGGTTGCGATCTTTGGCGCCGTGGGCCAGGCCATGGCCTTCGACGACAAGGTGTTCGACGACAAGACCGGCGTGAAGCCGCAGTCGAGCCCCTGGGCGGTGTTCCAGTTCGGTTTCTCCGCCTACAAGAGTGGCCACAAGGAGCAGGCCGCCGAGGCCTATAAATACGCCGCCGAAAACGGCCAGATCGGCGCCACCTGGAAGCTTGCCCGCATGTATGCCGAAGGCGACGGCGTGGCCCGCGACGATTATGAGGCGTTCAAGTTCTTCTCGGAGATCGTCGACCAGGACGTCGAGCCCGGCTCTCCGGAAGAAAGCTACGTCTCCGACGCTCTGGTGGCGCTCGGTGACTATCTGCGCACGGGCATTCCCGGCAGCCCGGTCACCGAGAACGAGGTGGCGGCGCAGGAATACTACATGCGCGCCGCCGCCAACTACCGCAATCCGAACGCCCAGTTCGAGATGGGCCAGATGTTCCTGAAGGGCGAGGGCGGCGTGAAGGCCAGCGTCAAGCAGGCCGGGCGCTGGTTCCAGCTCGCCGCCGAGAAGGGCCATGCCGGCGCACAGGCGACGCTTGGCCACCTGTTGTTCCAGAGCGGCAAGATCGTGCGTGGCCTGGCGATGATGACCGCGGCCCTCGAGCGTGCGTCGCCGGCCGATCAGCCCTGGATCCGCGGCATGCAGGAAGAGGCGTTCGCCGCGGCCGGCGAAGCCGACCGCCGCACCGCGATCTCGCTGGCGGACGATATCCTGACCAAGGGCAACAACACCGATCAGTAGGCTTTTCTTCCCGTTACTATGCGACGAGCGGAGGAGCGATCCGTGTAGTGGACGAAAAGCCAACTGCTTGGCTTTTCGAGCAACAAACGCCAGCAAGGCACCGAGGGGCAGCGTCGGCCTATCAAGGCTCATCTCGACCTGAAGGCGAGGCAATCCAGAAGAAAATCAGTTTTCGGTCGGTTCCGTCGGCACCATGCTTGGCGCGGGTGTCGAGATCGGCGTGACTTGCACGTGCGGCGCCATGGTGTTTGCGGGGCAGCTATCGCCAACCTTGGTCCAGGATGTGTTGTTGAGCACCATGTCGCAGCGAGCCAAATGACTCTGATCGGCGACCGTCAGGCAGGCGACCTGGCCGACCGGATAGGATTTTCCATTGGCAAGACATTCCTGCGCGGCGAGAGCCGGCACGATCGCGACCGTGGCGAATGCCAAGCCGATCGGACAAAGAGCAAATCGAATGGTCATGGGAACCCCGGCCGCCATGATGATCTCCCATCATGCGTCGGAATGTGGCGATATGAGGTCCTCCGGTATCGGCGCGCCCGGCACTAGCCCGCAGCGGCAGGCCCCAGGTCAGGCCGGCAGCAAGGCGAGGTCGATGGCAACCGGGACGTGATCGGACGGTTTTTCCCAGGCGCGCACATGCTTTTCGATCGAGGCCGATGAGAACCTGTTCGCGGCTTCCGGCGACAACAGCAGATGGTCGATGCGGATGCCGTTGTTCTTCTGCCAGGCGCCGGCCTGATAGTCCCAGAAGGTGTAGGTGTCCGAGGCATCGGTGACCGCGCGCACCGCCTCGGTGAAGCCGAGGTTCAAAAGCCGCCGGAAGGCTTGCCGCGTCTGCGGCTGGAACAGCGCGTCGCTCAGCCAGTTCTCGGGAAATCGCGCGTCGACCGGCTCGGGGATGACGTTATAGTCCCCGGCCAGCACCAGCGCCTCTTCCAGCCTCAGGCGCTCCTGCGCCCAGAGCTCCAGCCGCGCCATCCAGGACAGCTTATAGGGAAACTTCTTCTCGTCATCGATCGGGTTGCCGTTCGGCAGATAGAGCGAGGCGACGCGAAGCGCCCCCTTGTCGGTCGAGAACACGCCTTCGATGAAACGCGCCTGTTCGTCGGCATCGTCGCCCGGCAGGCCTTTGATAACTTCGTCGAAGCGCAGCTTCGACAGCAGCGCGACACCGTTGAAGCCCTTCTGGCCGTGGATTTCGACATTGTAGCCAAGCGCCTCGATCTCGGCGCGCGGGAACTGCTCGTCGACCGTCTTGATCTCCTGCAGGCAGACGATGTCGGGCGCGCTTTCGGTCAGCCAATGGGTCAGGTTGCCGATGCGGGCGCGCACGCCATTGATGTTCCAGGTGACGATTTTCATGACGGTCTCATTGTTCCTGCGACGGAAGGCGTTCGACGAGTCCGATCGTATTGCCTGCCGGGTCCTTTATAAAGGCCATCCATTCGCTTTCCCCCGCCGGACCGAACTGCCCCTCGGTGTCGCGATGGACCAGCATCGGGGGCGCGGTGAAGGGAATACCGGCTGCCCTTGCCTCGGCGTGGAAGGCTTCGAGGTCAACACTATCGAGATAGATGGTGCCGGCCGGGATGCCATCGGTGAACAACAGCCTGACATCGCCGGCCATGATGAAGGCGATGCCAGGCGGATCGTAGCGGGCATGAACGCTCATGCCGAGGACATCGCGCCAAAAGGCCAACGTCGCGTCGAGGTCGCGACCGGCGGAGAGCGCAACCTGACGAACCGCGCCGGTTGCGGGCATCTCGGTCCTAGATGGAGAAGCTGGTGCCGCAGCCGCAGGAGGCGACCGCATTCGGGTTCCTGATCTGGAACGACTGGCCCATCAAATCGTCGACGAAGTCGATGACCGAACCGCCCATATAGACCAGGGACAGATCGTCGATCAGCACCGTGGCACCGTCCTTTTCGATAGCGACGTCGTCGTCGTTGCGGGTGTCGACCAGGTCGAACTTGTAGGAAAAGCCGGAGCAGCCGCCGCCTTCGACCGAAACGCGCAGCGCTGTCTTGCCGGCTTCGGCCGAAACAATCCTGGCGATCCGCTTGGCGGCAGCCTCGGTCATCTCGACTTTCATGGCGGTCTTGGCATCCGCGCCCATAGGCGTCACCTTGCTTTCGGTTTCACATGATAGGTATGAAGCGCGACGGGGCAAGTCAACTGCGGCAGCATCAGCCATGACAAATGAGCTTGGCGACATCGGATTCGGCTATCGGCCACGCGCGGCCTATGCCACGGATCCGGCCCGCTCGCGCGGCCGGCTGTTCGATGAGGTGGAAAGTCCGACCCGCACGCCGTTCCAGCGCGACCGCGACCGGATCATCCATTCGACGGCGTTTCGGCGGCTCAAACACAAGACGCAGGTCTTCATCGCCCATGAAGGCGACCACTACCGCACAAGGCTGACCCATTCGATCGAAGTGGCGCAGATCGCGCGTGCGCTGGCGCGGGCGCTGCGCGGCGACGAGGATCTCGCCGAGGCGGTGGCGCTGGTGCATGATTTCGGCCACACGCCCTTTGGCCACACAGGCGAGGACGCGCTGAACGAAAAGATGGCGGCTTGGGGCGGCTTCGACCACAACGCACAATCGCTGCGCATCGTGACCAGGCTGGAGGCTCGCTACGCCGAATTCGATGGGCTCAATCTGAGCTGGGAAACGCTGGAAGGCCTGGTCAAGCACAATGGTCCGCTCACCGACAGCAGCGGCCAGGGCCTGAAAGGGCCGGTACCGCAGGCGATCCGCGACTACTCGCAATTGCAGGATCTCGAACTTGACCGGTTCGCCGGCATCGAAGCGCAGTGCGCGGCGATTGCCGACGACATCGCCTACAACACGCATGATATCGACGATGGGCTGCGGTCAGGGCTTTTGACGCTGGACATGCTGAAGGCCGTTTCGCTGCCCGGAACGATCCTGAAGAGTGTGCGTGAGCGCTATCCCAGGCTTGATGACGTGCGCACCGGCCACGAATTGATGCGGCGGCAGATCACGGCCATGGTCGAGGATGTGATCAAGTCGACGACCGCCAATCTGGAGCGGATCAGGCCGCCGAGTGCCGACGCGGTAAGGGCGGCGGGCGAGACGATGGTGACCTTTTCGGCCGAGATGGCGGAAGCCGAGAAGGAACTGAAGGCCTTCCTCTACAAGCACCTCTACCGGCACGAGGAGGTCATGCGGGTGCGCGCGGACGCCGAGCAGATCGTCAGGGACCTGTTCGATGTCTATTTTGCCGATCCGCGCGCCATGCCGGACGGCTGGCGCGAAGGGCTGGACCGCGCGCAGGATCGCATCAAGGCGCGCAGCGTCGCCGATTTCCTGGCCGGCATGACCGACACCTACGCGCTCAAGGAACACAGGCGTTTGTTTGACCGCACCCCGGATTTGAGCTAGGGCGGGCTCGATTTGCCGGCCAACGGGCCGGATTCGTCACAAAGCCGCCAGAGCATACACCATGAACATCTTCGCCGATTTCACCGCGCGAGTCGTAAAAGCTGTCGAAGCGCTTGACCTGAAAGACAAGGACGGCGTTTCGCCTGATCTGTCGCGTATCGCCGTCGAGCCGCCGCGCGACGCCACACACGGCGATCTCGCGACCAACGCGGCAATGGTGCTGGCCAAGCCGACCGGACAAAACCCGCGCGCGCTGGCCGAGAAACTGGCGGAAGCGCTACGGGCCGACAGGGACGTCGCCGCCGCCGAGGTCGCCGGTCCGGGTTTCGTTAATCTGCGGCTCAAGGACGGTTTCTGGCAGGCGCATCTGTCGGCGCTTCTGGGCGAAGGGCGCAATTATGGCCGTTCGACGATCGGCGCCGGCCACAAAACCAACGTCGAATATGTCTCGGCCAACCCGACCGGGCCGATGCATGTCGGCCATTGCCGGGGTGCCGTCGTCGGTGATGCGCTCGCCAACCTGATGGCGTTCGCCGGCTACGACGTGACCAAGGAATATGTCATCAACGACGCCGGTGGGCAGATCGACGTGCTCGGCCGCTCGGTCATACTGCGCTACCGCGAGGCGCTCGGTGACGACATCGGCGAGATGCCACCAGGGCTTTATCCGGGCGACTATCTCGTCCCTCTTGGCCAGGCGCTAGCCAAGGAATTTGGCCGGGGCCTGCTGCAGATGCCGGACGAGGAGGCGCTGGCTATCGTCAAGGATCGCGCCATCGATGCGATGATGGCGATGATCCGCGAGGACTTGGCGCTACTCAACGTCCACCACGACGTGTTTTTCTCCGAACGCACGCTGCATGCAGACAATGCCCGGAAGATCCGCTCTGCGATCAACGACCTGACGCTGAAGGGCCATATCTACAAGGGCAAGCTGCCGCCGCCCAAGGGCGAGAAGCCGGACGACTGGGAAGACCGCGAACAGACGCTGTTCCGCTCGACCGCCGTCGGCGACGACATGGACCGGGCGCTGGTCAAGTCCGATGGCTCGTTCACCTATTTCGCCGCCGATGTGGCGTATCTGAAGGACAAGGTCGATCGCGGCTTCGTCGACCTGATCTATGTTCTCGGTGCCGACCATGGCGGCTACGTCAAGCGCCTGGAAGCCTTGGCGCGGGCGATTGCCGGCGACGACGTCAAGCTCACCGTCCTCTTGTGCAACCTGGTCAAGCTGTTTCGCGATGGCGAGCCGGTGCGTATGTCGAAGCGGTCCGGCGACTTCGTGACGCTGCGCGAGGTGGTGGAGGAAGTCGGACGCGATCCGATCCGCTTCATGATGCTCTATCGCAAGAACGATGCGCCGCTCGATTTCGACTTCGCCAAGGTGACCGAGCAGTCCAAGGACAATCCGGTGTTCTACGTGCAGTATGCCTCGGCGCGCTGCCATTCGGTGTTCCGGCAAGCGAGCGAACAGTTGGGGGAGGCGAATTTCGATCGCAACGGCCTGGCGGCCGCGGTAACGTCGCTGACCGACGAAGGTGAAATCGGCCTGATCCGAAAACTCGCTGAATATCCGCGTCTGATCGAGTCCGCCTCTCTTGCGCTCGAGCCGCATCGGCTGGCATTTTATCTCTATGATCTGGCTTCCAGTTTCCATGGACACTGGAACCGTGGCACGGATAATCCGGACTTACGTTTTGTTAAGGTTAACAACCGACAATTGACGCATGCCAGACTAGGGCTGGTGCAGGCTGTTTCGGATGTTCTGACGTCCGGCCTGACGTTGATCGGAGCCGCCGCGCCCACCGAAATGCGTTAGGTTTGACTAAAAAACCTGTCACCTTTTGCCCACATTGCGCTGGTAAGGGCCAACCCTGCGCGACGTCCAAGGCGTCCGAATGAGTGCGAGTTCGGGAACAATAATGGCAGACAGAACCCAGCTGAGAGTAGCCGACAACAACGATATCGGCGAGGATGATCCGTTCGCGGAACTGACCAGGATCATGGGATTTGACCCACGCCAGCCGGTCAAGCCGGCCGAGCCGAAAGCCGCTGTCGCCGATGGGGCTGCGCGAGAGAGCGATTTCGACATCGATCTCGAGAAGGAACTGATGGGCGAGTTCGACGCTGTCGATAGCGTTGCTGCTCCAGTTGTCGAAGCTCGTGAGCCGGCATTCGAGCCGATGGCCGTCGATGTGGCGGACGACGATCTTGCGCTGTCGCTCGATGACGATTTCCACCTGGACATGGCTGAAGTCGATGACCAGACGGTCGCCGCCAGCCATGCGAACCCTGGCGCCTCGGAAGCCGTGCTGTCCGTCGAGCCTGCCTTGGACGCCGCTTTCGACAGTGCCGTCGCCAGTTCTCTCGAAGACGTTTCGTCCTTCGACGACGATCTGCCAATAGAGGACGAGCTTGCCGCCTCGCTCGACCAGGATTTCCATATCGAGGACGAGGCAGCCGAGACCCGGTATGCCGTTGAATCGCCGGTTGCCGAAGTGCCGGTGGCCGTCGAGCCGGCCTCCAATCATGAAGTCGACGATGCGGTCGCCATCTCGCTCGAAGACGAGCTGATGCTCGACGACCATCAGCGCCAAGAGGCTGCTGTCGAATATCCAGAACCTGTACTGGCCGCCGCGAGTGAGACCCAGGCGATCTCCGAAGAGGATTTCGTGGGTCACTTCGAAGACGCCATGGCAGATGTCGACGTGGATGTTCAGGCGGATGAGCCAGAGGCTTTTGACGACACGCAAGCGCACCAGTTGCTTGCCGATGCCGTCGACACGACGGACGAGATTCCAGGTGTTGAAGCCATTTCGGACCACTCTTTCGACCTGAATTTGGACGAGGCGTTTGCCCTACCTGGCGAAGAGCCCGTCGCTGAAATCGCCGCGGCTCCGGCGCAGTCGGCAGCGCCCGTGGCAACCATTGTGCCGCCAGTGCAAGCCCCCATCGCGGACGAACGAAGCCTCGAAGACGAGTTGAACGCGCTTCTTGGCGCCATGACCGCGCGCACGCCGCCATCGGCCAAGGAGCCGGTCATGGCTCAGCCTGTCGTGAACCAGCCGGCCGCGGTACCCGTTCAGCCGCCTCTCGGCGCGACAGCAAAGGTCGCGGAGGAACCCGCCGATCTTGTTGGTGATCTCGACTGGGATCTCGATGAAGCAGTATCCGAGGATGTGCATCACGCCGGATCCGCCCAGGCCGCCGGCGCCAACGTCGACGACCTGTTGCTCGATGAACTTCAGGACCAGGATTTCGGTTCGGATGGCGCTGAACTGGGCGATGTCGATCTCGACAATGATGCCTTGGATGCCGCCCTGGCCAAAAGCATCGATTCGCATGACGAAACAGCGTCCCGGCGGGATCAGGCCGATTCGCTTGATTGGCTGGCGGATCGCTCCGCACAGTCGGAGCCTGCCCGTTCTTGGAGCCGCGTGACACCGGTCCCCCAACAGCCGGCATTTGCCGCGCAGCCTGTCGCCTCGACGGCGGCCAGGACGGCAGCGCCGGAAGTGGCCACGGTGCCTTCCTACCGTTCGGCCGAGCCGGCTGCAGCTGCTCCCTATATGGCTCCGGGGTCGGCACCGCAGGCGCCGCAGTCCTCAAGCTATGAAGAGATGCCCGATGTCGAGACGGTCGATGTGCCGGAGCGTGTCGTGGCGCTGGCTGACGATCTAGACATTCCAGAGTTGCATTTCGAGGAAGATCAGCCGGCAGCGTCCGGTTATGACGATCTCGACGCCGAATTCGCCAGTCTTCTGACTGAGATGAATTCCGTGGAGGTCGCGCCTGCCGACGCCAGCGCCGCCGCTTATGCCGACGAATCCTACAATGCCGGGTACAATCCGGGATATGACGGCGTCAATCTGGGATATGACAGGGTCAATCCGGGCTATGACAGGGTCAATCCGGGCTATGACAGCGTCAATCCCAGATATGGCGCGGCCAATCCGGGATATGGCGCGGCCAATCCGGGATATGGCGCAGCCAATCCGGGATCCGAAGAGCCCAGGCAAGCCTATCAGCCGGAGGCGCGGACCTATGCGGCACGGCCGGCGGAAATGGCTGCCCGCGCGTCGGCGGCTTCGGCCTATGCCGATGCTGCCGAAGGCTTCGATCTCGACAATCTGCCCGGCAGCCAGCCGGTCTCGCAGGCGGACGATTTTACCGTCGATGAACTCGACTACGATCCCGAACTGGACGAAGCGATGTCGGTTCCGGGCCTCGGCGAGCGGGAAGCCGCCGGGTCGTCGGGCCGGCGCGGCCTGTTCATTGCCGCGATTGTCGGTGCCGTGGCGGTCGCTGGCGGTCTTGGCGCCTTCGCGCTGTCTTTTGGCGGCAAGGGCGGCAGCGAAGCTCCGGTGATCGTCAAGGCCGACAATTCGCCGATCAAGATCAAGCCGGAAAATCCGGGCGGCACCGTGGTGCCGAACCAGGACAACAAGGTCTATGACGCGGTGGTCAAGGGTGCGAAGCCCGCCGAGCCGGTCCAGCAGAAGCTTGTCACCAACGTCGAGGAACCGGTGAACGTGCAGGCGAAGGACGCGGCCCGCGCCGTCGATCTTTCCCCCGACCAGAACGCCGCCGCCGGCACGGATAGTGGTGGCGATGTTTCGACCGCCGGCGCGGCCTCGGCCGACAATGCGACGCCCTCGCCGAAGTCGGAGGATCGCATCGCCCAGGTCCTGCAGGACGCCGACAAGGGCACCAACAATAATGTCGTTGCCGTTGCGCCGCGCAAGGTCAGGACTATGGTGGTCAAATCCGACGGCTCACTGGTGGCGCGCGAAGACCCGGCACCGGCGGCACCTCAGGTGGCCGCGGCGGAGCCGACCGATCCGGCGCCACAGCATGTGGCGCCTGCCGGTCAGGCCGAGGCCGACCAGACTGGCACTGACCAGACTGGCACTAGCCAGACTGGCACCGACCAGACCGGCACCGTGGCGCCCGCCGCCGCGCGGGCCGACGACGAGCCGGCTCTGAAGCCCGCCGCCAAGCCTGCCAAGGCTGAGGCCAAGACGCAGTCGGCCAATACGCCAGCCAAGGTTGCGATCGCGCCGCAGCGTCCGTCCGACCAGCCGGTCGACGTGGTCGGCGAGGTCAAGCCCGATCAGGTCGCTTCCATCGATCCGGCCTCGACCGCGACCGGCAGCGGTTCGTGGTCGATACAGATCGCTTCGCAGCCGACGGTGGACAGCGCCCAATCGACCTACCAGGATCTGCAGCGCCGCTATGGCAGCGTGCTTTCCGGCCGCACGGCCAACATCGTCAAGGCCGAGATTGCCGGCAAGGGCACGTTCTACCGCGTCCGCGTTCCGGCCCAGTCGCGCAACGATGCCATCAATTTGTGCACCAGCTACAAGGCTGCGGGCGGCAACTGCTTCGTCTCGCGCTAGACCTCGATCCATCTCCCAAAGCCGGCGCGGCCCAAGGCCACGCCGGCTTTTTCATATGGCGACCTTCATATGCCTGACTTTTTCATGTGGAAGCATGTCTTGCAGTCCGCCGCATGCGGTCAGGCATGATTCCCTTTGATCGCGCGAAGCCCTAGACTTCTGAAATGACCGAATCAAAATCCATGATCCTCGGCTGTGCCGGGAAATCGCTCACCCGCGAAGAAATCAATTTCTATCGCAACGAATGCCCGTGGGCCTTCATCCTGTTTGCCCGCAATATCGGCGAGGCCGAGCAGATCCGCGATCTGGTCGCCGAAATGCGCGACTGTATCGGACGCCCCGACGCGCTGGTGTTCATCGACCAGGAAGGCGGCAGGGTACAACGCCTGCGGCCGCCGCTGGCGCCGAACTATCCGGCCGGTGGCGCGCTTGGGGCGCTGTGGCGCGATGACCACGACGCCGGTGCCCGCGCCGCCTGGCTGATGGCGCGACTGCATGCCTTCGACCTGCTGCGCTACGGCATATCGGCGGATTGCCTGCCGGTGCTCGACGTGCCGATCGAAGGAGCCAGCGATGTCATCGGCGCGCGCGCCTATGGCAAGGATCCGCGTCCGGTCATCGAACTCGGCCGCGCCGCGGCCGAGGGCCTGATGTCGGGTGGCGTGCTGCCCGTGATGAAGCATATTCCGGGGCACGGCCGGGCCTTTGCCGACACGCATTTCGAACTGCCTGTCGTCGACGCCTCGCTCAGCGATCTGCAGCGGCACGACTTTGCTCCGTTCCGCGAGCTCAACCATCTGCCGATGGCAATGACCGCGCATGTCGTCTACAGCGCGATCGACCCCAAGAACCCGGCGACGACTTCCGGCAAGGTCATCGACGAGATCATTCGACGCGAGATCGGCTTCGATGGACTGCTGATGAGCGACGACACATCGATGAAGGCACTTTCTGGGGATTTCCCGACAAAGGCGGCCTCGATCCTTGCGGCGGGCTGCGATCTGGTCCTTCACTGCAACGGTGTTTTTGAGGAGATGGCTGGCATCGCATCGCGCACCACGGGGCTTGAAGGCAAGTCGCTGGAGCGCGCCAAGCGGGCGATGACTTATATAAGCAAGCGCGACGCGGCCGAAGAAACCGAGATCCGTGCCGAATTCGCCACCTATTTCGACGCGGTGGCCTAGCAAGAGGACGTGACAGGCAGTGGCGGAAGCATTGGAGAGCAAGGCCGCGAAGGCTGCACCGATGGACCGTCTGTGGGCCGAGAACGATGAGTCACGGTTGACGGGCGACCCGGCGCTGGTCGTCGACGTGGCCGGCTTCGAAGGCCCGCTGGATCTTCTCTTGCATCTTGCCCGCACCCAGAAGGTCGACCTGGCGCGCATTTCGATCCTGGCGCTGGTCGAGCAATATTTGACCTTTGTCGAGACAGCGAGGGCGCTGCGGCTCGAACTTGCCGCCGATTATCTGGTGATGGCGGCGTGGCTGGCGTTTCTCAAATCGAAGCTCCTGATCCCCAAGCAGCCGGGCGAAGAGGGCGAAAGCGGCGAGGAACTGGCGGCGGTGCTGCAATTCCGGTTGAAGCGGCTCGAAGCTATGCGCGACGCGTCGGCGCGGCTGGTCAACCGCAACCGGCTCGGCCGCGACGTGTTCGCGCGCGGCATGCCGGAAATGGTCATCATCGAGAAGCGCAACACTTATTCGGCTTCGCTCTACGATCTCTTGACCGCCTATGCCCAGCAGCGGCAGAAGCAGGCGATCACCAATGTGACGATCGCCAGGCGCGGCGTCTGGTCACTCAAGGATGCTCGCGACATCCTGACCCGGCTGATCGGCTCGTTGCGCGACTGGACGACGCTCGACAGCTTCCTCATCCAATATCTGACCAGCCCGCAAGAGCGGCGCACCGCGATCGCCAGTTCGTTCGCGGCCACACTGGAACTGGTGCGCGAGCGCAAGATGGATATGCGGCAGGACGAGGTGTTCGCACCGATCTATCTGCGCGACCACCGCGCACAGACAATCAAGGCAGTCGAGGTGGCATCATGAGCGAACGCGCCAACGCTTCGGTCATTCCTTTCAAGATGGACGATGAGCCGGAAGTGGGTGAGATCGACCAGGCTTCGGTACAGAATCCGGCCGAGCGGCTGCATATGGCGGAAGCCGTGCGCATGGCCGAGGCGATCGTGTTCGCCAGCGCCGAGCCCGTCAGCGAAAAGCAGCTCGCCGCGCGGCTTCCCGATGGCATCAACGTCGCCCTCGCCATGACAGAGCTGCAGCAGATCTACGCCCGGCGCGGCGTCAATCTGGTGCGGGTCGGCGACGCCTGGGCGTTCCGCACCGCCGGTGACCTGGCCTTCCTGATGAGCCGCGATACGGTGCAGCAGCGAAAACTGTCGCGGGCGGCGCTCGAGGTGCTGGCGATCATTGCCTATCACCAGCCGGTGACGCGCGCCGAGATCGAGGACATCAGAGGCGTCGAGACCTCGAAGGGGACGCTGGATACGCTGCTCGAGACGGAATGGGTGCGCATGCGCGGCCGGCGCAAAACGCCCGGCCGTCCCGTCACCTATGGCACCACCGAAACCTTCCTCGACCATTTCGCGCTCGAGGAGATCCGTGATCTTCCGGGTATGGAGGAACTGAAGGGCGCTGGTTTGCTCTCAGGCCGCATGCCATCGAACTTCTCCATACCGCAGCCGCCCGCCGATCCCGACGTGCTGACGGAGGACGAGGATCCGTTGACCGACATCGATCTCGAGGAGCTCGGTCTGCTGACGCCGCGCGTCACGGAAGATTGACCACGAGCGCCTATCAAAAGCCGCTTTACGCCTTTACATGCGCCGTTTGGTAGCGGGCCGCTTCGCTGAAAATGCGTGACATCCGACACCCTTTCATAAACTCTGTCGCGGTTGTGTTTGAATCCCAACGCGAAAACGCATAGATCATCGCCAGGGAAACTATTCGAGAGAGATTTGCTATGGGTTCATTTTCGATTTGGCACTGGATGATCGTGCTGGTCATCGTGCTTCTGGTGTTCGGCCGCGGCAAGATCCCAGAGCTGATGGGCGACATGGCCAAGGGCATCAAGAGCTTCAAGAAGGGCATGGCCGACGACGACGTCGCCGACGACAAGCGCACCGTCGAACACCGTGCCGATGAGACCGTTTCGGCCGCGAAGGAAAAGGCCAGCAAGAGCTGAGCCAAAGAGTTCTAGTCGGAACAGATTGCCATGTTTGAAGTCGGCTGGACCGAAATGCTGGTGATCGCGATCGTCATGATCGTGGTCGTCGGGCCAAAGGATTTGCCCAACATGCTGCGCACCTTTGGCCGCACGGCGGCGAAGCTGCGCGCCATGGCGGGCGACTTCCAGAAGCAGTTCAACGAGGCGTTGAAGGAAGCCGAGCTCGACGACGTCAAGAAGTCGGTCGACGAGCTCAGGGGCCTGAGCCCGGTTGCCGAGATCAAGAAGCAGCTTAATCCGTTCGAGCAGGCTGCGGCCGATGTGCGCGCCGGCGTCGACGCCGTGATGAAGCCGAAACCAGCGGCCGATCCGTCGGCCCCCGCCGCTTCGACGCCACAGGCGGCTGAGCCGTTGAAGAACGGTGCAACGACCATGCCTGGCGTCAACGGGCCTGAAGCCACGACACCAGCCCCGATTTTGCCGGTGATGACCGATGAATCGGTGGTGGCGGCATCCACGGAATCTGCCGTTGCGCCGAAGGCAGCTAAGAAAACCGCGAAGACGGCACCGGCTGCGAAGGCGCCGTCCAAGGCCTCGATGTCCGTGAAGGCCGTGACGGCAAAAGCCGCACCCGCGCCGACGGCAAAAGCCGTACCCCCACCCAAGGCGCCGACGAAGGCCACGACAGCGGCAACGCCTGCAGCCGCGGCCGTGACGAAGCCTGCCGCCAAGTCGACCGCCGCCAAGGCTGGGACGAAAGCCGAACCGAAGCCTGCTCCGGCGAAGAAGCAGGCGACCAAAAAGACGGCTGGAGCCGCCAAGTGAGCGTTTCGGACAAGGAAAAGGACGAGATCGAAAAATCGTCGGCGCCGCTGATGGAGCACCTGATCGAGTTGCGCAGGCGGTTGATCTGGTCGCTCGGTGGCTTCTTCGTAGCCTTCCTGGTCTGCTTCTTCTTCGCCAAGAGGCTGTTCAACATTTTGGTCGTCCCCTTCAAATGGGCGACGAAATGGGCGGGGCTCGACCCGCACAAGGTCGAGTTGATCTACACCGCGCCGCAAGAGTTCTTCTTCACCCAGGTCAAGCTCGCCATGTTCGGCGGCATGGTCATCGCCTTTCCGTTGATCGCCACGCAGATCTACAAATTCATCGCGCCCGGCCTCTACAAGAACGAGCGCAATGCCTTCCTGCCGTTCCTCATCGCATCGCCCATCCTGTTCCTGATGGGCGCCTCGCTGGTCTATTTCTTCTTCACGCCGATGGTGATGTGGTTCTTCCTCGCCATGCAGCAGGTCGGCACGGACGACCAGGTACAGATTTCCCTGCTGCCGAAAGTGTCGGAATATCTCAGCCTCATCATGACGCTGATCTTCTCCTTCGGTCTGGTGTTCCAGCTGCCGGTGGTGACCAGCTTGATGACGCGTGTCGGCATGCTGTCGTCCAAAGCGCTGGCGGAAAAGCGCAAATGGGCGATCGTCATCGCCTTCATCGTGGCCGCGGTGCTGACACCTCCAGATCCGATGAGCCAGATCGGTCTGGCCATTCCGACCATCCTTCTCTACGAGGTCTCCATCTGGGCCGCGCGATGGATCGAGCGGGATCAGGAAAAACAGCGGCTTGCCCGCGAGAAGCAGGAAGCCGACGAGACCGTGGCGGACAAGGCGCCGGACGAGCCGCCAGCGCCAGCTGCTTCGTAGGACAACAGGGGCTGCGACAGCAGCGGAAAACAGCAATCAGCCCATCTTGCATCGGTCAAGGATGCGGTTTACGCCCCTCAAGCCTAGTTTGAGGACGGATAGACCATGCTTGACATAAAATGGATTCGCGACAACCCGAAGGCCCTTGTCGAGGCGCTGGTCAAGCGCTCGTGGTCGCCCGAGGAGGCGCAGTCCACGGTCGACGAGCTAATCGCCAAGGACGAGGCGCGGCGGGAGCACGTCACTGAACTGCAGACCAAGCAGGAGCGCCGCAACGCCGCCTCGAAGGAGATCGGCAACGCCATGCGTTCGGGCGATGCCGCACTTGCTGAAAAACTCAAGGCCGAAGTCGGCGAGATCAAGACCTTCATCCAGAACGGCGAGGCGCGCGAGCGCGAGCTCGACAAGGCGCTGAACGACGCGCTGGCGGTGCTGCCCAATGTGCCGTTCGACGATGTGCCGGTCGGCAAGGACGAGCATGACAATGTCGTCAGGCATGTCGTTGGCAAGGCGCCGACGCGGCCCAACTGGGTGAAGGAGCATTTCGAGATCGGCGAAGCGCTCGGCATGATGGATTTCGAGCGCGCGGCAAAGCTGTCGGGCTCGCGCTTCACCGTGCTCAAGAGCGGCCTGGCGCGGATGGAACGCGCGATCGGCCAATTCATGCTCGACCTGCACACGACCGAGCACGGCTATGAGGAGATCATCCCGCCGCTGATGGTGAAGGACGACGTTCTGTTCGGCACCAACCAGTTGCCAAAATTCGAGGAGGATCTGTTCTTCACGCCGCACGGGGAGGGCAGGCTTGGCCTGATCCCAACCGCCGAAGTGCCGCTCACCAACCTCGTGCGCGAGGAGATCACCGCGCATGAGAAACTGCCGCTGCGCTACACCGCGCTTACGCCCTGCTTCCGTTCGGAGGCAGGCTCGGCCGGCCGCGACACGCGGGGCATGCTGCGTCAGCATCAGTTCTACAAGGTCGAGCTGGTGTCGATCACCGACCAGGAATCCTCGCTGGCCGAGCACGAGCGGATGACGCAATGCGCCGAGGAGGTCTTGAAGCGGCTCGGCCTGCCGTTCCGCACCATGGTGCTGTGCACCGGCGACATGGGCTTTGGCGCGCGCAAGACCTATGACATCGAGGTCTGGCTGCCCGGCCAGAACGCCTATCGCGAAATCTCGTCCTGTTCGGTCTGCGGCGATTTCCAGGCGCGCCGCATGGACGCCCGCTACAAGGACAAGGACGGCAAGGGCAACCGCTTCGTCCATACGCTCAACGGTTCGGGCACCGCTGTCGGCCGCGCGCTTATTGCTGTCATCGAAAACTACCAGAATGAGGATGGCAGCGTAACCATTCCTGAAGTGCTGCGGCCTTACATGGGCGGTCTGGAAAAGATCGAATCGAAATAATGCGCATTCTTCTGACCAACGACGACGGCATTCATGCCGAGGGCCTGGCGTCGCTCGA
The DNA here is from genome assembly GCF_006440535.1 of Mesorhizobium sp. B2-5-13. NCBI lineage: Bacteria > Pseudomonadati > Pseudomonadota > Alphaproteobacteria > Hyphomicrobiales > Phyllobacteriaceae > Mesorhizobium > Mesorhizobium sp. B2-5-13. The sequence continues at coordinate 96,230 of NZ_VFUI01000015.1, read as the reverse complement.
GCGCGTCGCCCGCACACTGTCCGACGATGTCTGGGTGGTGGCGCCGGAGCAGGACCAGTCGGGTTATGCCCATTCGCTGTCGATCTCGGAGCCGCTGCGGTTGCGAAAAATCGGCGAGAAGCATTTTGCCGTGCGCGGCACGCCGACCGATTGCGTCATCATGGGCGTCAGGAAGATCCTGCCCGATGCCCCCGACCTGATCCTGTCCGGCATCAATTCGGGCGCCAACATCGCCGATGACGTGACCTATTCGGGCACCGTCGCCGGTGCCATGGAAGGCGCGCTGCTCGGCATCAGGTCGATCGCTCTCAGCCAGGGCTACAGCTATGTCGGCGAGGACCGTGTCGTCCCTTACGAGACGACCGAAGCGCTGGCGCCGGCGCTGCTGAAGAAGCTCGTCGCGGCGCCGCTGCCCGACGGCGTCCTGCTCAACGTCAATTTCCCCAACTGCCTTCCCGAGGAGGTGGCCGGCACTGTGGTCACCACGCAGGGCAAGCTGGTGCACAGCCTGTGGGTCGACGAGCGCCGCGACGGCCGTGGCCTGCCTTATTACTGGCTGCGCTTCGGCCGCGAGCCGGTCGAAGGCAAGCAGGGAACCGATCTCTTTGCCCTGCGCAACCGGCTGGTGTCGGTGACGCCGTTGCAGCTTGACCTTACCGCGCATGAGACCCGTGACCAATTGAGCAAGGCGCTTGCATGAACCAAGGCTTTCCAATCGACGATCGCGAAGGATTTGCCGCTTTCTTGCTGCGCCTGCGCGGCAGGGGAACGGTGCCGAAGGCGCTGGTCGCGGCTTTCGAGGCGACACCGCGGCGCGGCTTCCTGGCGGCGCAGTTCCACCCGATCGCCTGGTCGGATCGCATGCTGCCGATCGAATGCGGCGAAGCGATCGAAGGGGCTGACATGCAGGCGGCGGTGATCGCCGCACTCGCCATCGAAGCGGGAAACCGCGTGCTCGAAATCGGCACCGGCTCAGGTTACACGGCGGCTGTCATGTCGCGGCTGGCGGCGCGCGTCGTGACCGTCGATCGCTACAAGACGCTGGTCGAGCAAGCCCGGCAGCGTTTCGAGGCGCTCGGCATCGGCAATGCCATCGTGCGCCAGGCCGATGGTTCCAACGGATTGCCCAATGAGGGGCCGTTTGACCGCATCGTGGCCTGGGCGGCGTTCGACAGCCTGCCGCGCTTCCTGCTCGACCAGTTGTCGAGCGGCGGCATCGTCATCGCGCCGATCGGGCCGGAGGAGGGCGAGCAGGTGCTGGCCAAGCTCACCAAGGTCGGCAGCCGTTTCGAACGCGAGGATATCGGTATGGTGCGGCTGCAACCAATTCTGCGCAGCCTGGCAGCGGTTATCTAGTTTCAGGCCGGCTGCCAGATCCCTTTCGGGCCCGGCTATCGGCATCGCTGACCATCCTCAAATGTTTTAAGAAAATTTTCGTCGGATTCTAATGGGTTAACCGGCCAGTAACATTAACGCGCTTTAATCCTGTCCAGTTGGTGCAGCGTTTGTGCGGGTTAGTGCGATGCAACTCAGTGTTTTGAAGGCAAATAGTCGCAATCTGGCGCGGGGCTGCGCTGTTCTGATGATTGCGGGCGCGGCGGCCGGGTGCAGTTCCCAGGCTTCGCGGTTCAACAGTGTCGATGACGTCTTCACCTCCTCGACAAACAATCAGCGCGCCATCATCAACAAGCAGGATGCGGTGCAGCCCTATCCGGGCGATGTCTCGGCAGCTCCGCTCGACGGCAGCCATACGCAGTCGGTCAGTCGCTCCAGTCTCGAACCGGTTTCCAGCCGGCCATTGCCGCCGCCGGCTTCCGCGCAGGCGCAGCCGGCTCCAGCGCTCGCGCCCGCCGCCAATCCGGTGCGCGTCGCATCGGCGCCGGCCCTGGTTCGGCCCGCTCCTCATGTCGACAGGACGACGACCGGTGCTGTCGCGCCGGCCGCCAAGCCTTTCAAGAATGCCCAGCCCGACGAGCCGAGAATGGCCCAGGCAGGCACACCGCACGCGACAGAAATCGTCGTCAGGGACGGCGAGACCATTTCCGGCCTGGCTGCGCATTACAAGGTGCCGGCCGATGTCATCATGAAGGTGAACGGCCTGAGCCCAACCAAGGGGCTGAAGACCGGCCAGAAGATCGTCATCCCGGCCTATGGCTATTCAAGCAAAGGCGAGCCGAAGGTTGCCGACGCAAAGCCGGCGAAAGACGGCAAGCACGATCTGCCGGCCACCGCGCCGGACAAGGTCGCCGTGCTGCCGCAGCAGCCTAAGCTCAAGGAGGGTAAGTCCGCGGCTCAGGTCGACGCGTCGGCCGCCGCGAGCCAGCCCAAGGAGCCCAAGCCGGCGCAGCTGGCCAAGGCAACCGGCTCCGCGGGCACCTATACGGTCCAGTCGGGAGACACGATGTCCTCGATTGCCAGGAAGACCGGCGTCGGCGTCGTCGCGCTGAAGCAGGCCAATGGCATGAAGGATGGCTTGCTCAAAATCGGCCAGACCCTGAAGGTGCCGGCGGGCGGAACAGCGACAGTAGCCAGCGCCAAGCCGGCCAAGGTTGATCCGGTGACCACGGCAACCACGCAAGCTCCGGCAAAGACCACGCCGTCGGAAACGCTGGCATCCTACACGCCGCCGAAGAAGGACGCGAAGGTCATCCAGCAGGCCGAGGACGACGACGCGGTGGCGCCGGGTGCCACTGGGATCGGCAAGATGCGCTGGCCGGTTCGCGGCCGGGTGATTTCCGGTTTCGGATCCGGCAAGGACGGCGTCGACATCGCCGTGCCAGCAGGAACGCCGGTCAAGGCGGCCGAGAACGGCGTCGTCATCTATGCCGGCGACGGGCTGAAGGAATTCGGCAACACGGTGCTGGTGCGTCACGAGAATGGTCTGGTCACCGTCTATGGGCATGCCAGCTCGATCGAGGTGCAGCGCGGCCAGAAGGTCAAGCGCGGCCAGGAAATCGCACTCTCGGGTATGAGCGGCACGACGGATTCGCCGAAGCTGCACTTCGAAGTGCGCAAGAACTCGGCTCCGGTCGATCCGTCAGGCTATCTCGAATAGAATAAAAAAAGCGATTTGCGGGCCGTCTGACCTCCAGTCCGGCCCGCCGGCTCAGGCCCGCCCCGAAAGGAGCGGGCTTTTTCAGTTTTGTCGGATGCCTTCTTCTCAAGGCTCAAAGATGATCGCGTAGCGTGTCGGCGATCATAACCTCAAGGCTGCTGGCCTTGATACCGAGAAGCATCTCGGCGTCGGAAGAATCGACCAGCAAGGGGTTCTCGAAAAGATAGCTCATCTCGATGAGTTCATGCATGCCCGATGCCTCCATCTCGGCAGTGGAATAGGATCGGATTTCTGAAACCTCTCGTCGAAGCATCGCAGCGGTTTTCTGGATGAGCTGCCTGGGTGAGGCGTATTGCGAGGGGACGTGAAACGCGCGCCCCCATTCGCCCGCGTAACGGGAGGCCGCGACAAGCGTCCTGGCGACGTCCTTGGTGAAGGTCCACGCATGCGTCGCATCGAGGTCTCCGATGAAAGCGGTGGGCTTTCCCTCGATGATGGAGGGCAGAGCGACCAGCGAGAAGTAGCTGATGGCGCCATGCCCGAGATAGTCGCTCGACCGCACTTCGATCGCCGGTACGTCGGCACGGACCGCCCGCTGCCACATGATTGTCCTCGCGGTTCCTTTCTTTGAAGTCGGGTCCAGAGGAAGGTCGGAGCGAAGCGGGCTGTCGGCATTTTCCCCATAGCCATACAGGTTTCCCAGCACGATGAGCTTCGCGCCGACCGCTTCCGCCGCGCGCACGGTGCCGTCGATGATGGGGAAAAAATCGGTCGGCCACCTGTGATAGGCGGCCATGGCGCACATGAAGATGGCATCGGCGCCTTGGCAGACACGCGCGAGTTCCGACGCATCGGTGGCGTCGGCCTGTACGACCCGTACATTCCGCAATGCGTTCGAACCGACACTCCGGCTGGTGAGGACGACATCATCTCTTTCCTCGCCAAGAAGGCGAGCGGTTTCGCGACCGACCGGGCCGGCTCCGACAACAACATAGAAACTCATGGCATAACCTCTCGTCCAAGTTTGATGGAGAGGCGTGAGTACAGGTCCAAGGCATTGAAAATCGCGCGGGAATTGCCAAATCTTGAACAGGTTTTGCCATGAATCGAGAGAGCATGCGTTCGCAATACGCTCCGGCCCAAGTCGCGTCCGACGTAACAATAGCCTCCCGGCATATCGAAGCCGGCGTCCACCGCCTGTCCCGGGCGCCACACCATCGCATCATGGTGCATGCCAGCGCTGCGACGCGCTCCTACTGCAATCAGGTCGGACGATATTTCGTCAGGCGCGCCGGCGATATTGATCTGGTGCCGGCCGGTCAGGAGGGCGGCTTCGAGGCCGAAACCTCGTTCGACACGATCGAGATCGCGTTGCAGCCAGCCTTGATGGAAAGGGTGGCGGCGGAGCTTGGCGGCAAGGCGCAAGCATTGCGGCTCGACACGCGTCACCTGCTTCGTGACCAGCGCATCGAACATCTCGCTCGAGCGCTCGAGAGTGAGCTGAACGCAAATTCGCCGAGCGATCCTTTGTTTGCCGACAGTATTGGCGCCGCACTGGCGGTGAGGCTGCTTGGTCTTGGTGAACCTGATATCGATCGAACGAACCGATTGTCGAATGCCCAGCTCCAGCGCGTGCTGGAACACATCGAGGCGGCTCTCCACGAGCCGCTTTCGATCCATCAACTAAGCCGTGTTGCCGGCGCGAGCAGCTCGCATTTGCGGATATGGTTCAAGGTGGCGACGGGCGTCACCCTGCACCGCTATGTGTTGCGACGTCGCGTCGAACGCGCACGTGTTCTGCTGCAGCGAGGCGATCTCAGCACAAGCGAAGTGGCTGAAATGACGGGCTTCGCGCACCAGTCACATCTGGCGCACTGGATGCGCCGCGAGATCGGCCAAACACCGCGCGACCTGCGACGGGCGCAGCCGCCCAAATGACATTGGCGTTTGATCGCGTTGGCGACGCGATCAAACGCCTCAATCCTTCAATGGCTTGCCAAGCCGGCCGGCCAGGTCCTGCGTGAACTGCCAGGCGACGCGGCCGGAGCGGCTGCCGCGCGTCGTTGCCCATTCCAGCGCCTCTGCCCGTAGCTGCTCGGGATCGATGTCGAGGCCGTGGTGGCTGGCATAGCCATTGATCATGTCGAGATATTCGTCCTGCGAACATTTGTGGAAGCCGAGCCACAGGCCGAAACGATCGGACAGCGAGACCTTTTCCTCGACCGCTTCGGACGGGTTGATGGCGGTCGAGCGCTCATTGTCGATCATGTCGCGCGGCAACAGGTGGCGGCGGTTCGAGGTGGCGTAGAAGATGACGTTGGCCGGGCGGCCCTCGACGCCGCCTTCGAGCGCTGCCTTCAGCGACTTGTAGGACGTGTCGTCATGATCGAAGGAGAGGTCGTCGCAAAACAGGATGACACGGAAGGGAGCCGTCTTCAGAAGGCTCATCAGCTTGGGCAGCGTATCGATATCCTCGCGGTGGATTTCGATCAGCTTCAGCGGCAGGCCGGAGTGGGTCTTGGCATTGATTTGCGCATGCACGGCCTTGACCAGCGACGATTTGCCCATGCCGCGCGCGCCCCACAACAGGACGTTGTTGGCAGCGAAGCCTGCGGCGAAGCGCTCGGTATTGTCGACGAGGATGTCGCGGACGCGGTCGACGCCGCGGATCAGGCCAATGTCGACGCGGTTTACCTTGCCCACCGGCTCCAGATAACCGGGATCCGCCTGCCAGACGAAGCAATCGGCTACGTTGAGGTCGGTTTCAGGCACCGGCGGCGGAGCGAGGCGGCTGACGGCCTCGATCAGGCGGTCCAGTTTCTGGTTCAGGGCGTCGATGCTGGTATCGGTCATATCAGGTCTTTTTGCTTTGGTTCTTGGGATGGCAGGCGGACCCGGTTCGATTCCGGCGGTTTCGAAACCGGTTGCAACCATTTGTTCGAACGTGATCTTTTCCGAAAACCGGGTGTCGGTTTTCGTGATCCTCCTCTAACACGGCTAAACAGGCCGGAAAAGCAGCGGATTTGCCCGGCCGCGCAGTTGCATTGGCAACTTTACCGACTATATTCCGGCCAAATTTCGCGGGGCCGCCAAATCTCGCTTAACTGTTTGGCGGCTGCTTTTCAAAATTCAGGAGTACCTCGATGTTCGTGACACCGGCATACGCCCAAGGCATCGGCGGCGCCTCTCCCGATATGTTCATCAGCATTTTGCCGTTTGTCCTGATTTTCGTGATCATGTATTTTCTGATCATCCGCCCGCAGCGCACGCAGCTGAAGAAGCGCGGCGAGATGCTGGCGGCGGTTCGTCGCGGCGACACCGTCGTCACCGGCGGCGGTTTCGTCGGCAAGGTAACGAAGGTGATCGACGACAACGAGCTCGAGATCGATCTTGGCGGCGGCACCAAGGTGACGGCGCTGCGCTCGACGATCGCCGACGTGCGCGTCAAGGGCGAACCGGTCGCTAACCAGAACGCCAAGAAATAACCAAATTCCAGGCGGAGCGATCCGCGGACACGCTCTGACGGACGACGCCATATGCTTTATTTTTCGCGCTTCAAGATGATCCTGATCTGGCTGGCCGTGGCCGCCACAGTGATCCTCGCCGCGCCCAATCTGTTCCCCGCCAGCACGCTGGCCCAGCTCCCCAGTTGGGTGCCGAAGCGGCAGATGACGCTTGGCCTCGATCTGCAGGGCGGTTCGCACATCCTGCTGGAGATGAATCAGAACGATCTGATCAAGGATCGGCTCGAGACGACGCGCGATGAAATCCGTACACTGCTACGCGATGCCAAGATCGGCTATACCGGCTTGGGCGGCACGGGACGCACCTTGCAGGTCCGCATCTCCGATCCTGCTCAGCTCGATGCCGCCAAGAAGGCGTTGAAGACCCTGACCGATCCTGTGGCTGCCGGCCTGTTCACCGGCGGTTCCATCCAAGAAATGTCGCTCGACGATTCCGAGCCGGGCCTGCTCAAGTTCACCGTCACCGATGCCGGCATTAAATACCGCACTTCGACCGCATTGGCGCAGTCGATCGAAGTGGTCGAGCGCCGCGTCAACGAACTCGGCACGACCGAGCCTATCGTGCAGCGGCAAGGCGACGACCGCATCCTCGTCCAGGTGCCTGGCTTGCAGGATCCGCAGCGGCTGAAGGAAATCCTCGGCCAGACCGCGAAGCTGACCTTCCAGATGGTCGACCAGTCGATGCCGGTGCAGGACGCGCTCAAGGGGCGCCCGCCGGCCGGCTCTTCGGTGCTCTATTCGCAGGACGATCCGCCGGTTCCCTACCTGATCGAGAACCGCGTCATCGTATCGGGTGAAAACCTCGTCGACGCACAGGCGACATACAATTCGCAGAACAACGAGCCGGTGGTTTCGTTCCGCTTCGATTCGAAGGGCGCCGCACGCTTCGGCCAGGCCACCGCGCAGAACGTCGGCAAGCTGTTTGCCATCATCCTCGACAACCAGGTGATCTCGGCGCCCCAGATCCGCGAGCCGATCCTCGGCGGCACGGGTCAGATCTCCGGCAATTTCACCGCCCAGAGCGCCAATGATCTGGCCGTGCTTTTGCGCGCCGGTGCGCTGCCGGCGACGCTGACCGTCATCGAGGAACGCACCGTGGGTCCGGGCCTTGGCCAGGATTCGATCCATGCAGGCAAGGTCGCCGGCATCATCGGTTCGATCCTCGTCGTGGCGTTCATGTTCGTCGCCTACGGTTTCCTCGGCTTCCTCGCCAACATCGCCCTGGCGGTGCACGTGGCGATGATCGTCGGGCTGCTGTCGCTGCTTGGCGCGACACTGACCTTGCCGGGTATTGCCGGTATCGTGCTGACCATCGGTATGGCGGTCGATTCCAACGTGCTGATCTACGAGCGTATCCGCGAGGAGCGACGCGCCGGTCGCTCGGTAATCCAGGCGATCGATACCGGCTTCTCGAAGGCGCTGGCGACCATCGTCGATTCCAACGTCACGTCGCTGATTGCGACCGTGGTGCTGTTCTATCTCGGAACCGGACCGGTGAAGGGCTTTGCCATCACCTATGCCATCGGCATCCTGACCACGGTCTTCACCGCTTTCACCTTCACCCGCCTGCTGGTCTCGATCTGGCTGCGGCGTGCCCGTCCGAAGGAATTGCCGAAAGCACCGGTGACCTTCGTTCCACCGGGCACGAAAATTCCGTTCATGGGTATCCGCCGGTGGACGTTCGGGCTGTCGAGCACATTGTCGATACTGTCCGTGGTGCTGTTCATGAGTGTCGGCATCAATTACGGCATCGATTTCAAGGGCGGCTCGCTGATCGAGGTACAATCCAAGTCGGGCACTGCCGATCTCGCCGACATCCGCGGCAGATTGACGGAACTGAACATCGGCGAAGTGCAGGTGCAGCAGTTCGGTGCACCCAACGACGTGTTGATCCGCGTCGGCACGCAAGACGCGGGTGAAAATGCCGAGCAGACCGTGATCGACAAGGTGCGCGGCGAGTTGCAGGACCAGTATAATTTCCGCCGCGTCGAAGTGGTTGGCCCGACGGTTTCGGGCGAACTGGCCAAGCAAGGAACGATAGCCATGATCGTCGCGCTGGTCGGCATCCTGGTCTATGTCTGGTTCCGGTTCGAATGGCAGTTCGCGGTCGGCGCCATTGTCGCGACGGTGCACGATGTGGTCATGACGCTCGGGTTCTTCGTCATCAGCGGGCTCGAATTCAACCAGTCGTCCCTTGCGGCGATCCTGACCATCATCGGGTATTCGCTGAACGACACGATCGTCGTCTATGACCGCGTCCGCGAGGATCTGCGAAAATACAAGCGAATGCCGTTGCCGCAACTGTTGAACAACGCCATCAACGAGACGTTGTCGAGAACGACGCTGACGTCCGTGACGACCAGCTTGGCGCTGCTGGCGCTGGTGCTGTTCGGCGGCGAAGTGATCCGCTCCTTCACGCTTGCGATGCTGTTCGGCGTCGTGTTCGGCACGTATTCGTCGATCTTCATCGCGGCGCCGCTGCTGATCCTGTTCAAGCTGCGGCCGCAGGCTTCAGCCGATGAGGAAAAGCCGGTCAACGGTGGCAAGGCGGTCGCGACCTGACGCGCGGGCCCGAAGGGGTGACAGAGTGGTGACCGGCAAAGGCATCGTCATCCGCGAGGCGCATTTCCCTGGCCGCGCCCCAATCGAGGCTTATGGGAATGGCGGCTTCCGCTTTGCCGACATGTCGCATCGCGGCTCGCTCATGTGCCTGCCGTCCGGCATCCACGGCTGGGAGCCGGCAAACCCCCTGGCGCTGACGGTTGCGGATTTCGACCGGCTTCTGGCCGAGGCCGGCAAGGTCGAGATCCTGCTGGTGGGCATGGGCAGGGATCTGCGGCCGTTGCCGGCGGCACTGCGGGGGGCATTGAAGGATGCAGGCATAGCCTTCGACCCGATGTCGACCGGGGCAGCAGTGCGGACCTACAACGTCCTTCTGGCGGAAAACCGCGCCGTGGCTGCCGCGCTCATCGCCGTCGACTGATATGTCGCAGAATGCCAAAATCGTCATGGAGGCGGTGCGCGCCGCCGACCATGACCGGTATCTCACCGGCCTCTACGCGCCTGCCGACAAGCGCGACGCGCTGTTTTCGCTTTACGCTTTCAATGCCGAGATCGCCGGCATCCGTGACCGCATCCATGAGGCGTTGCCCGGCGAGGTGCGGCTGCAGTGGTGGCGCGATGTCATTGACGCCGGCGGCGAGGCGGGCGCTGGTCATCCGGTTGCCGAAGCCTTGAACGCCACCATTGCAGCATTCAAGCTGCCGAAACTGGCCTTCGAGAACATGCTCGAGGCACGTATCTTCGATCTCTATGATGACCCGATGCCATCGCGCACCGATCTGGAGGGCTATTGCGGCGAGACGGCGGCCGCGCTCATTCAACTCGCGGCGATGGTGCTCGATTCCGCCGAGGCGCCAGGATTTGCCGAACTGGCGGGCAGGGCGGGCTGCGCCCAGACAATGACGGGGCTGTTGCTTCTGCTGCCGCTGCACCGCAGGCGCGGGCAGTGTTTTATCCCGGCTGACATCCTGGCGGCGGCGGGCTCGTCGCCGGAAGAATTTGTTGCCGGTGACGGCGGGTCTGGCGCCCAGCGTGCGGTGGCCGCGATGATCGCGCTGGCGCGCGAACATCTTTCGGCCTTCGAGCGGGGTGCCGCCGCGCTGCCGGGGTCATTGCGTCCGGCATTCCTGCCGCTGGCGCTGTCACGCGCTTATCTCGACAAGATGGAAGGCCCGCGCCACGCACCGCTCGGCGGCGTGGCACGGCTGTCGGCATTGCGCCGGCATTGGTTGCTGCTGCGTCGTGCAGGCAAGGGCTGGCCGAAACTTTGACGTAAATCGTGTTAAGGAGTCGGCCTGCCGAGAACTGTTGCCGAAGACGACAGGCTGGCCAGGAGGAAATCCATGAGCTTGCCGTGCTGGTCGCGATCGTCGTGCTAGGCATTGCGCTGTCGGTTGCCGCCGTGCATTTCACCGGCGGCAGCAAGGAAGCAACGCTGGCTGGCGCGGACCAGGTGTTGGGCCGTTTCGCGGAAGATTTTCCGGACGAGATGGCCGTCACAGTCTGCCTAACGACAGATGCCAAGACGGCGTTTCTGGATATGGGGCGAGGGCGCATCGGTATCGTTCATGGCATCGGCGACTGTTTCTTGACGCGTATCGTCACTGCTGCGGACGCCGCGGTGTCCGAACCTGACGAGACGAACACAATTCTGATGCGGCTGACGGACTTCACCTGGAAGGGCGGCCGCTTCCGCTTCGCCAATACCGCCGACGCGCGGGCCTTGCTGAACGCCCTCGATCCGCGAGACACGAGTTCCGCCAGGGAGGCCGCGTGATCGACAGCTACGATTTTCCGCAGGTCACCCAACTGGCTATTCCGTTTTTCGTCGCCGCGATCCTGATCGAGCTATGGCTGGTGCGCACAGGTCGCGCGAAGGGCTCGTTCGAGACGCGCGACACGTTGACCAGCCTGATGATGGGCACCGGCAATGTCGTTGCCGGGCTGCTGCTTGGCGTCGTCTCCTACTGGGCGCTGCTCTGGCTCTGGCAGTTCCGTATCTTCAATCTCGGCCTATCGGTCTGGGTATTCTTGGCCTCCTTCCTGCTCGATGACCTGCGCTACTACGTCTATCACCGTATTGCGCACCGGGTGCGCTGGGTGTGGGCGGAGCACGTCAATCACCATTCCAGCCAGCACTACAATTTGTCGACGGCGCTCAGGCAGAGTTGGACCGGGCTGTTCACCTTCATGTTCGTGCTGCAGGCGCCGCTGGTGCTGCTCGGCTTTCACCCGGCGGTGATTGCCTTCACCTTCGGCTTCAACCTGGTCTGGCAGTTCTGGATCCACACCGAGACGATCGACAAGATGTGGGGCTGGTTTGAATTCGTCTTCAACACGCCCTCGCACCACCGCGTCCATCACGCCACCAATCCGCGCTATCTCGACGCCAACTATGCCGGCACGCTGATCATCTGGGACCGCATGTTCGGCACCTTCGTCGAGGAATTGGAGAAAGACCGGCCGCGCTACGGGATCGTCAAGAACCTGGGCACTTTCAATCCGCTGAAAGTTGCATTTCACGAATGGATCGGCATGTTCAGGGACGCCTTCGCACCGGATCTGACGCCGGGCGAGCGCCTGAACTACCTTATCAAGCCGCCAGGCTGGAGCCATGACGGCTCGCGCGATACGTCGGAAATGCTGAAGGCGGCATATGTCAGGAGAAATCCGGGCGAGGCGGGCAAGCCGGGACTGCCGCCGGCGGGTGTCGAGCCGGCGGAATAGTCTTGCTACGATGGCTCACTCCACCCGCCCTCACGCATCAGCGTTTCATAGTCGCGGCCGCCGTAGAAAATGTTGACGATGCGCACGAGATCATTGTCGACGACGTAAGCGATAATGGCGGAGTGTTCGAATGCAACGGTTCGCAAGCCCGGCACGATATCATCACGGGACCGACCACCGCGAGCCGCATCGCCGATGCTCCGGCATCGGGCTTCGATCCGAAGAACGAATTTCAGTGCGACGTCAGGATTTCCACTGGCCTCGGCGATGTGCTTGAAAATGTCAGCAAGGTCATTCCTTGCGTCCTCGCGATAGTCGACCTCAAGTGGCCGAATCATCGGTACGGCTCGAATATTGGGCGAAAAGCCGATTCAGGTGAGTGCGGACGTCGTCTCCTGAATGGCTTGGCCTCGTGTCTTCGATCGAAGCTTTTACGCGCGCCCGGATCGAGGCCACACGTTCGGCATGTTCTTCTTCTTCGCGCTGAAAGGCGCGAAGAGCGGCGCGAATGACCTCGCTCGCTGAGCCGAAAGAGCCATCCTCGACTTTTTCCCGGATCATACGCGCCATGGCTGGCGTGACGGTGATGGATAATTTCTCGGCGGATTCCATGGAGCGGTTCCTGAGACGCAAAGTAGGATACTATACTACTTTGCACCCCGATCCAAACAGATCCGGCAATCCGTTATTCCGCGGCCTCAGCCGTTTAGTCCAGGCAATCCCAGCCATTGCCGGCAATCGGCCCGCGCACGCGACGTGATGGCATGCCTCTTGGCTACGGTCTTGTCCTTGCCGCGTAGGCGCTTGCCTTCGACTTTCTGCGCTTCAACTGGCGAGAACAGGCCGAAATTGACGTTCATCGGCTGGAACGAGCGTTTGCCGGGCTCGTCGTCGGAGACGATATGGCCGCCGGTGATGTGGTTGAGCAGCGCACCGAAGGCGGTGGTGAGCGGCGGCAGCGATGGCGCATGGCCAAGTCGCTCGGCGGCGGCGAAGCGGCCGGCGAGCAGGCCGATCGCGGCACTTTCGACATAACCTTCGCAGCCGGTGATCTGGCCGGCAAAGCGCAGGCCGGGACGCGATTTCAGCTGCAGCGAGCCGTCGAGCAAGATCGGAGAATTGATGTAGGTGTTGCGGTGCAGGCCGCCCAGGCGGGCGAAGTCGGCGTTTTCCAGGCCCGGAATGGTGCGGAACACGCGCACCTGCTCGGCGTGCTTCAATTTGGTCTGGAAACCGACCATGTTGTAGAGCGTGCCCAGCGCGTTGTCCTGGCGCAGCTGGACGACCGCATAGGCCTTCACCGTCGGGTTGTGCGCGTTGGTCAGGCCCATCGGCTTCATCGGTCCGTAGCGCAGCGTCTCCACGCCGCGTTCGGCCATGATCTCGATCGGCAGGCAACCGTCGAAATAGGGCGTGCCTTCCCATTGCTTGAATTCGGTCTTCTGGCCGTCGACCAGCGCCTGGACGAAGGCGAGATACTGCTCCTTGTCCATCGGACAGTTGATGTAGTCCTTGCCGGTGCCGCCCGGGCCGACCTTGTCGTAGCGCGACTGGAACCAGCAGGTATCCATGTCGATCGTGTCGAAATGGACGATCGGCGCGATGGCGTCGAAGAAGGCGAGCGCATCGGCGCCGGTCGCCTCCGCGATCGACTGGGCCAGCGATGGGGCGGTGAGCGGTCCCGTGGCGATGATCGCCTGATCCCAGTCCGCCGGCGGCAGGCCGGGAACTTCCTCGCGCTGGATGGTGATTAGCGGGTGCGCCTCGAGTTTTTTCGTCACGGCCTCGGAGAAGCCGTCGCGATCGACGGCCAGTGCGCCGCCGGCCGGCACCTGGTTGGCGTCGCCGGCGCTCATGATCAGCGAGCCGGCCAGTCGCATCTCGGCGTGCAGCAGGCCGACCGCGTTGTTCTCGGCGTCGTCGGAGCGGAAGGAATTGGAACAGACGAGTTCGGCCAGGCCATCGGTCTTGTGCGCGTCCGTGCCGCGAACCGGGCGCATCTCATGCAGCACGACGGGAACACCGGCCTGCGCGGCCTGCCATGCGGCTTCGGAACCGGCGAGACCGCCGCCGATTATGTGTATGGGATTTTTGCTCATGAGCGCCGGAATAATCGCTTGGGGCGGCGATTGCAATTGCCGTGCTTGGTGCGGGCAAACCGCAGATGGTGAACCGGGCGCCGAAAACAACAACACCCGCCGGGGGAGGAGGTCCGGCGGGTGTCGTTTTGGGGGTCGATCCTCGGGAGGAGGTGAAGATCGACCGTATTCGTCATCGCCGGGGAGGAGGTCGGCTCTGACGAAATCTCTTTCGCGTTTTGAAAAGGGGCGAAACCCTTTGGAGCAGAATTCATTTTGCCCCGGGGAAACAACGCCCGCCGCGGGAGGAGGTGCGGCGGGCGCCGTTTGGTTGGCCAACCCTCGGGAGGAGGTGAAGGTTGGACCTATTCGTCATTGCCGGGGAGGAGGTCGGCTTTGACGAAATCTCTTTTGCCATCTTTTAAAAGGGGCAAAACCCTTTGGAGCAAAATTCATTTGCCCCGGGAACAGCGCCCGCCGCGGGAGGAGGTGCGGCGGGCGCCGTTTTGGTGGTCAACCCTCGGGAGGAGGATAAGGGCTGACCGTTCGCTGAAGGTCGGGGAGGAGGTCGACCCCAGCGAAATTCCGTTAGATCGCCCGGCGGGCGATGATCTTGATTTCGTCGCGGACGATACCGAGATCATGCAGCTGGCGGTTCGAAAGGCGACCCAGCTCGGTAACTGTCTCGCGATATACGCGCCAGTTACGATAGTTGCGGATCAGGTTCATTGTCGTTCTCTTTTCAGAAACTTGTTCGGACCATTCGCGGTCCGAAGAATTAGACCGCCTTGCGAGCGACGTAAGGAATGTCGCTGCGGCTGATGCCGAGGTCGGTCAGTTCGCGGTTGCTCAGGCGGCTCAGCTCGGACACGGTGTCCCTGTAGCGGCGCCAGTTGCGATAGTTGCGGATCAGGTTCATGGTAGTTCTCGTTTCGTCTTTCTTGCGGATCATTCCGTTTGTGTACGAACCATAAATAGGCGGGCTCATATCGATTTAAAAGCGCTATGGCTGCATGGCAGCAATGCAAATTGTGCAATGCAACATTAATGCGCCTTCACGGACCTGACACAAAGAAGCCAGAATCGGAAAGTGCCGTGACGTCAACGGTTTGGCTGGTTCGGCTAAAAAAACGATCTAACGGGGGATGCAGGACATGGCGGGCTATTCGACACGGGTCAGATCCGACATTGCCCGGTGGCTCCAGGCAGGCCTGATCGACGCCGCGACGGCCGACGCCCTGACGCGTGACGTCGAGGCGAATACGCGCAAGTCGCTGAGCTTCGGTTCGATCCTGGCCATGATGGCAGCCCTGCTCTTTGGAGCGGCCGTCCTTATCTTCGTCGCCGCCAATTGGGAAACGATCCCGCGGCTGGCGCGGGTGGCCGCGCTTTTTGCCATCATCATCGGCGGCTATGTCGGCGGCGCGGTGCTGAAGACGCGCGACCACGCGGCGATCGCCGAAGCCCTGTGGATCGTGGCGGCGGCTGCCTTTGGCGGTTCGATCGCGCTGATCGGCCAGATGTACCATCTGTCCGGCGACGAGGCTTCCGCGCTGGTCACCTGGGGCGCCGGAACGGCGCTGGCGGCGGTCGCGCTGCGGTCGAACCCGCTGACCGTCGCTTCGGTCGGCATCGCCGACGCCTGGCTATTCCTGAAGGGGTTCGACTATTACAGCCGCGGTGGGTTTCCGCATGCCTTCGTCGTCATGGCCATCGTGCTGTTTGCCGTCTCGTTCTGGACCCGCAGCCAGCCGGCGCGGCACCTGATCATCCTGTCGCTGCTCTTCTATCTCGTATTGCTGGCGATGGACCATGCGACCCTGCCAGTGGCGATCCCGCTGGTCATTGTCTCTGTGGTGCTTTTCGCTGTTGCCGTCTTTGCACCGGAACCGGTCGACAGGATCGTGCGGCTTGGCGGCCGCTTGCCGCTGCACGCGTTGCTTGGCTTCCTCGCCGGCCTGGCCATCATCCAGTTCGAATTGGCCGACGAAAGTACCTACAACAGCGGTTTCGCCATCGCTTCGGTCGTCGCACTGGCGGGCATCGTCGCGGCAATCGTGCTGGCAGGGCGCGAGAGCCGGGGACTGCGCTGGCTCGCCTATCTCGGCTTCGCCTTCGAACTCACCATTATCTATGTCGTGACCTTGCAGTCGATGCTCGATACGGCCGGCTTCTTCCTTGCCGCCGCGGTGCTGCTCGGCATCCTGGCGATCATCATCATCCGCGTCGAAAAACGCATGAAGGGTCCGGCAACGGGGGGAGCCACCGCATGATGACCGGAAAGAGGCTTGTCATCTCGGCGCTGGTGCTGGCGCTCGTCCAGATCGGGTTCCTGAGCTGGATCATCGCCGGACGGGCGGCGATCCTGCGCAATGGCAAGGAGGTGCTGCTGAAGATCGAGCCCGTCGATCCGCGCGATCTCTTGCGCGGCGACTATATCATCGTCGGCTATGACATTTCGCGCATACCGGTGAAAATGATCGCCAACCTCCCCGAGGGCAAATTCTCGAGCGACGACACGCCGATCGTTGTCCGGCTGAAGAAGGGCGCCGATGGGTACTGGACACCGACCACAGCCTGGTTCGGCAAGGCGCCAGGCCCGGCCGCTGTCGACGAAGCCGACATTTCGGGCCATGTCACCGCGGGTTGGGATCTGCGCGGCGAAGGCATGACGATCGCGCCGGATTACGGCATCGAACGGTTCTACCTGCCCGAAGGCGAGGGGCTGGCGATTCAGGGCGACATGCGGGTGCGCCCGTTCGGGATAAGGCTTGCGCTCGCCAGCGACGGCACCGCGCAGATCAAGGCACTGGTCGACGGCGACAAGACGCTGTTCGAGGAGCCGCTTTATTGATGTCCATCGCGCCCATAATGTGATTTCAGAGAAGCTTTCGGCGAAGCAGTCGAAAGTCGACAATGCGGAGGAGTCTGATTTTGTCGGTCACGAATCTGTCGAATGCCGCGTCGAAATCATTCCCGATCGCTCGCCATTCGTCTCTCAACGCGCGAACGCGCCGTGCGCGCAGCCAGTTCTTTACCTTGGCGACGGCCCCCTTGGGTTTCAGGATGACGCCACAGCCGTAGTCGGCATCCACAGTGAAATAGTCGAGATCCGGATTGCCCAGAACGAAATCAATAAATGCCTTGTAGGTCACGCCGCACCACTCACCGCGGAAAAAGGAGGGATTGGCCGCGGTCCGGTTTGGGGGCAGGCAGTCATGCACCACCACGGCACCCCCGGGCGAGACCATGCGGAAGGCTTCCCGGATATCGCGCGCCGAGCATTCGTATGTGTGGTGCGGATCAACGAACACAATGTCGAATGTCTGCCCCTTTAGGCGCACGTCATTGAGACATGCCGCAATATCCTCGTCTGTGGAGGTGAAATCTACGGGGAGGCCATCGACTGGCGGCTCAGTTGCCCGATACACCAGGCGCATGCAGGGCTGAAAACCCAATTGTGCCGCTTCTATATACCTGAAGCCAGTAGTGCTCGTGTTGATCTCCAGGTAACTCGTGAGCCCGAAGCGCACCGAGAGCAGCCCACAGATGTGGGCCTTGTTCCAGTATTCAAGCATCATCATTGTCCCGCCATTCCCGACAATGAGTTGACCTCATTATCGGCAATCTCTCAAGCGATCGATCGGTAGGACTTTTCACAGGGTTTCGGCCGCGGAACGATGGCAACAGATCCGGGATGAGGCGGAGCCAAACGGTCATGTGGGGTTGGTGCGGATGAAGGGACTCGAACCCCCACGCCTTTCGGCACTGGAACCTAAATCCAGGGCGTCTACCAGTTCCGCCACATCCGCATGACCCGGCAATCCCATGTAGCCATCATTCTGTCAATGTCGGAGACAAGATATCGGGTCAGGGCCGAAATGTTGGTTATTCGCCTAAACGCGAAGACTGTTGAAAATTAGGCTCGCCTGTGACAAAAGGCGTGTCAAATGTGACGGGACGCGACGATCCGCTTCTGCAAGATGTGATAAGAAGTAGGAAAAACAAGAACTTATTCACATTTTGGAACGCAGTTTGGGAGAGTTTGAGCCGTATTTCCGGTCAAATCGCCAGGTTCCGTACCAAAAGCCATTCCCGGCAAGAATTACCGGCAGGCTGTGAACGGCAGGGAGCCGTTTGGCAGCCTCATTGGTGAAAACAAAGGTTTTACGATGCAGGTCACCGAAACACTCAATTCCGGTCTCAAGCGCGAGATCAAGATCACCGTGCCGGCCGGTGATATGGAAGCCAAGCTGATGGCGCGGCTGTCGGACGCCCGCGACAAGGTTCGCATCAACGGCTTCCGTCCGGGCAAGGTGCCGGTGCAGCACCTGCGCAAGGTTTATGGCAAGTCGTTCATGGCCGAGGTGGTCAACGAGATCCTCAACGACTCGACCCGTTCGATCATCACCGGGCGCGGCGAAAAGGCCGCCATGCAGCCCGAGGTCATCATGACCGAGGACGAGAAGGAAGCCGAGAAGATCCTGGCCGGCGGCGCCGACTTCGAATTCCGCCTCAACTATGAGGTCATTCCGGCGATCGAGATCAAGGATTTCTCCGACATCAAGGTAACGCGCCAGGTGTTCGACGTTCCGGATTCGGAGATCGACGACCAGGTCAAGCGCGTCGCTGAATCGGCGCGCAGCTACGAGCCGAAGACCGGCAAGGCCGCCGAGGGTGACCGCGTCTCGATCGACTATGTCGGCAAGATCGCCGGCGAGGCTTTCGCAGGCGGCGCCGGCAATGATCAGCCGCTGGTGCTGGGCTCCAAGGAGTTCATTCCGGGCTTCGAGGAACAGCTGATCGGCACCAAGGCCGGCGACGAGAAGCAGGTCACCGTGACCTTCCCGGACAACTACCAGGCAGCGCATCTGGCTGGCAAGGAAGCGACCTTCGACGTCACTGTCAAGGAAGTGTCGAAGCCCGGCGAACTGGAAATAAACGACGAGACCGCCAAGAACCTTGGCCTGGAGTCGCTCGAGCGCCTGCGTGACATCGTGCGCGGCCAGATCGAGAACCAGTTCGGCTCGATGACGCGCCAGAAGGTGAAGCGCCAGCTGCTGGATCAACTCGATGCAGCCTATTCGTTCGAAGCGCCGTCGAAGCTCGTCGAGGCGGAATTCAACAACATCTGGGCACAGGTCAACCGCGACCTGGAAGCCGCCGGTCGCACCTTCGCCGACGAAGAGACGACCGAGGAAGAGGCACGCGCCGAATACATGCGCCTTGCCGAGCGCCGCGTGCGCCTTGGCCTGGTGCTGGCCGAGATCGGCGAGAAGGCCGGTGTCACCGTGTCGGACGAGGAACTGCAGCGCGGCCTGTTCGAGCAGGTTCGCCGCTTCCCGGCCAACCAGCAGCAGGAAGCCTTCGAGTTCTACCGCAGCAACCCCGAGGCGCTGAACGCGCTCAGGGCGCCGATGTTCGAGGAGAAGGTTGTCGACCACCTGCTCGAACAGATCTCGGTCACCGACGTCAAGGTCAGCAAGGAAGAGCTGATGGCCGACGACGAGGAGGCCGAAACCGCGACCAAGGCGAAGCCGGCGAAGAAGGCCGCCGCGAAGAAGGCTGACGACAAGAAAGCCGACGACGCGGAAGAGCCGAAGAAGAAGGCCGCACCGAAGAAAAAAGCGGCCAAGGACGCCGAGTAGAGCGCACGTTCCGACGAATTCCGAAAGGCCGCCTCCGGGCGGCCTTTTTCGTTGCGAAACTGCAACATCGAATTGGCTCGTGATGGGCGCCAGTGGCGATACGAAGCCTTGATCATTATCTGATTGGTTGGAAGACCAGAGGTAATTGGTGATGTCGCTGGGGGTGAAAATGAGGCGCGCTGCCGCCACGGTGTTTTTCCTGGCCTTGGCCTGCGGCGCTGCCGGGGCCGGCACGGACAATTGGCGTTTCGACACCGGCAATGACGGCCTCGTCACCGCATCGGTCTATGCCACCAACAAGCTAATCACCGGGGGCGGCGCGTTGAGCTACAGCCCGGTGCTGACCATTGCCTGCCGGGCAGACGGCGAGCCGGTCTGGACCGAATGGCTGCAATTGAACGACGCGGTCTCCGCCAGCCGGAAAATCACCATGTCGGTCACCATCGACGGCGACAGCAAATTCGATGAGAGCTGGTCCGTCGGCACGCGCGGCAGGCTGCTGATGCGCGACGGGGCCGATGGCATCAAGCGCCTCGTTCCGGCAAATCGCCTGCTGCTGTCGTGGCGCTTCGGGCTGCTGTCCGGGCGCGGTCAGGCCGATTTCGACCTGGCCGGCTTCGGTGAGGCGGTCAGCCAGATTGCCGGCAACTGCAAGACCGATCCGCCTTGAGGCGCAGGCAGCACCGCAGATTGAGATTGCGGCAATAGCCCGCCGGAAAGTGCACTCCCGGATGCCGAACTGCCCTATCGTGCCAGATCGACATGATGGACGCCGTGGGGCAAAGGGATGCGCCCGATGTGCTTTAGTGTCGGCAGGTCGCCCTTGATGACGCGAAAAACCGCAAGACCGGCGCCGGCTTCGGAATCCGCACCCTCATGACCCTGAAAAACAGTTGCCAAGAAGTGATCGCCAGTCAGATCAAAGGCGCCGCCCTCAGGTAGCACGCCCTCGAAAGGGTAGTCGCCGATCTTCACGAGCGCGCCGGTGTCCGGATCGAAAGTCAGCAGTGTCACGCTGGCTTCGCGCTGAAGCCGGCCGGTTTCCGGCAGTAGCGAAGTGCCTCGCATATTTGACCGTGGCGACAAGATGACCATCGGGACTAATGGCGATCCCTTCGGCGTTGAGACCGGATTCTGTCCCACCGATGGTCTCGTGGCGCGCCGTATCGCCGGCCGTCGCCAAATCCGCCAGCCTCACGACACTGATCGTGGATGGCGCTGTCGGAATCCGCCCAGCGAGGTCAGTCGCCGCGAAATTCCGGCCCCAGTTGGATGTCAGGTAGTAACGTCCGTCCGGCGTGAAACGCCCGACGAAGGGATCGGCGCCTACTCGGCAATGTTGCCCCAGAGGCGCAAAACAGGCGTGCCGGCGTCTTGGGCAACCTCGAAGAAGGCGACCCTATTCTGGGTGTTGATATTGACCGAGAGGAAACGACCGCTCGGATGCCAGTTGACATTGGTCGCTGTCACGCCGCCCCTCGGGGTGGATGCCGAGCCGGAGACGCCGAGCTCGGCCAGGTTGAAGCGGGCGACAGTTCCAAAGCAGCCATCTGTATAATCGACGATCTGGACGAAGCTCCCCTTGGGGGTGTTTGACACGACAGCGACACGACGGCCGTCTGGGCTTGCGGACAGGCTTTCGGGAAAAGCCGCGCGCTTCCTGCGTGACGCGCGGCAGGAAGCCGGCGCGTCGGCAAGCCTGTGTGATCCGCGCGTGGAGAGAGGGCCCCTGGCGATGCGGAAACAGGATGAGAGGTCTTGAGGCGAGGTCGGCCAGACGACATAGGTCACCGAGGCGAGCACGACTCCCCAGCCACCGCTCAGATCAGCAACAACCCCTTCATGCTGGAATAGCCATTTCGTCCGATGATGATGTGGTCGTGCACGGAAATGGCCAGCCGCTTGGCCGCTTCGATGATCTCCTTCGTCATCTCGATATCGGCGCGCGACGGTGTTGGGTCGCCCGAGGGATGATTGTGCACCAGGATGATCGCGGTGGCCGACAGTTCGAGCGCGCGCTTGACCACTTCCCTGGGATAGACCGGCGTGTGGTCGACCGTTCCGGTCTGCTGCACTTCGTCGGCGATCAGCGCGTTCTTCTTGTCGAGGAACAGGATGCGGAACTGCTCGCGTGCTTCGAACGCCATTGCTGAGCGGCAATAGTCGAGAAGCTGTTGCCATGAGGCCAGGACTTCGCGGCCATGGACCTCGCCGCGCGCCATGCGCTGCGCGGTCGCCGCGACGACCTTCAGCTCGAGCGCCACGGCCGGGCCGATGCCCTTGACCTCCTGCAACAGGCCGATGGGCGCGCCGAGCACTTCGGCCAAGGTGCCGAAGCGGGCCAGCAGCGCCTTGGCGGCCGGCTTGGTGTCGGCGCGCGGGATCAGGCGGAAGAGCAGGAGTTCCAGAAGTTCATAGTCGGGCAAGGCATCCGGACCGGCCGAGGCAAAGCGCTCGCGCAGACGATCGCGATGGCCGAGATAATGCGGCTTTTCATCGACTGCCGCCTTGGCTCTCGCCGCCGGCCGCACCGGCACCTCGGAGAAGAAGCTCCGTTCGTCGTCGTCGCCTTGTGTCGCCATGTGCCGCCCATATCCAGTCGCAGCTGAGCAATGATCGCTGATCCCCGCGAAATACTAGGACGGCGGGCAGGGGCGGTCGAGGTTTTTTCGGCGGCAAGGAATGAGTAAGCCTCCGACTTCTACGCAATGTTGCGGCAATGGCAGTCGCGCAGGCTCTCGGTGTCATCATCGATGACGCCCCATTCGGAGACAACCAAGATGCCCAGGCCCATTCGTATCCTGCTGCCCGCCGGGCTGCTTCTGAGCTTCAGTCCTGCAATGGCTGCCCCGGTGATCGATGCCGTACCCGGCCGGTGGCCGCGCTGATCGGAACCCGATCCATTTCATCCAATATGATGATCCTTGCACGGACGGCCGTTACAGCGACCGGAGGCCGCACAATTGCCGCGAGATCCTGCGCATGCTGGATCGCCGGGGGCGGGAAAGGCACGACTATTACCCGTACCCGCGCGAACGCTACGATCCATGCACCAATGGCAGGGTCAGCGATGGCCGTCCGCGCAGTTGCCGGGAAATAATGCGCTGGTTACGAGACCAGGACGAGGACGAAGACTGGCGGCCACGCAAACACTGGAAATAGGCCGCCATCCAAGACCTCGCCACGGCCTCCTAAACCGGCAAGCCAGGGCGGTCGAGCTTTTTGGGCGACAGCGTGAAAATCTCGCAGCCGGTGTCGGTCACGCCGATCGTGTGCTCGTATTGCGCCGACAGCGAGCGGTCGCGTGTTACCGCCGTCCAGCCATCCGACAGCACCTTCACATGCGGCCGGCCGAGATTGATCATCGGCTCGATGGTGAAGATCATGCCGGGGCGCATTTCCACGCCTTCATTGGCATTGCCGTAGTGCAGGATGTTGGGGGCGTCGTGGAAAAGCTGGCCGACGCCGTGGCCGCAGAAATCGCGCACCACCGAGCAGCGCTCGGCTTCGGCGTAGGTCTGGATGGCGGCGCCGATGACACCGGTGCGCGCGCCCGGCCTGACGGCGGCGATGCCGCGCATCAGGCATTCGTGGGTGACCTCGAGCAGGCGTTCGGCTGCCCGCTTGATCGTGCCGACCGGATACATGCGCGAGGAATCGCCGTGCCAGCCGTCGAGGATGTAGGTCACATCGATGTTGACGATATCGCCATCCTTCAGCGGCTTGTTGTCGGGAATGCCGTGACAGACGACATGGTTGATCGAGGTGCAGGACGATTTCGTGTAGCCGCGATAGTTGAGCGTGGCCGGCAGTGCGCCGTGGTCCATGCCGAACTCGAAGACGAAACGGTCGATGGTGTCGGTGGTGACGCCGGGACCGACCATCGGCACCAGCTCGTCCAGGCAGCGCGCGGTGAGGTCGCATGCCTTGCGCATGCCGGCAAAGCCTTCCTCGCCATAAAGGCGGATTTGGCCGGTGTTTCTGAGCGGTGCCGTGGCGGCGTCGAGATAGGTGACCATTTTGCCCATATAGAAGGTGGCGCGCCGCAGGAGCGCGGGCGCGGAGATGTCACCAGATTTGGCACCTGAGGGCGAAAGGTTCAAGGACGAACTGCCTGATGCGGCCCCTACGGCCCGGATATTCGCTTGCCCCGCCGGTCAGGCGCACGGCCTTCGACGCGGAGACCGACCCGGCCAACCAGTAATCGCCGCCGCCGGCAAGGTCTGCCGGCCGCTCGAAGCCGGCAGACCTTCCCTTGCCAGATGCAGCAAAGGAGACAGTTTTCCGCAGTGACGACACATTTCCATGGCACACCGCACAAAGCAACTTTTGACGATGAGCGGCGTTGCTTGGGCGATGCCGGTCGGGAGGTGTCGGATGGACAGATTGCAATTCGAGGTGCCGGTGCGCATCGCACCAGGCCCCGGCTTGCCCGTCGAGGAAATCTACAGCGTCGAGCAGGCGCTCGATTTTCTGCAGGACTGGCCGGCGCGCCGGCAGGGACCGGTGTATCAGAAAGCCTTCAATGCCTGTTTCGGTGCCACGGTCGATGTGGTCGAGACCGAAGACGCCTGCCGGGCGTTCATGGCGTTCTGCCGCGTCGCCGGACTGATGGCCGGCGACATGATGGCGCCGCGCAAGCGCGGCGGCGAGGCGAGAGCGCTGCAGGCCTGAGGGCGTCATCGAGTGGGGGGAACCAGTTCAGCTTGAGTGTGCATGACGATTCGCCTGCGGCGATGCATTGGCCGGCGCTGTTAAGCTTCCGTTTCCACCTTCGCGGTTAGCCATTGATTGTTCGGCAATGGTTGATTCGTTGCGTCAGTTTCATGGGTCGGAAGATGTCCTCAGAAAAAGTCCGTGCGTTCCCGATCGATCGTCAGCTGTTCTTGGTCAGGGAAGTTGCCGCCAAGCTCGGCAATCTGCATGGCGAGACCGCCACCTCGTTCTGGAAGACAAAGGCGGCGGAATTGCTCGATCTCATTGTCGGGACGGGCAGAGACAGAACGGCAGCCGGTGACGAAGTGCGCAGGTTCTTCCTTGCCGTTCAAAGAGAGTTATTGGCTGGTGCGACCGTGGAAGAGGTCCCGATCCTTACCGCCTGAAGTAAATCCTGCCCGCAAGCAGGCTGCACGCTTGGCGACGCCGGAAATGCGTCATTTGCCCTCCATGGCATGCCGAGAAGGTGCGCGTACCGAGGCCGGCTGTTGGAGCCAATGGCTGCTGGCCAATGGTTGTCTCGTAGAAAGTGAATCGAACTTTTTAGCCGTTCATTCATACATGCGTGCTTTCTAATTGATCATGCTGTTCAACTGCTTCACCCGGATTCGGCTCGTGGCGGCCGGTATGCGCCGCAGCAGAGCTGCGAACGTCGCCACCATCTTTGCCCTTACCCTGCCGATCGTTGTCGGTGCGGCGGGTTTTGGCGTTGAAACCTCCTATTGGTACTACAACAGCTTGAGATTGCAGGCCACGGCGGATGCCGCGGCCTATGCCGGCGCGCTGGAGAAGATCGCGGGTTCCGACACGCCGACGATCGTCGCGGCCGCGACCCAGTCGGCGACCGACAACGGCCTCGGGAACGGCACCATCGTCGTCAATACGCCGCCGACGTCAGGGCCGAACATTGCCAAAAAGGCCGTCGAGGTGGTCCTCGGCCAGAATCTCGACCGGATGTTCACCTTGATCTTCACTCAGAGCCAGGTTCCAGAAAAGGCGAGGGCGGTGGCGCTCATCACCGACGCCTCCAAGGCTTGCCTCCGGGCGCTCAATCCGTCGGCACCGCAGTCGGTGCTCTTCTCCGGCAGCACCAGCATGACGCTCAACGGCTGCGTCATCATGACGAATTCGATCGCCAGCGACGCCATCAAGGTGCAGGGATCGGCGGCTCTCACGGCCGACTGCCTGATCTCGGCGGGCGGCGTCGTGCTGAACAATCCGGTGACCACGATCTGCAAGGCGCCGATCACCCAGGCCTTGCCCGTACCCGATCCTTTCGCCAGCGTGCCGGCGCCCGCCGCCAGCAACCCATGCCAGAATGTCAACGGAGGCAAGTCGACCCAAACGATCCAGCCCGGGACCTATTGCAGTGGCATGAGCCTCAACGGCAATGTCACGCTTTCTCCCGGCGTCTATGTTGTCCAGGGCAATTTGAAAATCAACGCGGGCGCGGTCATCCAGGGCGACGGCGTGACCATCTTCATGGCGGGCAGCAGCACCGTCAGCATGAACGGGAACGCGACCGTGACGCTCAGCGCGCCGCAGTCGGGCACCTATTCCGGCATGCTGTTCTACGGTGACAGGACAGGCACGGCGGCGCAGAGTACCTTCAACGGTACGGCAACATCCTTGCTGACCGGCGCCATCTATTTCTCCAAGCAGCAAGTGAACTACCTGGGCAACTTCTCAGGCAACAATGGCTGCACGCAGATTGTGGCCGACACTATCCAGTGGTCCGGCAATTCCACGATCAACCAGGACTGCTCGAGCCTGGGAATGAAGGACATCCCCGCGGCGGCGTCGGTCGCGATTGTCGAATGAAGCGCGTGGCCTATCGATTGATCCCAGCCATTCGCGAAGACGCGGGTGCAGCCGCGGTTGAGTTCGCGATGGTCCTGCCCATCCTTTGCCTGGTACTGCTCGGCATCGCCGACGGCTGGTCATACGTCACGAGTTCGCTGTCTATGCGCGCCGGCGTGAAGACGGCGGCGAACATGGTCTTGGCGGGCTCCGCCGACGACAGCGCGACACGGGCCGCGGCAATGGCGAACTGGGAGAGGATGCCGGACGACGGTCAGGTCACGCTGAGCCGGATCTACAAATGCGGGACGACCGTGGTCGACGCTTCGACCTTGTGCAGCGGGCCGAAGGCACCGTCGGTCTTTGTCCAGATCGACGCATCGGCGACGTGGACTCCGCCCTTTACGTTCGGCGTGTTTTCCGCCCCCAGCGCGATCGGCCAGCAGGAGCTGATCCGTGTTCGGTAATACGGGAGGCTTCAGGGACAATCGATCGGGCGGAGCCGCGCTCGAATTCGCGCTGATCGCACCGTTCCTTATCATGCTGCTATTCGGAATCTTCGCCTTCGGCTGGTCGATGAATACGGCCTCCAGCGTTCGCTACACGCTGGAGGCGTCCGCACGGTCCCTGCAGCTTAACAACACGCTGACCCAGGCCGACATCCAGGCGATCGCGACGCAGAAACTGCTTGCGCTGGGTCTGAAGAATGTGAACGTCACGATCGCCACCGACCCGGCGACCGGCGGCTTTCGCATGGCGCACCTGACCGCTGCCTATGCGTTCGTCATAGATTTCCCATATTTCAACGCCTACCCGATCAATTACGCGACGACCGTTGCCGTGCCGCTGGTCGGCGGTTAGCCACGTAGTCCGCCAGACCGCGAATCTGCTGGCCTCGAGCCCTGCGGCCGGGCTGTATGAGTTCCCCTCGTTGACGAGCATGCAATTCAAGTCTGGCAAAGGAGTCATGGGTCGCGCTTTCTGGCGTGACGGGCTCTTTTTCACAGTGGGGCGTAGCCGAATTTTATCCAAGACATCAAGGATCTTTAAACTTCTGCCCGTTACCAGAGCACGTATGGCCTCGTGGCGGAGCGGCTACGCTAGAGACTGCAAATCTCGGAAGCCTCGGTTCGATTCCGAGGCGAGGCCTCCAAAATTCCGAAGCTGATGGACTGGTGGATCGGGCGGGAGTGGATCCATCCCTGCTCCATTTCCGCATTACGCCAAGCGTTTCCGCTTGAGCGCAAAAAAAGTTCTAACGGAACAGATATTTCGACACTTCGGGGTTGCCGCGGCGCCACATCACATTGTCGAGGAAGTAATGGTGCACGTTGATGAAGATCAACACGATGAAGAAGAACAGCGACGATCCCAGGACTTCCCGGTCATAGGGGACAAGGGCCGTCAGCACGGTCGGCACCAGCCAGAAACCCAGACCGCCGAGGAGAAGGCCAGCACTGATGAACTCCAGAAGCCGCACCCTGTAAGCCGGACCAAGGACGGACAGGATTCTGGATGGCGGAACTTTCTCGGCATCGCGCCCGTCACGCTCGACATTGCTCTGGTAACGCCAGACCACCGCCAGGTACTGCAAGGAATGGAGCGCCGGCACCACAAGCAGCCAGAGCGGATTTGTCCTTACGATCAGAATCCAGAGATATAGGGATGCGATGTAGGCGATGACGCCGTTATACGGCAGGCTGCCGCCATTCCTGCTCCAACGATTGATCAGCATCACGGCAGTGGCGGCCGTGGAAGCGGCCGCGGCCGCCACCGCAATCGCGTTGAGCCATGCAGGGGTGGCAAACGTATAATATTCCAGCCCCAGGTATTTTCCCTGGCTGACCGCCGTGTTCGTCTGAAGCCATGCGAACAGCCAAACGGCATAGCTGTTGATCAGCAGGATTTTCTTGTCCGGATCGGTGAAGAACCTGCGCTTCAGGACGGCATCCACCATCAACATACCGTAGCCTTGCTTGACATAGTGCCAGCCCACGAAAAAGAACATCGCGTTGGTTGCGTTGCCCAGCAGCCGGGCGTTCGCCGTTATCGAGCCGTAGGCAAAAAATGCACCCATGAGTAGGGGAACGATGATGCCGGCGACGATGTAGCGGATCTGGAGGTTCCTGTCGTAGCCGTCGCCGCGCAGCTTCCGCCCAAAATTGCGGTAGAAGAGTTGGTATGAGTGGGCGAAGTGCGGATAGTTGATCAGATAAGCCAGGAAAAGCATCGTCGCCGCCACGAGACCTTCGTATCTCAGTGGCACGAAGTACAGCGCCGGCAAGATCAGGAATGCGCCGCCGCCGAGCATCAGAAAGTCCGCGAGCGGACCAAAGAGATATCTTGGCGGCGTTGCCGCGGGAGCGCGTATATCCGCCGAAAGGTGAACTGTCATATGAGCGCTCCCTTCGTATTCCATTTAACCACTGGCCCGTCTGATCGACAAGACAGAGGAGCTGGGCGCTAGACTAGCGCGAAAGGCATGGGGTATCGGCTGCAACGGATGCCGTAACCCGCAATGTTGTCGACGCGATGCGCCCCTGCCAAATTGCATCGGCCAGGCGTTCGCTGCGTAGAATCGGAAGAGGGACTGGAGGTCCGGAAGATCTGGTACGCCCAAGGGGAATCGAACCCCTGTTACCGCCGTGAAAGGGCGGTGTCCTAACCGCTAGACGATGGGCGCGCTCAGACGAAGCGGCTTATACTGGCGTTGCGCGTAACCGGCAACCCGTTAGGTGCCGCCTTGGACAACTTTTTTCCAGCCTGCCAAATCAGCGATTTCGCGAGGGGTCGGCAGGGCTTGGCGATCAGCGGTGACATTAGTCGCTTCGCCATCCACGGGCGGAGCAAGGAGCGTAGCGAAGCGGCGCAGACCCGAGAATCATGCCGCGACTTCAACGCGTTGCCGTGGTGCAGAATTCTGCTCCCGTTGCGATCTTTGCCAGGGTCACGGCATGGATTTCGGGTCTTCGCGACGGAGCTTCGCTCCTGCTTAGCCAAGGGTGACGACATGGGAACGACTCGGGCCTGCTGAGGTTCCGGTCCGTCAAATCGCTGCTAGCCGTCGTCACCGCCGCTGCGCCGGCGGCAGCGCCAGTTCCAGTCGCGCTCGGGGCCGACATCGACATGGACCGATTCGGTGTGGCAGTAGGTGCCGACGCCGCCGCGGCCGGGCATGGTCCTGATGTAGCTCGCAAGCTCCCATTTGGAGACGCCGGGCACCTGGATGTCGGCGGCGGCGCAATACATGTGCAACGAATTCTTGGCGCCGTTGGCACGGCGGTTGCGGGCCGGGTCGCGATAGCCCGAGGTCACCATCATCTTGCGGCCGTAGTGGCCTTCGATCGTCTTCAGCACGCGCACCAGCGATGGCTTCAGGCAGGCGACGTCCACGCTCTCATTCTGCTTCAGCAGTCCGTTGGGCGCCAGGCGCGCCATGCCGGCCGCAGACGCAACCTGATAGCTGCCGCCCGAGCCTTCGTCCTCATTGAGGTCGACGTCGCTTTCGTCGTCGAGGCCGGATTTGCGTTTGATCTCGAACAGGGCTGTCTGGCGCACGCCAGGCAGGGCATCGCTACCCGTAATGTGACCGGCATCGTCCCCGGTCGAAGCCAACTGTATCGGCTTTGCCGTGGAATCGGCCGAGGCCAGTGTGATGATCGGCTTTGCTGCCGCCGGGGCAGGCTTGGCCTGCGCGGCAGGCTGTTCGCCCGATCGTGTGTTGACCAGCGGAGCGGGTGTTGCCGAAGCGGGGGTGGCGCCAAACATCGAGGCCAGGAAGCCTTTTTTCTTCGGCGCCTCGGCTTGCGGCGCGTCGCCAGCGGTCACATAAACCGGATTGTTCATTACCGGTGCCGCGGCCGGCTTCGGCGCCGTCGCGGCAGCATCGGCGGCGGCGATCTTCTGGGCGACCGCGTCGGTCTGCTGCGCCGTCTGTACCTGCTGCTGCAAGGACTGCGGCGTCTGACCCGCGATCGTTTCCGCGCTGGCTGGTATGGTGAGCGGGAAAGTGGCCCCAGGCTTGGCCATCGGTAGGTAGGCAACCTTTTCGGGGAGTGCCGTGTCGCTTTCGCTCATCACCGTCGTCTGCTCCGTCGCTACCTGCGACGACGAATCGGCGGCGAGGGGCTTGCCCGTGGAGGCGGCGTGGATGTCGGATGCGGAAGCATTGTAGCCGGGCATTCCGACCGACATTGTCGGATCGCCGGCCGATGTGCAGGAGGCCAGAAGCATCGAGCAGAACGCTGCCACGATGACGCGGCGTTCTCCCTTTGCGAGGCTCCATCCTGCTGATTTCAAAGTCAAATTCCCCCTCGATGTCCGGTCGGTGTATCCTTGGCGCTGACTGGTATGTCTGCGTCAGGGTGACCCTTGTCTCCGATCCGGAAACGAGACCTGTGTCAAATCAGCAAGCCTGTAAGTATTTTTGCAGCGAATGCCGAATTGCGGCTGCTTAATGGTTGACGACACCATTTCGCCCGCTTTTGCGGGGGCGTCAACTCACCAGACATTACAGTCCGTTACACACGTACCTTGACATAGGTGCCGGGAGCATCGCCCAAGGTTTTCATATGCTTGCCGGGTTTGCGGGCAGGTACGCGGGTGTTGTCCTTGGCCTCTATCCAACTTTGCCAGTGTGGCCACCAGGACCCGGGATGGTCCGTGGCGCTTTCTATCCACTGGTCGAAGTCGCCTTTCGGCGGGCCGCCAGTCCAGTACTGATATTTGTTGGATGCGGGCGGATTGACGACGCCCGCGATATGCCCCGATCCCGCCATCACGTACTCGATCTTGCCGCCGAAATATTTCGAGCCGAGGAAGACGGACAGCGCCGGCGCGATGTGATCTTCCCGCGAGGCGAGGTTGTAGACCGGGATGGTGACATCGCCGAGCGAGACCGTGTGGCCCGCAAGTTCCATCGTGCCGCGCGAGAGGTTGTTCTCGAGATAGCAGTTGCGCAGGTAGAACGAGTGGTTGGCCGCCGCCATGCGGGTCGAATCAGCGTTCCAGTAGAGCAGGTCGAAGGGCAGAGGATCCTTGCCGCGCATGTAGTTGTTGACGACATAGGGCCAGATCAGGTCGCCCGAGCGCAGCATGTTGAAGGCGGTGGCCATCTTTGTGCCGTCGAGGTAGCCCTTTTCGTTCATCGCCTTTTCCACCGCCGCGACCTGTTCCTCGTCGACGAACACTTTCAGGTCGCCGGCATGGGTGAAGTCGACCTGTGTGGTGAAGAAGGTCGCCGACTTGATGCGGTCGTCGCCTTCTCCAGCCATCAGCGCCAGTGCCGCCGCTAGCAACGTGCCTCCGACGCAGTAACCTATGGCGTTGACGTCGCGCTCGCCGGTCGCCTTCTCGATCGTGTCGAGGCCGTATTGCAGGCCTTCCCGGATGTAGGCTTCCCAGTTCTTGGCGCCATGACGTTCGTCCGGATTGATCCAGGAGATGACGAAAACGGTGTGGCCTTGCTCGATGGCCCAGCGGATGAAGGATTTCTGCGGGTTGAGGTCGAGGATGTAGAACTTGTTGATCCAGGGCGGGCAGATCAGCAGCGGGCGTTTCAACACTGTCTCGGTTGCCGGATCATACTGGATAATCTCGGCGACGTCGCTGCGGCCGACCACCTTGCCGGGCGTCGTGGCGATGTTCTTGCCGATCTCGAAGGGCGAATAATCGGCCTGGCGCAATTTCAGGTCGCCCTTGCCGGCGGCGATGTCCTCGGCCAGCATCTTCATGCCGCGCACCAGGTTTTCGCCGTTGGAGGCGACGGTTTCGCGAAACAATTCCGGATTGGTCAGGATGAAATTGGATGGCGAGATGGCGTTGGATACCTGCTTGACGTAGAAGCTCGCCTTATGGCGGGTATGCTCGTCCAGGCCTTCGGCGTGCTCGACCAGTTCGGACGCCCAGCGCGAGGTGACGAGATAGGCCTGCTTGAGGAAATCGAAGAAGGCGTTGCGGCCCCATTCCGGATCCTGGAAGCGCTTGTCGCCGCGCTCCGGCTTGACGGCATCGTCGGCACCCTCGGCGTTCGGGCTGACGCGCTGGATGGCGTTCGCCCAAACCGTCATATAGCCGGCGAACAGCCGCGTCTGCGCTTCGAGCGCACGCTGCGGATCGGCAAGCCAGTATTCGCTGAGCTTCGAGAAGGTCTTGACCATGTCGACGACCGGCTCGGCGACGTGGTCGCGCACCTCACCCTTTTCGCGCGGTTCGGCCCAGGCGGACGCCGCCTTGCCGGCCTGCTCGATCATCCGCGCCATGTTCAGCGCAAAGCGTTCCGGGTCCTTCACCAGATATTGCTCGACCGTCGAAGGTCCGCCATCTTCCGCTTTGCCCGAATCGGGTGTTTTGGACATGGTTCGCGGGGTTCCTCCGGAAGCGTTTTCTTGACATATTAACATGGGACATCCGACAGGGTCCAATCTCGCTCTACCCCGGCTGCCAAGGAAACAATATGACGATTAAGTTTGGCGAGACTGTTTTTTTCGGTGCCGGCCACTTTTGCCGCATCGGCGCGACAATCATGCTCCTGGGCGTTGCCGGATGCTCGAGCACAAATACCGGCGGTCCGGTGCCGATGGCCACCGACGCGGGTCCGAAGGACACCGGTACCTTTCCGAACCTGAACATCCCGCCGCAAGTGGCGGCGAAACAATTCACCGAGACCGAGAAGAACGCCAAGCTCGCCCAACTGAAGGCCGACGAGAACGGGCAAGGCGCCAAGAGCGGCGGCGCGGCCGTCACCAACCAGGCGGCGCTGACCGATCTCGCCAAGAAACATGGCCCGCAGACGCTGAAGCAGATCGAAGGCAAATGCGACCCCGCCCTCGACCCTACCTGCAAATGAGTATATAGCGCGCGCCCAACGCTCCCTTGCTGTCTGGAACTGCCATGGAAGAATTTCACAAGGTCCGCCGGCTTCCGCCTTACGTGTTCGAGCAGGTCAACCGGCTCAAGGCCAGCGCCCGTTCGCGCGGTGCCGATATCGTCGACCTCGGCATGGGCAATCCGGACCTGCCGACGCCCAAGGCCATCGTCGACAAATTGTGCGAGGTGGTGCGCGATCCGCGGACGCACCGCTATTCCTCATCGCGCGGCATTCCCGGCCTGCGCCGCGCCCAGGCAAACTACTATGCCCGCCGCTTCGGCGTGAAGCTCAACCCCGACACCCAAGTGGTCGCCACGCTTGGCTCGAAGGAAGGTTTCGCCAACATGGCGCAGGCGATCACCGCGCCGGGCGACGTGATCCTGTGCCCCAACCCGACCTATCCGATCCACGCTTTCGGCTTCATCATGTCGGGCGGCGTCATCCGCTCGCTGCAGGTCGAGCCAGATGATGGCTTCATTCCCGCGCTCGAGCGCGGCGTCCGCCATTCGATCCCGAAGCCGCTGGCGCTGATCCTCAACTACCCGTCGAACCCGACGGCGCTGGTCGCCTCGCTCGATTTCTACAAGGACGTGGTGGCCTTCGCCAAGAAGAACGACATCATCATCCTGTCCGACCTTGCCTATTCCGAAATCTACTTCGACGGCAATCCGCCACCCTCGGTACTGCAGGTGCCGGGCGCCATCGATGTCTGCGTCGAGTTCACCTCGATGTCGAAAACCTTTTCCATGCCCGGCTGGCGCATGGGCTTCGCCGTGGGCAATGAACGGCTGATCTCGGCGCTGACCCGGGTCAAATCCTATCTCGATTACGGTGCCTTCACGCCGATCCAGGTGGCGGCCGCGCACGCGCTCAATGGCGACGGCGCCGACATCGCCGAAGTGCGTGACATCTATCACAAGCGCCGCGACGTGATGGTCGATGCGTTCGGCCGCGCCGGATGGACCATTCCGGCACCGGCGGCCTCGATGTTCGCCTGGGCGCCGATCCCGGAGCCGTTCCGGCATCTGGGATCCCTCGAATTCTCCAAGCTGCTCATCGAGCATGCCGACGTTGCGGTGGCGCCCGGTGTCGGCTTCGGCGAGCATGGCGACGATTTCGTGCGCGTGGCGCTGGTCGAGAACGAGCACCGGATCCGCCAGGCGGCGCGCAACATCAAGCGCTTCCTGTCTGCCAGCGCCAAGCAGCCCAACAATGTGGTGCCGCTTTCCGCCCACCGGTAAATACAAATTCGATCTGATTTGAGGGGCGCCGCCTTCCATGGCTGAAGCACTGCGTGTTGGAATTGCCGGACTTGGCACGGTCGGTGCATCGGTGGCGCGCGTGTTGCGCGACAAGGCGGCGGAGTTGACCCGCCAATGCGGGCGCGACATCATCGTGTCGGCGGTTTCGGCACGCGACCGGAAACGCGACCGTGGCACCGATCTGAGCTCCGCGAACTGGTTCGACGATCCGGTGAAGATGGCACAGACCGCTGAGATCGACGTTTTCGTCGAGCTGATCGGCGGCGATGAGGGGCCGGCGCGTGCCTCTGTGAAGGCGGCGCTCGAAGCCGGCCGCCATGTCGTCACCGCCAATAAGGCGCTGCTTGCCAAGCATGGCGTGGCGCTTGCCGAAATCGCCGAGAAGAAGGGCGTGCTGCTCAACTACGAGGCCGCGGTGGCAGGTGGCATTCCCGTCATCAAGACGATGCGCGAAGCGATGGCCGGCAACTCGGTCAGCCGTGTGTTCGGCATTCTCAACGGCACCTGCAACTATATCCTGACGCGCATGGAGGCCGAGGGCGTTTCCTTCGACGTCGTGCTGAAGGACGCGCAACGGCTGGGTTATGCCGAAGCCGATCCGACCTTCGACATCGAGGGCCATGACACCGCGCACAAGCTGTCGATCCTGACCAGCCTTGCTTTCGGCACCAGGATTGCCGCCAACGACATCTACATGGAAGGCATTTCCAACATCACCCAGGCCGACATCCGTGCGGCAGGCGATCTTGGCTACCGGATCAAACTGCTCGGCGTCGCCCAGCGTACCGAAAGCGGCATCGAGCAGCGCGTGCATCCGACCATGGTGCCGACGGCTTCCGTCATCGCGCAG
Organism: Mesorhizobium sp. B2-5-13; assembly: GCF_006440535.1. Taxonomy (NCBI): domain Bacteria; kingdom Pseudomonadati; phylum Pseudomonadota; class Alphaproteobacteria; order Hyphomicrobiales; family Phyllobacteriaceae; genus Mesorhizobium; species Mesorhizobium sp. B2-5-13. The sequence goes on along the minus strand of NZ_VFUI01000015.1, from coordinate 61,140 downwards.
GTGCATGGCGTCACCAATGCGGTGGCGATCGAGACCGACATTTTGGGCGAATTGCTGCTCTCCGGTCCCGGCGCCGGCGGCAACGCCACCGCCTCGGCGGTCATCGGCGACGTCGCCGACATCGCCAAGAGCCGGCCAGGCTTTCAGCATGGTCCTGTCTTCGGCCTGCCGGCGAAGGAGCTGAAACCGTATAAGAAGGCGCAGATGCGCAGCCACGCCGGCGGCTACTTCATCCGGCTGACCGTGCATGACCGCATCGGCGTGTTCGCAGCAATCGCCAAGCGCATGGCCGACAATGATATTTCGCTGGAATCGATCGTCCAGCACGCGGTCAGCGGTGAGGCGGCGGCGCAGAAGACGGTGATCCTCGTCACCCACGAGACCACCGAGGCCGCCGTGCGCAAGGCCGTCGACGGCATCACCAAAGACGGCCATCTGACCGACAAGCCGCAGGTCATCCGCATCGAGCGAGCAGGGTAGCAGCGGCCTCGTCGTCGCGGGCATAACCACCGGCGGCGCATTTCCGTTCTGTGAGGATCCCACTGCCGCCCGGAACGAATTGGCGTCGGCACCGTTCTCTTGGTCAGCAACCAAGGGAGCCGCTTCATGGCTGATACCAACAAATCCGGCCCTCCTGACATTGAGGACATCCAGAAGACGCTGGAAAAGCAGATCGCCGACCTGCGCAAGGAGATCACCAAGATCAACAAGAGCATTTCGGCGCGCAGCGCGGAAATGCTCGATGACGCCAGCGAACAGGCATCGGATTTCTACGATACAGCCGCTTCCCGCGCCTCGCGGACAGCGCAGCAGTTGCGCAGCCAGGCTCAGTCCGTTTCAGAAGCCGCGCGCGAAAATCCGGGCACGACGACCGCAGTGGTTGGGGTGATCGGCTTACTTGGCTTCTTGGCCGGCCTCGCGATCGGCCAGTCGATGAACGACACGCCGCGCCGCTGGTACCATTAGCCGCAAGGGCGGCCAGCTTGGCCACCGCACCATCTCGCTACGTTTTTCAACACGGCCGTCTCGGGGAGGGTATCATGGCGTCGTCCATGCTGATCGGCATTCTCATTACATTCCTGGTCATTATCCTGGTTCTGTATCTCGTCCAGCGACTGCCGCTCGACGCCAGAATGAGACAGATCGTGCAGATCATCGTCATCATCATCGGCATTGTTTCGCTGCTCAAATACCTCGCGGTTTTCTAGGCTGCGAGGAACGGGAATTTCCCGTTTCGTGTTGGCCCGGGTCGTCTCGAACCGGTGGGCATTGTTTCAGGAATGCGGTTCAATCGATTGATATTGCTGTCCTTTCGATAAAGCTGCCGGTAGGTCTTGCCGTTGTCATGCTCGTTTGACAAAACAGGCGCGCCTCCGGCGGGAGGCGGCATCAAACGAGGATTTGCCGAAATGAATGTGGCCCAGAACATCGTCGCCGGCCTTGACCGGATACTCACCATGGAACTGGTGCGCGTCACCGAACGGGCCGCCGTCGCGGCCGCCCGGCTGCGCGGCCGCGGCGACGAAAAAGCTGCCGACCAGGTCGCCGTCGACGCCATGCGCGAGGAACTCAACCGCCTCGCCATCAAGGGCACGGTGGTGATCGGCGAGGGCGAGCGAGACGAGGCGCCGATGCTCTATATCGGCGAGGAGGTCGGGACCGGCAAAGGCCCGGCGGTCGATATCGCGCTCGATCCGCTCGAAGGCACGACAATCTGCGCCAAGAACCTGCCGAACGCGCTTGCCGTGATCGCGATCGCCGAGAAGGGCAGCCTGCTGTTCGCGCCCGACGTCTACATGGACAAGATCGCGGTCGGTCCGGGTTACGCCGAAGACGTCATCGACATCGATGCCACGCCGGCCGAGAACATCGCCAGCCTTGCCCGGGCGAAGGGCGTCGCTGTGTCCGATATCACGGCCTGCATCCTCGACCGGCCGCGCCACGCCAAGCTGATCGACGCCGTGCGTGCCACCGGCGCCGCGATCCGGCTGATCGGCGACGGCGACGTCGCCGGCGTCATCCACACCACCGACCCGGAAGAAACCGGAATCGACATCTATCTCGGCACCGGAGGCGCACCGGAAGGCGTTCTGGCCGCGGCCGCCCTGCGCTGCACCGGCGGCCAGATGCTGGGCCGGCTGATCCTCGATACGCCCGAGAAGGTCGCCCGCGCGGCCAATATGGGGATTGCCGATCCGAAGCGGGTTTATCGGGCCGAGGACATGGCGCGCGGCGATGTGCTGTTCGCGGCCACCGGCGTCACCGACGGCAACATGCTGGCCGGCGTCAAGTTCGGCCGAACCTACATCACCACGCATACAATCGTGCTGCGCTCCTCGTCGCGTACCGTGCGGGAGATCAAGGCCCGGCACCAGGATCTGGATAAGTTCTAGACCTGCTTGCGAAGCCGGGCCGCAGTTGTTAGCCATTGGCTGCATCTGAACCTGGCCGCGCAAGGACTAACGATGACGGTGTTCGACTGGCACGCGGATCCGATTTCGCGTGCCACTCCTGTGACGAAATCCTACCGCAACACCCAGAACGTGCGCCGCTTTCTTACCCGCGAATGCGGCGACACGTTCAGGTTCGATCGACCCTTCATGGCATGGCTCAAGGACGGTCGGGAAAAGACGATGGGAGATGCAGCCGACGAGTGGGTCCGGCGCCAGGCTGAAAAGCGGAAAGCGTAGTTTTTCTTGAATTCTTCTGCGACGCCTGCATGTCGTTATCCCAAAACCGCTGCACACTTTTGGGCGACATGCATTATCCTGCCGCCAACCATGAGTTGGCAAAGCGCATGATGGGCGACAGGCGCCTCTTCCTCGATGTCAGGCAGTCGGCGACCGGTCTCTCCTGGGAGCACCGGCTGACCGAACGGCAGGACATGATCGCGCTTGCCATCGCGCAGGGGCATGGCGTGCCCGACATCGTCGCGCGCGTTCTTGCCGGACGCGGCGTTGCCGTCGATGAGACCGAGCGGTTTCTCGACCCGACGATCCGTGACCTGTTGCCGAATCCGGCCTCGCTGACCGACATGGACAAGGCTGCTATCCGCATCGCCGCCGCCGTCGTTGCCCGGGAGAAAATAGCGATCTTCGGCGATTACGACGTCGATGGCGCGGCCTCGTCGGCCTTGCTGAAGCGGTTTCTCATGCATTTCTCGGTGCCGTCGGAAATCTATATCCCGGATCGTATTTTCGAGGGCTACGGTCCCAATCCCGACGCCATGCGCGAACTGGTCTCGCGCGGCGCGACGCTGATCGTCACCGTCGATTGCGGCACCAACAGCGCCGCCTCCGTCGAGGCCGCCAAGGAGGCGGGCGCCGATGTGGTGGTGCTGGACCACCACCAGGTTGGCTGCGCGCTGCCGGCGGCGCATGCCGTCGTCAATCCAAACCGCGACGACGACCTTTCCGGACAGGGTCATCTCTGTGCCGCCGGCGTGGTCTTTCTCGCCCTGGTGCAAACCGCGAAGGTGCTGCGCGCGATGACCGACGCGACGCCGCCGGATCTGCTTTCGCTGCTCGATCTCGTCGCGCTTGCCACCGTCTGCGACGTGGTGCCGCTCACGGGCGTCAATCGCGCCTTCGTCGTCAAGGGCCTGCAAGTGGCGCGGCAGCAGAAGAATGAGGGGATAGCTGCCCTTGCGCGGGTGTCACGCATTGGCGAGCCGATCAGCACCTTCCATCTCGCCTATCTGATCGGCCCGCGCATCAATGCGGGCGGGCGCATCGGCGATGCGGCTCTCGGCAGCCGACTGCTTGCAACGGACGATCCGGTCGAGGCGCAGACCATCGCCGAGACGCTCGACCGGCTGAACCAGGAACGGCAGCTGATGGAGCAGGAGATGCTCGCCGCCGCGCGCGCCGAGGCCGATGCCGAGCTCGCGGGCGGCAGCGGTCCGGCAATCGTCGTCACCGCCAGCAACAACTGGCACCCCGGCATTGTCGGCCTGCTTGCCTCACGACTGAAGGATCACGCTCGGCGGCCGGCCTTCGCCATCGCCTTCAACGCCAACGGCACCGGCACCGGCTCGGGCCGTTCGGTATCGGGTTTCGATCTTGGCCGGCTGGTGCGCGAAGCCGCCAATGCCGGGCTCATCGTCAAGGGCGGCGGCCATGGTATGGCTGCTGGCATCACAGTCGAGCGCGCAAGGCTGGGCGAGCTCAGGGCCTTCTTCGAGGAGCGGGCGGCGGCCGACGTCTTCCGGTTGCAGGATGAGGAAACCCTGGCCATCGATGGCGCGCTTGCCGCGGAAGGCGCGACGCTAGGCCTGCTCGACGCCCTGGAGAAGGCGGGCCCTTTCGGCGCCGGGCATATCGCGCCGGTTTTCGCTTTGCCGCGCCATCGGCTCGTCGATATCAGGCCGGTCGGCACCAATCATATTCGCGCCGACTTACAGTCGGAGAGCGGCGGCCGCATCCAGGCGATCGCCTTTCGCGCCGTCGACACGGTGCTTGGCGAATTCCTGTTCAAGAACCGGGGCAAGACGATGCATGTCGCCGGCTCGCTGTCGGGCAATCACTGGAACGGCAACCGTACGATGCAATTTCGCATTATCGATGCCGCACGGGCGTAGGCGCGCGGCGGAAACCGGGCAATTCAGCCGGCCGGCGCATAACGCAGCAACGTCACGCCCTGGGTAAGACTTTCCGTATCGAGCGGTTTCAGCGCCAGCGACAGGCCGGATTGGAAATAAGGCTTGCCGCCACCCAGCACCACAGGATGCATATAGAGCCGGTATTCGTCGATGAGACCGGCTCGCATCAGAGAGGCCGCAAGGTCGGCACCGCCGAGGATGACGAGGCCATCGGCATGCGCCTTGAGGGTTCGTACCGTGTTCTCGGCATCGTCATCCACCAAGCGGGCATTGAACCCGACTTGCCGAAGCGTGGTCGAGAAAACGATCTTCGGCGTTTCGCGCCATGCCTGGGCAAAATCCTGCTCGACCTCGTCGGTACCGGTCTCGCGCTCAGGACTGTCCCAGAAGCGCATCGTTTCGTACATGCGCCGTCCCGCGAGTACGGCGGAGGCCTGTCTCATCATGTCGTTGAAATGCTGGTGCAGCTCCGCTTCGGGCACCGGCAAGCCGATGTCCTCGTCCGATCGGGCGATATAGCCGTCCAACGACGTCAGCATGGAATAGACAATCCTGGCCATCGGCACCTCCGCTTCGATCGGCCCAGATCACCATAACTAATTGCATTTGCAATCAGTTTATGCCGAAGCGAATAGAGCTTGATGAGATGATCTAGGCGAGAACCGTCTGCAGTCGGGTCAGTTCACCGATCTGCGCCATCGTGGCCTGATAGCCGATCTGGATCGCCTCGTCGGCCCTGTGGAACTCGGTGAGGCCGATATGGCTGAGCTTGGGCTGCAGCGACATGTCGGGCGGATCGCCGGCAAGCCTCGCCCGTGAAATGCGGTCCTGGATGATGTTGAAGGCTTCCACCATCACGCCGGTGATGCCCAGACGCGTCTGGTGCGATTGGTGCTGGGAGTTGACCTGACCGGGCCTTGGCGCATCCTTTTCGATAACCAGCTCGCCGGCACTGTGTTTGATCACGGCGGCGCGGCCGAACAGGTCGTAGTGGAGGTTGACCGCCACGACGAGCGGCTGCTCGTAGGCGCGGCAGACCGAAACGGGCACCGGATTGACCAGCGCTCCGTCGACCAGCACGCGGCCGTTGCAATCGACCGGCTCGAACACGCCCGGCAGCGCGTAGGATGCGCGCATGGCCGTGATCAGCGAGCCGCTCGACAGCCAGATCTCGTGGCCGGTGCGGATTTCCGACGCGACGCAGACAAATGGCTTGGGCAGATCGTCGAAGCGGATACCAGCCACGTGCTCGCGCAGGCGCGCGTCCAGCTTCATGCCGCCGAAGAGGCCGCTGCCGCGCAGGTTGAGATCGAGCAGGCCGAAGATGCGCCGCCTTGTGAGGCTCCGGGCGAACTCTTCCAGCTCATTCAGTTTGCCGGCGAGATAACAGCCGCCGACCAGGGCACCGATCGAGGTGCCGGCGATCATGGAAACTTCGATGCCGGCTTCATCGAGCGCCCGCAGCACGCCGATATGAGCCCAGCCTCTGGCGCAACCGCCGCCGAGCGCGAGCGAAATGCCGGTTTTCTTTGGAGATTTTGTCGCGGATGCGCCGCCGGCCGAGGACAGGCCGTTGGCCTCCCTGACATCTGGTCTGTTAGGCAATGACGCCCATTCGAGCATCATGATCTCCCTTGTCCCAGGCTACTATACGGATGGGCCGTATCGAAATGATGAATCTATGTGATCGGTGTGAGGCAGAAGGTTCAAGCTGATGGCTTTCGATAGGTGTTTTCCGCATCGAACAGCGGCTTGCTGCCGTCGTCGGCAAGCGTCCCCTTGCCGTCGATCAGCCCCACCGTCCGATAAAAGCATGAACGCCGGCCAGTGTGACAAGTTGCGTCGTGGCCCAACACTTTGACGCGCAACCATATGGCGTCCTGGTCACAATCCGTGAGCATCTCGACGACATGCTGGAAATTGCCCGAGGTTTCGCCCTTCTTCCAGAGTGCGTTGCGCGAGCGCGACCAGTAATGGGCAATGCCGGTCTCCAGCGTCAGCGCCAGCGCCTGCGCATTCATATGCGCGACCATCAGCAGCATGCCGTCGGCGGCATCGGTTACGACGACGGTGACAAGACCAGCGGCATCGAAGCGCGGCGAGAACACCGTGCCTTCTTCCAGGATCTTCTTGTCCGAGGGAGCTTTCGGAAATTCCAGTGCCGACATTGCCGGTCCATTTTCCTGTTGACCGTGACGTCGGCAAGGGGCTTACGCCCTGCCGCCGCGCACCATGGTGACAAAACGAACCTGCTCTTCGGGCGTATCCTTGAAGACGCCGGTGAAGGTGGAGGTCAGCGTGGTTGAGCCCTGCTTGCGGATGCCGCGCATGGCCATGCACATGTGCTCGGCCTCGATCATGACAGCGACGCCGCGCGGGTTGAGCACGTCCTGGATGACCCCGGCAATCTGCGCGGTCAGGGCTTCCTGCGTCTGCAGGCGATGGGCGAAGATATCGACGACGCGCGCGATCTTGGACAGGCCGACGACCTTGCCGTCGGGCAGATAGCCGACATGCGCCTTGCCGATGATCGGCACCATGTGGTGCTCGCAATGCGAATGGAACTGGATGTCCTTGACGATCACGAGATCGTCGTAGCCGGCGACCTCCTCGAAAGTACGGCCAAGCTCCTCGGCTGGGCACATATCGTAGCCGCCGAACATTTCACGGAACGCCTTGGCCACCCGCTTGGGGGTATCGATCAAACCCTCGCGATCCGGGTTGTCGCCGGTCCAGCGCAGCAATGTGCGCACGGCGGCCTCGACTTCGACCTCGCTCGGGCGGTCGGTGACCGGCTTTTCCATATAGGCCGACTGAGGCATGAGTTTCTTGATGACGGCATCCATAAAAGGCGTCTCCCGTAGTCCCTCTCTCAGGAGGAACGAGTTGAACGGACCACGACCTTTCGGTGTCGGAAACTCGCCCCGTTTCCAGCCCCGTAAGCGGCGTGAACTTCCCGGCAAGGACAGTGGCTCTCGCCGCCTTGTCGATACCGGACTGCCAGCATTATATATGGTCGTGCCGGGCGAATGAAAGACGCAACAACGGCAATCGCTGTTTGCTTGGCGGCGACGGATTGGAAAATAATGATCAACGACGTCTACAACGCGAAAATTCTCGGTTTTGCCGGAAACATCGCCCGCATCGGCCGGCTCGATCATCCCGACGCGACCGCGAAGGCGCATTCCAAGCTGTGCGGGTCGACCGTTACCGTCGACCTCAAGATGGAGGACGGCGTGGTAACCGATTTTGCCCACGACGTGAAAGCCTGCGCGCTCGGACAGGCATCGTCCTCGATCATGGCGCAACATGTCGTCGGCGCCAGTGCCGAGGAATTGCGCGCGGTGCGCGAGACCATGCTGAAGATGCTGAAGGAGAACGGCGCGCCACCCGAAGGACGCTTCGCCGACCTCGGCTATTTGGAGCCGGTGCGCGACTACAAGGCGCGCCATGCGTCAACCATGCTGACCTTCGACGCCGTGGTCGACGCCATCGGCCAGATCGAAAAGAAGCGCGCCGACGAAGCGGCCTGAGCGTGGCTTTGACCTTACGGTTATTGCATAAGTGATCGGCCGTGCCCTGGCGGGATCCGCCCGCCGTCGCCGCCCACTATGATTTGTGGCGCGACATCGTCGTCACATTCAACCCGGCAGACGATCCGGCGGCGGGACATCCGCCTCTGGACGTCAATGACCTCGATAAACTTCTCGAAAAATACAAGAAGGCAACGTAGCCGGATCCTGCCAGGCAGCGGCTCAGGCCGGAGCTTTCAGCGCGCGCCGATCAGGCGGTGGGAACTTCCACATTGTCGATCAGCCTGGTTTTTCCCAGCCAGGCGGCAGCGAGAACGCGGCCCGCTCGGTCGTGCCGCCATGGCGTAAGTGTCAGGCTTTCGCGGGCCTTGACGTAATCGACCTTCTGGAAGCCGGCTGCGATCAGGGCGCGGCTTGCGTCTGCGATCGTTTCCCCTTGACCTGCGCCCGCCGCCAGCGCCGCCGCCGCCTTGCGCAGGATAAGGTTGAGCTGGCGCGCGATCCGGAGTTCGGCTTCATCGAGATAGGCGTTGCGCGACGACATGGCGAGGCCATGCGCATCGCGTATGGTCGGCGCGCCGATGACTTCGACAGGCAGGTCGAGGTCGCGGCAAAGCTGCCTGACGACGCAAAGCTGCTGATAATCCTTTTCGCCAAAGATGGCGACGTCGGGTGCAGCCTGCAGGAGAAGCTTGGCCACCACGGTGGCGACGCCGTCGAAAAAGGTGGGGCGAAAGTCCGTTTCGAGCCCGGCTGACGGGCCGCCGACCGAGATTCTCGTGGCAAAACCGGCGGGATACATCTCGCTGACATCAGGCGTGAAGGCAAGATCTGCCTTGGCCGTCGCCAGCATGTCGAGGTCGCGGGCCAACTGGCGCGGGTACTTGTCGAGATCCTCGCTCGGCGCGAACTGCGTCGGATTGACGAAGATCGACACCACGCAGCGATCCGCTCTTTCGAGCGCGATCTTGATCAGCGAAAGATGCCCGTCATGCAATGCCCCCATGGTCGGCACCAAGGCGATGCGCAGCCCATCGCGCCGCCAGTCGCTAATTCGCGCGCGAAGCGCGGCAACGCTGTCGACGACGTCGGGCCGGCTCATGATTCATCCCCGCCATTTGTTCTCGAGAAGACGTGGGTGGGGCCGGGGAAATCGCGGTCCCGCACCTCCGATGCGTAGCGCTCGGCGGCATGCTGGATCACACTGCGCAGGTCGGCATATTGCTTGACGAATTTAGGCACGCGATCGACTGTTAGCCCGACCATGTCGTCGATGACCAGGATCTGGCCGTCGCACTCGCCGCTGGCGCCGATGCCAATCGTTGGAATGGCGATGCGGCGGGTGATGTCCGCGGCGACCGCCTCTACCGTTCCTTCGATGACCAGCGAAAACGCACCGGCTTTCTCGACCGCGCTCGCGTCGGCGATCAGGGCGGCCACATTCTCGTCCGTGCGACCCTTGATCTTGTAGCCGCCGTCCTTTTCCACCGATTGCGGCTGGAGGCCGATATGGCCCATGACCGGGATATCGGCGGCCACGATCGCCGCGATCTGAGCGGCCATGTCGACGCCTCCCTCGAGTTTCACTGCCTGGCAGCCGCACTCGCCGACGATGCGCCGCGCCGAGGCCACGGCCTGCGCGGCTGAATCCTCATAAGTACCGGCCGGCATGTCGACGACGACGCAGGCCTTGGCCGAGCCCCGCATCACGGCTTGGCCGTGCGCGATCATCATCTCCAGCGAGGCGCCCAGCGTCGTCTCATGGCCATGCAGGACCATGGCGACGCTGTCGCCGACCAGGAGCAGGTCGACATAGGGATCGAGCAGGCGGGCGATCGGGTAGGTGTAGGCGGTGAGGCAGACGATCGGCGTGCCGCCCTTGCGGCGGCGAATCAGGTCGGCGCCGATGCGGATATCGGTGGTCGGCAATTGCGTGGCCAATCGTCGCCTCCTTCTGCCCCGGCCGGATAGGATTTCCGCATGGGCGCGCAGAGCTTTAGAAAGAGCGGCAAGGCTTGGCAAGCGCGCATCCGGCCACCCCTTGGGATCACAGGCTTGTGTCGGGCCCTGGCGCGCCATTTGCCGCTCCCCGTGGCAAAACCCTTGCCTTCCCGAAGGCCTGACGCCATAAGCAGGGAACGGGCGCCGCCAGCGCGAGGGTTCTGAAATGAAGACTTTCCTAACGCAGTTTTTCACCTGGTGGAACAGCCAGACGCTGGGAACGCGCCTGCACACCTGGCGGCACGGCAAGGAAGTCGGCCAGGACGAGGCCGGCAATGTCTATTACGAAGGCGGCATCGATTCGGAAGGCCGCACGCGTCGCTGGGTTATCTACCGCAACTATTCGGAAGCCTCGGCCATCCCGCCTGGCTGGCACGGCTGGATTCACCATCGGGTCGATGTCGCTCCCCCCAGCGATGACTACCGGCCGCGCGACTGGCAAAAGCCGCATTTACCAAATCTGACCGGCACGCCGGCAGCCTATCGTCCGAAGGGCTCGCTGCTGACCAATCAACATCGCCCGCAGGTCACCGGCGATTACGACGCATGGACGCCGGGGTCGTAACGGCGCGGGTTGTAACGGTAAGGCGCAGGCCGGTCCTTTATCGCCACAATTGGTGTTTAGCTGCTTGCTGATCAGAAAACGGCGACTAGCCTTGGCGATCGACGGAATCACCTGGGCGCGAACCACCGGTACCCCTGCATGAGCTTTTTCAACCTGATATCGACAGGCGGTCTGGCGCTAGCCGCCAGCCTCGCCGTCAGCACCGTCGCCTTTTCGGCTTCACCCGCACCTGCACCCGCCGCTCCGGCGCCGACGGTGCCCGCGGGATCGGATCGCATCACCAACCCGGTCGCCGAGTTCGCTGGCATCGACAAGATCACCGGCCGCATCATTACTTTCGATGTCTATATCGACGAGACTGTGCAGTTCGGCGCCCTGCAGGTTACGCCACGGGTCTGCTATTCCAGGCCGGAGAACGAAGAGCCGAAGACCGACTCCTTCGTCGAGGTGGACGAGATCACGCTCGACCGCAAGATCCGCCGCATCTTCACTGGCTGGATGTTCGCCGAAAGCCCGGGTCTCAATGCCGTCGAACATGCCGTCTATGACGTCTGGTTGAAGGCGTGCAAGCAGAAGTCGGATGTGCCGGCGCCCGACGCTGGCAAGAGTGGTGCGACCAAGGCCGACGGGGCGAAGACCGACGCTTCGAAGCCAGCCGCAACCCAGTCTGCCTCGGCCAAGCCAAAGCCCACGGTCAGTCCGGACGCGGCACAGCCCGACGACGCCGCGGAACCGGCTACGACGGACACCAACTGATCTCTTGGAACCGCCATGGCTGGCGCGCGTTGGACAATCACCACGCGCGTGGAGGACACGCCAATGTCGGACAGCAAGCGGATCATGGCCAACAAGGCCGAGTTGCTGGAACTCGAAAAAGGGTTCTGGACGGGTGACGCTAGCTACTATGCTGCCAACGTTGATACCGAATGCCTGGTAGCGTTTCCGCAGATGGCACAGGCGATGGACAATGCCGATCTGGCCAAGACCGCAACCAAACCCAACCGCTGGCGCGACCTCGACATCGAGCTCAAGGGAATAATCGAACCCGGTAGCGATATTGTCATGCTGACTTACGAAGCGCGCGCGACGAGGGAGAATGGCGAGCCCTATGCAGCGCTGGTCAGCACCGGCTACGTCCATCGCGCCAACGGCTGGAAGATGATGTTCCATGCGCAGACGCCGCTGGCGGCCACCGCCAAATAGGCCTTGATCCCTACGGAAAAAACACCGCTTCACCTTTCAGCGCGTCGGCCAGCATCTTTTCGTATTTGCCGCGCGGCACGTCGACGGCGCCGAAGCGCTTGAGGTGTTCGGTGGTGAACTGCGTATCGAGCAGCGCGAAGCCCCGAGCCTTCAGGCGCTCGACGAGATGCACCAGGCAGGTCTTCGACGCGTCCGTCTCCTTGGAAAACATGCTTTCGCCGAAAAACACCCGCCCAAGCGAGACTCCATAGAGCCCGCCGACCAGACGCCCCTCGCGCCAGGCCTCGACCGAATGGCAGTGCCCCATGCGGTGCAACTGCACGTAGGCCTCGCGGATCGGCGCATTGATCCAGGTCGAGCGGCGCTCTTCGCGCTTCTCGGCACAACCGTCGATCGTCGCCTCGAAATCGAAGTCGAAACGAATTTCGAATGCGTGCTTGCGGATCGTCTTCTTCAGGCTTCTGGGTATGTGAAAACCTGCGAGCGGGATGATGCCGCGCGTCTCCGGCCGCACCCAGAAGACCTCCGGATCACCAGCACTCTCGGCCATCGGAAAGACGCCCGAGGCGTATGCCTTGAGCAGAAGGTCGGTGGGAATGCGATAGCCTGGCGCGTAGGGTCGGGTCATCGCGTCATCATAGCGCTAAGTTGGGGCTATTCGCCCTTGGCCAGATATTTTTCCAGCCAATGGATGTCGTAGTCGCCATTGGCAATGTCGGCATTACCGACGAGATCGCGAAACAGCGGCAATGTCGTTTTGATCCCGTCGACGACGAACTCATCGAGCGCCCGCCGCAGCCGCATCATGCATTCGACGCGGTTGCGTCCATGCACGATCAGCTTGCCGATCAGGCTGTCATAGTAGGGCGGGATCTTGTAGCCGGAATAGACACCGGAATCGACGCGGATGCCGAGGCCGCCGGGCGTGTGGAAATGGGTGATCGTGCCGGGCGAGGGGGTGAAGGTGCGCGGATCCTCGGCGTTGATACGGCATTCGATGGCGTGGCCGTTGAACTTGATGTCTTCCTGCTTGACCGAAAGGCCGCCGCCGGAAGCGACGCGGATCTGTTCGTGGACCAGATCGATGCCGGTGATCGCTTCCGTCACCGGATGCTCGACCTGGAGGCGCGTATTCATCTCGATGAAATAGAACTCGCCATTCTCGTACAGGAACTCGATGGTGCCGGCGCCCGAATAGCCGAGATCGGCAATCGCCTTGGCGCAGATGCCGCCGATGCGCGACCGTTCCTCGGCGTTGAGCGCCGGCGAATTGGCCTCTTCCCAGACTTTCTGGTGGCGCCGTTGCAACGAACAGTCGCGCTCGCCGAAATGCACGCCGCCGCCGAAGCCGTCGCCGAACACCTGCACCTCGATGTGGCGCGGTTTCTCCAGATATTTCTCGATGTAGACCGCGTCGTCGCCGAAGGCCGCGCCGGCTTCCGAGCGCGCCGTCTGCAGGGCGATTTCGAGGTCTGCCTCGGTATGCGCCACCTTCATGCCGCGTCCGCCGCCGCCGGCCGACGCCTTGATGATAACGGGATAGCCGATCTCGGCGGCGATGCGCCTGGCTTCCTTTTCTTCGGTCACCGCGCCATCGGAGCCGGGCACCACCGGAATGCCGAGGCGCTTTGCCGTGCGTTTGGCCTCGATCTTGTCGCCCATGATGCGGATATGGTCGCCGGACGGGCCGATGAAGGTGATGTTGTGCGCCGCCAGGATGTCGGCGAACTTGGCGTTCTCCGACAGGAAGCCGTAGCCCGGATGCACGGCGTCGGCGCCGGTGATCTCGCACGCCGCGACGATCTGGTGAATGTTGAGATAGCTGTCGCGCGACGGCGGCGGACCGATGCACACGCTTTCGTCGGCGAGCCTGACATGCATGGCGTCAGCGTCGGCGGTCGAATGCACCACCACGGTCTGGATGCCGAGTTCCTTGCAGGCGCGCAGCACCCGGAGCGCGATTTCGCCGCGATTGGCGATGAGGATCTTCTGGAACATCAGGTCCGCTCTACTCGATCACGACGAGCGGCATGCCGTATTCGACCGGCGTCGCGTCCTCGAACAGGATCGCCGTGACAGTGCCGGCGCGCGGCGAGGGGATCTGGTTCATTGTCTTCATCGCCTCGATGATCAGCAGCGTCTGGCCTTCCTTGACCTTCTGGCCGATCTCGATGAACGGCTTTGCGTCAGGAGACGGCGCCAAGTAGGCGGTGCCGACCATGGGCGAAGGGACGGCGTTCTTCGACACGTCGACAGCGGCCGGGGCAGCCGCCGTTGCAGATTGGGCGGCCGCTGCCGGCGCATAGGCCGGTTGCGGTGCGGCGATCGCATGGACGGTGGGCGCCTGCCGTGACACCCGAACCTTCAGGTCGCCGAGTTCAACCTCGATCTCGGTCAGGTTGGTGTCGTTCAGTATGCCCGCCAGATCGCGGATCAGTTGCTGGTCAACACCGGTCTTCTTTATCGACATTTTCGAGCCTTCTGTTTGTTGGCCGGTCATAGGCGTGCGGCCAGCGCTTGCAGCGCCAGCGTGTAGCCGAGCGGCCCAAAGCCACAGATCATGCCGACAGCGACCGGCGCGACCATGGAGACGTGGCGGAACGGTTCCCGCGCGTGAATGTTGGAAAGGTGAACTTCAGCGACCGGCAGTGGCGCGATCGAGCGGATGGCGTCGTGGATGGCAATCGACGTATGGCTGTAGGCGCCTGGGTTGATGACGATGCCGGCGGCCTTGTCGCCGGCTTCCTGGATCCAGTCGACAAGCTCCCCTTCATGGTTCGACTGGCGGAAATCGATCTCGATGCCAAGCGATTTGCCTGCCTGCCTGCAGTCGTCCGCGATGGCCGCGAGCGTCTTGCCGCCATAGATGCCCGGCTCGCGCTTGCCGAGCGCGTTGAGATTGGGACCGTTCAGGACGAAAACCGTTTTCAAGAAAGCCGACCTTTTCCGGCGCCGGCGTCAAGCCGGCGCGCTGGGCCTCTATACCGGGCATAGTCGTCTGCGGAAAGAGCGCAAGTGCGTTCTTTCACTGTCCACAACACGCCGAAATGCGCCCGTGAAAAACCGCTCGCCGGTCAAAGCGCGGCTTTCGCCGCCTTGATCTTTTCGGCGAGCACTTCCTGCCCGAGTGCCCCGAACACAACCTCGTTGCCGACGACGTAGGAAGGGGTTCCGGTGATCTGCAGCTTATTGGCAAGATCGTAGGTCTTGGAGAAGGCCTCGGGGATCGACGCGTCCTTCATCTTCTCGCGCAGCGTCGCCTCGTCGGCGCCGAGCGAAAGCGCGATCTTGATCGCTGTTGCCTCGGTGGCGCGCCCCTGGCCGCCAAGCAGCGCATTGTGGAACTCGCCGTACTTCTCCGGCATCATCAGGTGGAACGCCATCGAAACGACGCTGGCCTTCTGCGAATCCGGGCCGAGGATCGGGAATTCCTTGAGCACGAAACGCAGATCCGGATCGGACTTGGTCAGGGCCCGCATGTCCTCGATGGCGCGTTTGCAGAAGCCGCAATTGTAGTCGTAGAACTCCACGATCGTGGCCTTGCCGTTCGGATTGCCGACGACGCCGTCGAAGGTGGAGTTGAAGATCTGGTCCTTGGCGTTCTTGATGACGCCGAGCGCCGCGAGCCGCTGTTCCTCCTTCTGCTTGGCCTCGAGCGCGTCCTGCACTTCGAGCAGCACTTCCGGATTCTTCAGAAGATAGTCGCGGATGATTCCCTCGACCTCGGTGCGGTCGATTTTGGTGTCGGCCCCGGCCGTCTGGACAGGCTGTGCCGTCTGGACAGGCTGTGCCGTCTGGACAGGCTGAGCCGTCTGGACAGGCTGTGCCGTTCCGGCCTTCGCAATTTGCGGACTGCCGGCCACGAAACCGAAAGCCAGCATGGCAAGGGCGACCGCAACCCCCGTGGTGCCCAGCAGCAGTGCCTTTTTCATTGTTCTCGTTCCTTCTGCCTGTTTTCCGGTCTGTCGCAGCACGCGGCCGGAGGGTTCATGAGATTACTGGCTCTTGCCTGATGATTTGTAGTTTATGATGTCCTGGGCGCGTATCCAGCGTGGCTCACCGCGCTTCATCTGCTGTTGCGCCCGCATGGCGAAGATCTTCGCATCCTTGTAGTCGCCGGAATAGAAATGGCCTTCGGCGGTGGCAAGCTCGGCGCCCGGTATGTCTCCCAGCTCGCCGTAAGCCTGTGCCAGATAACGATAGCCGGTGGAATTTTCCTTGTCGCGCCCCAGGCCATTGTTGATCTGCACGACAGCTTTCTTGAGCGAGTCGGGCGTGCCGACCGCCATCAGCGCCTGGCCAAGCGAGACAGGCAGCAGGCCGGACCGTGCCGGATCGAGGCTGACCGCCTTGGCGTAGGCGTCGGCCGCATCCTTGGGCTTGTTCGCTTTCATCAATATATCGCCGCGCAGTTCCTGGAAGTAGGCATTCTTGGGCTGCGCCTTGATCAGGGCGTTGGTCTTGGCGAGCGCCGAGGCGAGATTGCCGTAGAGATAGGTCGACTGGGCATCGCCATAGAGCGCCGCCATGCTGCCCCGCATCTTTTGGATCAGCCGCGCCGCGGCGGCCTGGCCCTCCATGTAGACGGCAATCTTCACCCGCATCATGTCGTGGCGCTGCTGCAGCGTCGGCGGGTCGAGCTTGTCGACATTGGGGCTCTGCTTGACCAGCACTTCGAGGTTGGCGATGCGGTCCTGCGGCATGGGATGGCTGATCCGGTAGGGATCGACTTGCGCGCCCGACAGCGACAGCGCTGTCTGGAAGCGGTGGAAGGTCTTCAGCATGCCCATGCCGGACTGGCCGGTGGCGTTGAGATAGGTGATGGCCGAGCGGTCGGCCGTGATTTCCTCGGTGCGCTGATAGGCGAGGATGCTGCGCTGCGCCATCTCGCCGCCGCCAGCCGCCACGCCCATGCCGGCGCCGGCAAGGCCGCGGCTGTTGGTGGTCGCACCGGCAACCATGGCGCCGGCACCGAGCAAGCTGGCGATGATGGCCATTGTCTTGGCGCGTTCGAGCTGTTCGCGCAGTTTCTGCTGGTGGCCGCCGGCGATATGGCCTGCTTCGTGCGCGATGACGCCGATGATTTCGTTCGGCGTCTCAGCCGTCATCAGTGCGCCGGTGTTGATGAACAGCCGGCGCCCGGTGACGAAGGCGTTGAAGCTGGAATCGTTGACCAGCACGATGTCGATGCCGTCATTCGCGAGCCCGGCCGCCTTGAAGATCGGCCGTGCATAATCGCGCACCAGAGCTTCGATCTCGGCGTCGCGTACGACTGGCACGCCCTGGGCGAAGGCGGCCACCGAACCGGCCACGGCAACTGCGGTGGCAAGCGAAATCGTCGCGAAGACACGCGCCGCGTTGGCAATCGTCGATCTGGGTCGGCTCAACATAATGTGTCCACTGGTAGACGAGCGGGCGAAAGATGAAAAGTCGGCGCCTGAAAAACTTCCTCAACTTGTGATCCTCACATCAATCGGGCATTTGTGCGGCGCATGCGTCAGGACCTGGCGCGCTCAATCCTCGGGACAGGGGTAAAAATGGTCGTTTCGCTCTCCCATCGCGGCAATGTCGAGCCGTTCCACGCCATGGATGTGCTGGCCGAAGCGAACCGGCTGAAGGCCCTAGGCATACCGGTGATCTCCATGGCGGTTGGCCAGCCATCCGATCCAGCGCCTGTACGGGTTCGCGCCGCCGCGGCCAAGGCACTGGAGGATGGACGCATAGGCTATACCGACACCTTGGGTCTGGCCTCGCTGCGCAAGGCGATTGCCGGGCACTGCGCGGATCATTATGGCCTCGATGTCGACCCCGGCCGGATCGCGGTGACCACCGGATCGTCGGCGGCCTTCAATCTTGCCTTCCTGGCGATGTTCGATCCAGGCGATCGGGTCGCCATCGCCGCTCCCGGCTACCCCGCCTATCGCAACATCATGGCAGCCCTCGGCATCGACGTGGTCGAAATCGAGCTCGGTGACGCGGCTTATCTGCATGCCGGCCATCTGGAGGCCGCGCATCGCGAGAAGCCGCTGAAGGGCGTGCTGTTTGCAAGTCCGGCCAATCCGACCGGCGCCGTCATACCGGCCGACGAGCTGGCGATCCTGGTCACCACGGCGGAGTCGCTCGGTATCGCCGTCATTTCCGATGAGATCTACCATCGGCTGGCCTATAGCGCCCCCGACACCACGGCTCTCGCCTTTAGCAACAGCGTGACTGTGATCAACTCTTTCTCGAAATACTACTGCATGACCGGCTGGCGCATCGGCTGGATGGTGTTGCCGGACGAACTCGTGCGCCCCGTCGAACGCATCGGCCAGAGCCTCTACATCTCGCCGCCGGAGCTGTCACAGATCGCGGCGATCGAGGCCTTTGCCGCAACCGAGGAATTGGAGGCGGTAAAACGGCGCTATGCCTGGAATCGCGAGCTCTTGATGAAGCGTCTCCCGGAGCTGGGTTTTCCCCTGGCGGCACCCATGGATGGCGCCTTCTATGCCTTTTGCGATGTCACCCGGCACAGCAATGACAGCATGGCCTTTGCCCGCAAGATGCTGGCCGAGGCGCATGTGGCGGCGACGCCCGGCCGCGACTTCGACACTCGGGCGGGGCACCGCACGATGCGGTTTTCCTATGCCGGCAGCCACGACGACATGGTCGAGGCGATGGCGCGCATCGAACGCTGGTTGAGGTAACGCCATGCCGCTCGAACAGGCGCTGGCGGAAGTCGCGGCGGAAATGGCTGAACGCACCGATCGCGGCGATGTCGCGACCTATATTCCCCAATTGGGCAAGGTCGATCCGAAGAAATTCGGCATCGCGGCCGTTACCAATGACGGCCGCACGCTGGTGGCCGGCGATGCCGACCAGGCTTTTTCGATCCAGAGCATCTCGAAGGTGTTCACCCTGACGCTGGCGCTCGGCAATGTCGGCGACGCATTGTGGAAGCGGGTGGGGCGCGAGCCCTCCGGCAACCCGTTCAACTCGATTGTCCAGCTCGAGCATGAGAACGGCATTCCGCGCAACCCGTTCATCAATGCCGGCGCCATCGTCATTTCCGACATCCTGCTTGCAGGCCACCAGCCGCGCGAGGCGATCGGCGAGATCCTGCGCTTCATCCAGTTCCTCTGCGACGATGAGACAATCATCATCGACCGCGAGGTCGCGGCGTCGGAACGCGCCACCGGCTACCGCAACTTTGCGCTCGCCAATTATATGAAATCCTTCGGCAATCTCCATCATGCGCCGGAACTGGCGCTGGGTGTCTATTTCCACCATTGCGCCATCGCCATGAGCTGCCGACAGTTGGCGATGGCCGGCCGCTTTCTCGCCAATGGCGGCAAGAACCCGGCAACCGGACATTCCGTGGTGTCGGCGGAGCGGGCGCGGCGCATCGGCGCCATGATGCTGACCTGCGGCCACTATGACGGCTCCGGCGATTTCGCCTTCCGTGTCGGTATCCCCGGCAAGAGCGGCGTCGGCGGCGGCATATTGGGTATTGTGCCGGGTGTCGCTTCGCTCGCCGTCTGGTCGCCCGGCCTCAACGCCAACGGCAATTCCAAGCTGGGTTCGCTCGCGCTGGAAAAGCTAGCCAGGATGATGAACTGGTCGATCTTCGCGCCATAGGGATCACGACCTGCCGGATATGAAAAATCCCGCGCCGTTCGTTTCGATCGGCGCGGGATTGTTTTTGTTAGAAAACCAATTCAAGCACTTGAAAAACTTAGAAAAAGCCTTTCCGCTGCCACCAGCCGGCACGCTTGGGCTTTTCTTCGGTCTTGGCTTCCGGCTCATCGGCGACGGTCGAGGAAACCACCGGTACGACAGGTGTATCGGCGGCTGCCGCCTTGCGGCGTGATGGCCGGGCTTTCGGTGTCTCTCCGGCGACCGCCGCCTCGTCCGATGCCGTGGCTGGCGTTTCGGCGAGTGCCACTTCCGCGGTCGGCTCCCCGGCGACGGCCTCGGCTGCTGCCTTCTTCGGCTTGGCTGCGCGGCGTGGCTTCTTGGGCTTCTCGGTGCTTGGCACCTCATCGCTGACTGGAGCCGCCGGTTCTTCGACGGCAGCGGCAGCCACCGGCTCGATCGCCGCAGGCTCGCTCAGGGAAGCGTCAGCTTCGGCAGGCTCGGTCGTTTCGCCTGCCGCCGCCTCGGTCTCGCCTTCACCGTCTTCGCGACGATTGCGCTTGCCACCGCGCTTGCCGCGCCGGCGCTTCTTGCCCTGGCCATCGTCGGATGCTTCCGCCGTTTCGACGGTCTCGCTTGCGGCGACCGCAGCCTCGTCGTGTGCCTCGGCATCGTCATGGTCCGCCGCGCCTTCCGACGCGGTGAAGCCGTCATCCGACGTGGAGAGGGACGCGCCGTCCGTCGGGGCGCCATGCTCGCGTTCGCGATCCTTGCCGCCGCGCCGCCTGCGACGCTTGCGGCGCTTGCGGTCGCGGCCTTCGCCTTCCTCGCCGGATCTGGGCTGCTGATGCTGTGACGGCTGGGCGTGCCGTGGTTGCTCGGCCGGTACCGGTGCTTCGTCATCTTCCTCGACAACGACAATCTCGTCCTCGGGCTCTTCCGGCTCGACATAGGCCGGCAGGCTGCGCGCCTCGACGAAGCCTTCCGGCTTTTCGGCCAGCGCGCCGCGGAAGATCGCGTAGTGCTGGGCACCGACCGCATCGTCGGCCTCGATGGTGACGGTCAGGCCGAAGCGGCTTTCCAGTTCCACCAGCGTGCCGCGCTTGTGGTTAAGCACGTAGAGCGCGGTCGCGGCCGGCGTGCGCACCGTGATGTGGCTGCGCGAATCCTTGAGCAGGAACTCCTCGATCGCCCGCACCACCATCAGCGCCACCGACGAATCGGAGCGCACATGGCCGGTGCCGCCGCAATGCGGGCACGGCTTCATGGTCGATTCCAGCACGCTGGCGCGGATGCGCTGACGCGACATCTCCATCAGGCCGAAATGCGAGATGCGGCCGACCTGAATGCGGGCGCGGTCGTTCTTGAGGTGATCCTTAAGCCGCTTTTCGACGGAGCGGTTGTTGCGGTTCTCCTCCATGTCGATGAAGTCGATGACGATCAGGCCGGCAAGGTCGCGCAGCCGGAGCTGGCGGGCGACTTCCTCGGCCGCTTCCAGATTGGTGTGGAGCGCGGTGTCCTCGATCGAGTGCTCCTTGGTGGAGCGTCCCGAATTGACGTCGATGGCGACCAGCGCTTCGGTCTGGTTGATGATGATGTAGCCGCCGCTCTTTAGCGTCACTTGCGGCTGCAGCATGCGGTCGAGCTGCGCCTCGATACCGTTGCGCACGAAGATCGGCGTCGTGTCACGGAACGGCTGAACCACCTTGGCGTGGCTCGGCATCAGCATGCGCATGAAGTCCTTGGCTTCGCGATAGCCCTCTTCGCCGGAAACCAGGATCTCGTCGATGTCCTTGTTGTAGAGATCGCGCACCGAGCGCTTGATCAGGCTGCCTTCCTCATAGACGAGGGCAGGGGCCGTGGACTGCAGCGTGAGACTGCGCACGTTCTCCCACAGCCGCATCAGATATTCATAGTCGCGCTTGATCTCGGCCTTGGTGCGGCTCTCGCCGGCGGTGCGCAGGATGACGCCCATGCCTTGCGGCACTTCGAGATCGGCAACGACTTCCTTGAGGCGCTTGCGGTCGACCGCGCTGGTGATCTTGCGCGAAATTCCGCCGCCGCGCGCTGTGTTCGGCATCAACACCGAATAGCGGCCGGCAAGAGACAGGTAGGTGGTGAGCGCCGCCCCCTTGTTGCCACGCTCCTCCTTGACGACCTGCACCAGCAGGATCTGCCGGCGCTTGATCACTTCCTGGATCTTGTACTGGCGGCGCACCGGCTTGCGGCGGTTGCGCACTTCCTCGAGCGCGTCCTCGGCGCCGACCGATTCGATCTCATGATCGTCTGGATGGGAAGAGGATACCTCCTCGAGCATCCCGCGATCATTGTCGGAGGAAGTGGCCTCGCTGCCCTGTTCCGCCTGCGGGACGGGTTCGGAAATCACATCGCCTTCGACGGAGGCGGCGATCGACTTGGGGCCTCCCTCGCTGGCCTCGTTTTCATCCTGTTCGGAAGAACCACCGTCATGTTCGGATGCGCCGGCGTCTTCCGAGGCATCGGACGCGTATTCCGCGGTCCCTGAAACGTCGGACATGTCCTCGGCTACGGCATCCGGGCCATTGTCGTTGTTTTCGTCTGTTTCGCCGGCGGCTTCGTTTGCCTCGCCGGAATCGGCCGTGCCGGCATCGCGTCTGTTTTCACCACGGTCGCGGGTCTTGCCGCCGCGCCGGCGACCGCGCCGTCCACGATCCCGGCTCTGGCGATCGTCGCCTTCGCCGTCCTCGTTCTCCTCGTCCTCGGCCTCCTGCGCTTCCGCACGCAGCAGTGCCTGACGGTCGGCGACCGGAATCTGGTAGTAATCGGGGTGTATTTCACTGAAGGCGAGAAAACCGTGACGGTTGCCGCCATATTCGACAAAGGCTGCCTGAAGGGAGGGTTCGACGCGCGTTACGCGGGCGAGGTAAATGTTTCCTTTGAGCTGCTTCTTGTCCTGGGATTCAAAGTCGAATTCTTCGATACGGTTACCGCGTACGACGACTACGCGTGTTTCCTCCGGGTGGGAGGCGTCTATCAGCATTTTGTTGGGCATTATTTCGTTTCCCCCCGGCAGCCGTCAGCCGCAGCTGGCGGGGCAAAGCCCGCTGCTGTGTGTCTGGATGAGAGTGGGTGCCGGATAATTGAACGTCCGCCGGACGCTGCCTGCGTGTCATGGCGGTGCCGCCCGCAGCCATATTGGCGCGGTTTGATGCGGACCTTTCCATGATTGCGCTTGAAGCCATCGTCACCAGCAGAACCTTTTGAACCAAAGCCCGGAAACCGGACCAGCTTGTTTGCTCATACAGAGCCGGCGCGGGAACAAACCCGGCCGTTTTCCTCACGCAGGCGATTCCCCCGCCACGGGAGCACACCTGCGAAATTCGTCGCAATCACCTGAAGCCTTTTCGCGTGAAGCGAAAGGAGCCGCCTTTCATCTGACCCTGTAGCAGGAAGCTGCGGAGGAGGGCGGTTCCAGGATTGCAGTGATCCACCATCGCTTTTATGATTTGGCGGGTTGGAAGGCAACCCCGATTTCCGATGCCGGCAAAAAGCAGTTCCGTAGCGTAAGCCTGGTTCCGATCCTTGCGTGAAAAGGCTTGGTTAACCTTCTCTGGATACCAATCGTTAATCGAGTTCGCGGCCTAACCGGCACTTCGACTAAACGAGCCAGCGCCTGGCGCCAAAGCGGGAGCGACTAGAAGAGAGATGGGACTGGCGGACTTCACAGACAAGGGATGTCGTGTTGGCGGCCAGATTCTCCGTGCCTTCTATCTCGTGTTGCTGGTGGTGTTTTCGTCCGCCTTTTCCACGATTGCCAGTGCCGCCGACGCGCCGCTTGTGGCGAAGGGCTACAAAATGGCCGGCGATGCCACCAAGATGCGCATCGTCATGGATTTCGATCGCGAGCCTGACATCAAATGGTTCCTGCTGCGCGGACCCAACCGCCTTGTCATCGATCTTGCGAACACCCGATTTGCCATCGATGCCAAGGATTTGAAGCCGCGTGGCCTGGTCAAGGGCGTGCGGCTCGGCGAACTCGGCGAGGGCGTTTCGCGACTGATCCTGACAGGCAAGGGACCGTTCGCCGTCGACAAGCTCGATGTGCTCAAGAACGAGGAAGGAACCGGCTACCGCATTGCCATCGACATGTCGGCGGCGTCCGAACGTGAGTTTGACGCCGCCCTTGCCAATCAGGCGCTGACCACCGGTTCCACGGTTTCGACCGATAAAGGCGGCCGGGTCGGCACGGGACCTGTCTCCAATCCCGGCCACAGGTTCACCGTCGTCATCGACCCCGGCCATGGCGGCGTGGACGGCGGCGCCGAAGGCCTGAACGGCACCATCGAGAAGAACGTCACACTGGCCTTTGCCACTGAGCTGCGCGACAAGCTCGCGGCCGTCGGCAGATACGATGTCTTCATGACCCGTGATACCGATGAATATCTGCGCCTGGACGACCGCGTCCGCATTGCGCGCCAGCATGAGGCCGATCTGCTTATTTCGATCCATGCCGACACGATCAGCGTCAAGGGCATCCGCGGCGCCACTGTCTATACGGTCTCCGACAAGGCTTCCGACCCTCAAGCACAGGCGCTTGCCGACCGTGAAAACCTGTCGGACCAGTTCGCCGGCATGGTCATCAAGGACGACAACAAGGAAGTGACTGACATCCTGATCGACCTGATCCGCCGCGAGACGCACAATTTCTCGATGAGTTTTGCCCACACCTTGGTCGGTCAGCTCTCGACCAGCGTCGGCCTTATCAACAATCCGCAGCGTTCGGCCGGATTCAAGGTGCTGAAGGCCCCGGACGTGCCGTCCGTGCTGGTCGAGCTCGGCTATCTCTCCAACGCCAAGGACGAGGCGCAACTGCTCGACACCGAGTGGCGCGGCAAGGCAGCGCAAAGCATCACCAACGCCGTCGCGTTGTTCGCTTCCGCCCGTGCCGGGGCCCGAACCGGAGGTTGACAATGCCCGGCAGCGCCTGCAACCAGAGGCGGCGTTGCGGGATGACAACACTCGCCGCTTTTATTTCCGGCTTGCGGCCGCGAAACGCGGCCCTGCCGTATTTTGTCCACATGGTGGCGACATGGGTTTTCGATTACGGGTTGGGACCGGCTCGAAAGCTTGCGTGGAAGGCGGCTTCGTTTAGGAAATTCCCGAACCAAGGACTGGAGCGGGTATGATTCGTCTCATTGGCTATTTCTTCGGCATCGGCACGACGCTGGCCCTCCTGGCCGCGGCGGGCGTTGCCCTTTACATCGGCCATGTGGCAAAGGATCTGCCAGACTACGAAGTGCTGGCCAAGTACGAGCCTCCGGTGACCACCCGTATCCATGCCTCGGATGGCGCGCTGATGGCGGAGTATGCACGGGAACGGCGCCTTTATTTGCCGATCCAGGCCATCCCGGATCGCGTCAAGGCTGCCTTCCTGTCCGCGGAGGACAAGAACTTCTACAGCCACCCTGGTGTCGACATAACGGGGTTGGGCAGAGCGGTGATGACTTACGTTTCGGGTGGCCCCATGCAGGGCGGCTCGACGATCACCCAACAGGTTGCCAAGAACTTCCTGCTGACCAACGAGCGCTCCCTGGAACGCAAGGTCAAGGAAGCCATCCTTTCGTTCCGCATCGAGCAGGCCTATTCCAAGGATCGTATCCTCGAGCTCTATCTCAATGAGATTTTCTTCGGCTTCAATGCCTATGGCGTTGCCGGTGCCGCACTGACCTACTTCGATAAATCGGTGAACGAACTGACCGTGGCCGAGGCCGCTTATCTGGCATCGCTCCCGAAAGGTCCGGCCAACTACAATCCCTTCAAGCACGCCGACCGGGCAATTGAACGGCGAAACTGGGTGATCGGCCAGATGGTCGAAAACGGTTACGTTACGCCCGAAGAGGGCGCGAAAGCGAAGGCCGAGCCGCTTGGCGTTGCTCCGCGCCGCACCGGCTCCTACCTTTTCGCCGGCGAGTATTTCACGGAAGAGGTTCGTCGGCAGATCATCGCCCGCTACGGCGAGAACGCCCTCTATGAGGGCGGGCTGTCGATTCGCACCACCCTTGACCCGAAGGTCCAGCTCATTGCCCGCAAGGCGATGCAGAATGGGTTGATGAAATACGATACTTTGCGCGGCTATCGCGGGCCGGTGAAGACGATCGACGTCTCCGGCGACTGGGGTGTGCCATTGGGTGCCGTCAAGGGACTGGAAGACGTTCCCGAGTGGTCGCTGGCCGTCGTGCTCGACAGTTCGGCGTCCGGGCTGTCGATCGGCCTTCAGCCCGCACGCCAGGCGTCGGGCGATATCGTGAAGGAACGCGTCGAAGGCACCGTCAGCAAGGAAGACATGGGCTTTGCCATGCGCCATGTGGTCGACGGCAAGACGGTCAAGGCCAGGTCGCCGGCCGACGTGCTGAAGCCGGGCGACGTCATCTTCGTCCAGAAGAACGACGGTTCCGACAATACCTACAGCTTGCGCCAGGTTCCCGAGGTGGCAGGTGGCCTGATCGCGATGGATCCGCACACCGGCCGCGTGCTGGCCATGGTCGGCGGTTTCTCTTATTCGCAATCCGAATTCAACCGTGCCACGCAGGCGATGCGCCAGCCGGGCTCGTCGTTCAAGCCGATCGTCTATTCGGCCGCGCTCGACAATGGTTATACCCCGGCCTCGGTAATCATGGACGGACCGATCACCATCCAGAGCGGCAACACAACCTGGACGCCGAAGAACTATGACGGCACGGTCGCCGGCCCGGCAACGCTGCGTTCCGGCATCGAGAAGTCGCGCAACCTTATGACGGTGCGGCTTGCCAATGACATGGGCATGAAGCTGGTCGTCGAATATGCCGAGCGCTTCGGCGTCTATGATCATCTGGCGCCATACCTGCCGATGGCGCTGGGTTCGGGCGAGACGACCGTCATGCGCATGGTTTCGGCCTATTCGATCATGGCCAATGGCGGCAAGTCGATCAAACCGACGCTGATTGACCGCATCCAGGACCGCTACGGCAAGACGGTGTTCAAGCAGGATGAGCGTGGCTGCGAAGGCTGCAACGCGCCTGAATGGAAAAACCAGCCGGAGCCGGAACTGGTCGACAATTCCGAGCAGGTGCTCGATCCGATGACCGCCTACCAGATCACCTCGATGATGGAAGGTGTCGTCCAGCGCGGCACAGGCGCCACCATCGGCGAGCTTGGCCGCCACATCGCCGGCAAGACCGGCACCACCAATGACGAGAAGGACGCCTGGTTCATCGGCTATACGCCGAACCTCGTGGTTGGTCTCTACATGGGCTACGACACGCCGCGCGGCCTTGGCCATGGCGCCACCGGTGGCGGCCTTGCCGCCCCGATCTTCAAGGATTTCATGCGCGTGGCGCTGGACGGCACGCCCAATGTCGACTTCAAGGTGCCCGACGGCATGAATCTGATCGCCATCAACCGCAAGACCGGCATGCGCGCCTCCTCGGGCGATCCCGGCACCATCATCGAGGCCTTCAAGCCGGGCACCGGCCCCGCCGACAGCTACTGGGTGATCGGCATGGGCGCCGACGGCTCCAACGCTTCCGGCGGGGCACTGTCGCCGCAGGCCAACCAGGCCATCCAGGACGGCGGCGGCGGCCTTTACTGACGAATTCAAACGTCCGAACGGGCCAGCCTGAGGCTGGCCCATTTCGCTTTACACATGGCGGCACCGTCCCTATGTATCGCGCCGACCGAAGCGTCATTCAGCAACAGGACAAAATATCAGGCCATGCGCGCGGAAACGCAGAATATTGTCGATGAGATCAGGCAGGCGATTACCCTGCTGAGGAGGCATCTTTGACTGGGATCAGGCCATAAAGCGGCTTGAATACCTGAACGTGCGGGCCGAGGACGCAAGCCTCTGGAACGAACCGCTGGAAGCGCAGAAGCTGATGCGCGAACGCCAGGGCCTCGAGGAAGGCATCGCGGCGGTCAAGGGCCTGACCCAGGCGCTGGAAGACAATATCGGCCTGATCGAGCTTGGCGAGGAAGAGGGCGACGAAGGCGTCATCGCCGAGGCCGAGGCCGCGATCCGCTCGATGCAGGGGGAGGCAAAGGCCCGCCAGGTCGAGACGTTGCTCTCGGGCGAGGCCGACGCCAACGACACCTATCTCGAAATCCATGCCGGCGCCGGCGGTACCGAAAGCCAGGACTGGGCCTCGATGCTGTTGCGCATGTACACGCGCTGGGCCGAGCGCCGCCGCTTCAAGGTCGAGGTGCTGGAAGTGCATGACGGCGAAGAGGCCGGCATCAAGTCCGCCACCTTGCTGATCAAGGGGCACAATGCCTATGGCTGGATGAAGACCGAATCCGGCGTCCACCGCCTGGTGCGCATCTCACCCTATGACAGCAATGCGCGCCGTCATACGTCCTTCTCCAGCGTCTGGGTCTATCCCGTCGTCGACGACAGGATAGAGATCGACGTCTCCGAATCCGACGTGCGCATCGATACCTATCGTTCGTCCGGCTCGGGCGGCCAGCACGTCAACACCACCGATTCGGCCGTGCGCATCACCCATATCGCCACCGGCATCGCGGTCGCTTGCCAGGCCGAACGCTCGCAGCACAAGAACAAGGCCAAGGCTTGGGAAATGCTGCGCTCGCGACTCTACGAGGAAGAGCTTAAAAAGCGCGAAGCGGTCGCCAACGCGACCGAGGCGTCGAAGAGCGATATCGGCTGGGGCCACCAGATCCGTTCCTACGTGCTGCAGCCCTATCAGTTGGTGAAGGATCTGCGCACCGGCGTCGAAAGCACCAACCCGTCTAGCGTGCTCGATGGCGATCTCGACGACTTCATGGAAGCCTCGCTGTCGCAACGCATCGAGGGCGGCGCGGGCGAAGTGGTAGCCGACCTGGATTAGGCTGCTCATGCGGGCAATGACGGCGAGCTCGTCGCAAAAGCGGACGTATCGCCGTGCGGTGAGCGGTTGACCACACGCTTTCCGCCGGTGCCAGCCACAAGCGCGCCGGCCATCGCAAGGTTTCTGGTTCGGCGTATTGCTCTCGTGCGGGAAGAGGGTCTTTTCCTGTCCCCAAAACGGGCGCGTCGCATGTTTGTCATTCGTCCGGTTGCCCACATCTTCGTGGCTGCAGGGCGGCTGGTTCTCCATCGCGGACGATCTGCGGCAATGTCACCAGTGATCAAGAGCATGTGATTGCCCGCATCTGACGATCGGCCGGCTGGAACCACTCCGGATCAATCCCGTTGTTTGCATGCCCCGCCTGCCGGGAACAAACCTGGCCTGAATCTCGTCAGCGGTAGCAGTATGTCATGCGCTTGCGCCCATATCCGGGCGCTGCGGCTTCTTGCGCCGACCAAGGAATCAGCCCAGCATCCAAGCGCTGGGAGACAAAAAGCATTTATGGCCGGACGCGGCATATCTGCGACCTGACGATCCGGCCACTGGGAAGAAACGTTCCGGGAACGGGCAGGCGAAATGCTTGACGCTCGAAAGGAACGTCCTATGTCCGCTGCCACGCCCAGATCGGCCCGAGCCGTTCAACCGGTCGGCCGACTTATGTTTTCCCTGTTCGCCGTTGGCGTGATCGCGATGTGCGCGCCAGCTGCCTTTGCTCATGACGCCACGCCCACGGCGGCAAAGCCGCAGGGTTGGAGCTATCCATTCGCCTGCTGCGCCAACTATGACTGTCGTGCCACGCATACCGGCGAGGTGCTGGAGAAACCCGAGGGCTACGTGATCGCCGGCACCGGCGAGGTGGTTCCCATGACGGACAAGCGCATCAAGGACAGCCCTGACGGCGAGTTTCACTGGTGCGCTCATCAGGCCGGTCTCGACGCCGGCAAGACGATATGCCTGTTCGTGCCGCCGCGCTCTTTTTGATGCTGCGCCGGCGGCCAACGCCATTCGGCAGACGCGTCTGCTGACGGACGGTTGTCAGGATCGCTTCTTTATGGTGCCTTGCCGCTTGGGCGACGGACAATGGAGAGGTGATGTTCATGGCCATCAAGGGAAGCTGCCACTGCAAGGCGACGATATTCGAGGTGTCGGAGGCGCCGCGGACGGTGACACAATGCACCTGTTCGTTCTGCTCGAAACGCGGCTCGCTCTGGGCCTATTACACCCCGTCCCAGTTCAAGCTCATCACGCCGCTGAAGAACGTTTCCTTTTACCAATGGGGCTCGAAGACCGTAAAGCATGGTTTTTGCGCAACCTGCGGCTGCGGCACCTTCACCGAAACGCCGGACTGGTCGACCGGCGAGCCGGATTTCGACAATCCGAAGATCAGCGTCAACTCGCGGCTGTTCGATGACTTCGACCTCGACAAGGTCGAAGTGGTGGTCATTGACGGCAAGAATCTCTGGTAGCCCGCCAAGGTGCTTCGATGCGCAACGGACCCGGGGGAAAAGCCGCGACGGCCACTTTTCCCGTTCCGTTTTTCGCCGCATTTCGTGGTACAAGTCGCGACAAGGGCTGATTTGGCGCCATCGTAAGGCGTGACTTGGAGAGGGACCATCCTATGAAGAAGACCGTGCTCGTCGTTATGGCGACGGCTCTGCTCGTGACCGCGTGCACCACCACCGATCCGTATACGGGCGACCAGAAGATTTCCAACACGGCCGCAGGGGCGGGTCTTGGCGCCCTGGCAGGCGCCAGCCTTGGTCTGCTTGCCGGCGGCAATGACCGCCGCAATGCGCTGATCGGCGCCGGCATCGGCGCGCTGGCAGGCGGCGCCATCGGCGCCACCATGGACCAGAACGAGGCTGAATTGCGCCGGCAGCTCGAGGGCACCGGCGTCAGTGTCACCCGTAGCGGCGACCAGATCATCCTCAACATGCCGTCCGACATCACCTTCAACACCGACCAGGACGCGGTGAAGCCCGGCTTCTACCAGGTGCTGAATTCGGTGGCGCTGGTGCTGAAGAAGTTCAAGCAGACCACGGTCGACGTTTTCGGCCATACCGATTCGACCGGTGGCGACCAGCACAATTTCGATCTGTCGCAGCGCCGTGCGCTGGCGGTCGCGAATTATCTGTCCGGCCAGGGCGTCGATCAGCGCCGCTTCGCCGTCACCGGATTTGGCAAGACGCGGCCCGTCGCCTCCAATGCCACTGCCGAGGGCCGGGCCCAGAACCGACGCGTCGAGATCCAGCTGTCGCCGCTCACCTGAGCAGAATGGCGTCTCATGCGAAAAACGGCCCCCAACGGGGCCGTTTTTTTATCCAGGCGTATTTTGGCGCCCGGTTTCATGACGGCGATCAAATAAAATTAGCAATATCTAATAAGTGCTTTTCCGCAGCCGTGGAAAGGATTAGCATCGACGCTGTTCCAGAGGGGATGGGGCGGTTTAATCGGCCGCGCAATCAACATCTTTGCCGCCTCGGTCTTGCACGGCCAGATCATGAAATCTGGGAGGAATGCATGACAAGAACAGCCAGTCTTGGGCGCTGCGGCGTCCTGGCTTTGACAAGCGTTGTAGGTGCATGGTTAGGCCTCGCCACGGCTCATGCCGAGGACGCCAACAAGGCCGACATCGACGCGTTGAAGAAATCGCTCGCCAAATATCAGGACTACACCGCCGCCGTCCGCGATCTCTACCTGTCGACAGTCGGCTGCGTCTATTACAGCGGAGAAAAGATACTCGGCTCCATGGATTATCCGAAGGGCGCCATGGGCATCCATTTCGTCAACGTTCCAAGTGTCGGCCAGAAACTAGATCCGATGCATCCCAATGTGTTGATCTACGAACCAACGAAAAAAGGCCTGCACTTGGTTGGGGTGGAGTGGCTGGTGCCGCTGACCCCGGACGTCAAGGAGCCACCAAAGCTGTTTGGTCAAACCTTCATGGGCCCGATGGAGGGGCACTATCCGCTCATCCCGAAGGAGTTCGTCCACTACGATCTTCACGCCTGGCTCGATGACAATCCGAACGGCATGTTCAGTCCGACGAATCCGAAGGTGAAATGCAACAAGGCCGAGTTTCCGATGCTTGAGAAACCGACCAAGATGATGCCCGGACCGATGTGACCTGGAGCGGACCAGCGTCCAATAGAATTGCCGAACCGCGCCAATGCTTCGTTTCCACGCAATTCCGGACGGAAAAGCGCTAGGCGGCTTTCCTCGAATTGCTCTTGGCGGCAGGGCAAAAAAGGAGGCAAGCCGGGTAGCCGGCTTGCTGGTTGGAATCAGACCTTGGCGACGATGCGCATGAAGGCCGGCATGTCGTCGCCGAAGCCGACTGTGGTGTCGTTGTCTTCCTGATGGTGGCGGGCAGGGCGGTTGTTGCTGCGCTGCGGCCTGGTGTCACCACGCTCAGGTGCGCGCGGCTCATTGCGGTCGGATGATTTGCGTTCGGTGTTTTCCGAACGGATTGCATCCTTGCGCGCGCGCCGTTCGACAATATCGGCCGTCTCGGCCACATCGGGCTGCGGTTGAGCAACCGCGGTCGCGGCATCTTCCTCGCTGTGTCTGCCGCGACGCTCGCCGCCCTTCTTGCGTCCGCCCCTGTCGCTGCGGTCCTCGTCCTTGCGGCCGGCGCGGCGCGGCGCGCCTTTGCCGCGGCGCGGAGCATCGTCCTCGCCTTCGCTGGCAACCACCGTCGACAGGTCGCCGTCATGCCATTCGATCTTGGTGCCGATCAGCCGTTCGATGGCGTCGATATACTTGGTGTCGGACTTGGTCGCGATGGTGAAGGACTTGCCTGAGCGCCCGGCGCGGCCTGTGCGGCCGATGCGGTGGACATAGTCCTCGGCATGGATCGGCACGTCGTAGTTGAAGACATGGCTGACATCGGGAATGTCGAGGCCGCGCGCGGCGACGTCCGAGGCGACGAGATAGCGCAGCTTGCCGTCGCGGAAATTGGCCAGCATCTGCATGCGCGCGCGCTGGTCCATGTCGCCATGCAGCGCACCGGCGTCGAAGTCATATTTCAGCAGCGAGCGGAACAGCTCCGAAACCTCGATCTTGCGATTACAGAAGATGATCGCGTTCTTCAGCTCCGCGTCCTCGGCCTTGATCAGGTTGCGCAGTGTTTCGCGCTTGTCCCAAGGCTTCGAGCCCGATTTGACCAGCCGCTGGGTGATGTTGGTAGCCGCCGACGCGGCCTTGGAGACCTCGACGCGCACCGGCGCATGCAGGAATTTTTCCGTCAGCTTGGTGATCTCTGGCGGCATGGTCGCCGAGAAGAACAGCGTCTGCCGGGTGAAAGGGATCATCTCGCAGATACGCTCGATGTCGGGAATGAAACCCATGTCGAGCATACGGTCGGCCTCGTCTATGACCAGGATCTCGACACCGTTGAGCAGCAGCTTGCCGCGCTCGCGGTGGTCGAGCAGACGGCCTGGCGTAGCGATCAGCACGTCGGCGCCGCGCTCCAGCTTCTTGTCCTGCTCGTCAAACGACACGCCGCCGATCAGCAGCGCGATGTTGAGCTTGTGGTTCTTGCCGTATTTGACGAAGTTCTCTTCGACCTGCGCGGCAAGCTCACGCGTCGGCTCCAGGATCAGCGTGCGCGGCATGCGGGCGCGGGCGCGGCCCTTTTCGAGCCGGGTCAGCATCGGCAGCACGAAGGAGGCGGTCTTGCCGGTGCCGGTCTGGGCAATGCCCAGCACGTCCTTGCCGAGCAAGGCGTGCGGGATCGCGCCAGCCTGGATCGGGGTCGGCTGGGTGTAGCCGGCATCGGTGACTGCGGAAAGCACCTTCGGCGATAGGCCGAGGTCTGAAAAGGTCAACGCTTCTTGAGCGATCGTCGTGTCTGAGGACAAGTGTTGCTGTCTTTGGCTGGTTCGGGGAAGCGCAACGTCATTCGTCGCGGCAAGCGCCACGCGCCTGCAAGATTGGTATTGCGATTAGGCGCAAGCCCACGATTTGTCAACAGAAACGGGCAGGATTGGCGCGATTGTGAAGTTGTAACCTTAATCGCGATGCTTAATCCGGCCGCTTGTCTCTGTGCCGGCTCAGTAACGGAACTGTTCGGCCAGGATGCGTTCGTTCCAGGAGTGGTTGGGATCGAATAGCAAAGTCGCGGTGGCAGTCGGCGATTCCCGTACCGTGACCGAGGTCACCGCCTTGACCTCCGTGTGGTCGGCGGCTGCGTTCACCGGCCGCTTTTCCGACTCCAGAATGTCGAAGCGCACGGTCGCCTTGTTGGAAAGCAATGCGCCGCGCCAGCGTCGCGGACGAAACGGGCTGACCGGCGTGAGAGCCAAAAGGGGCGCGTCGAGCGGAAGGATAGGGCCGTGCGCGGAAAGATTATATGCGGTCGATCCGGCTGGCGTCGCGATCATGACGCCATCGCAGTTCAGTTCCTCGAGCCGTATCTGGTCATCGACGCTGATGCGGATCTTGGCCGTCTGATAGGATTGACGCCACAGCGCAACTTCGTTGATCGCGAGCGCCGTGACTTGTTCGCCATCCGAGGTGGTTGCCAGCATCTCCAGCGGGCGGATCGTTTCGGCGACAGCGGCCGCGATGCGCTCGGTGAGTCCTCCCGACCGGTACTCATTCATCAGGAAGCCGATTGTGCCACGGTTCATACCGTAGACTTTTTTTCCCGTACCCATCGTGTCGCGCAAGGTCTGCAACAGGAAGCCGTCGCCACCCAGCGCCACCACAACAGTCGCCTCGGCGACCGAACATTGGCCATAGCGCGCCGACAGGCTCTCCAGCGCCGCCTTGGCGTCTGTTGTCTCGGACGAGACGAAAGCGATGCTGTTGGCTGTGCTCATGGCTTCCCGATCGCGACCGATTGGCGCCGGCAGGTTCCGGCCGCGCCAGCGCCGGGGTAGCATGAGGCGGGCGGGTCTGCAAAGAGAGCCTCTGCCGGTTCACGGAGCGACGGTGCGGCAGTGCCGCCGCATGGGGCGGTCGCGGTTGATGTCGTGGCGCGACCGAATGTGATGGTTAATGCCAGGCTTAAGGTCTCGTAAAGCCGGACCGATCATGTTAGCCGGCATGGGTGGCGTGGGGCGCCCGCAGCATCTACCTTATCCTTCGGGACGCAAGGGCGCTGCGGCACGTTAGATTTGTGCGCGTGATCCCGCGGATCCTGATGCCGGGGGACATGCGCCAGCCAGACGAGGCCGACATATTGCCGGTAGCACGCCTGATCATCGTCTTTGTCATGTTGGGAAGTTTTGCGCTTGTCTTCGCCGAACTGGTGCGCCAGTCGGAACAAATGAGCGCCAGGCCGGTCCCCACGGCCTCACGCTGCGGTGATGCCGCCGGGATGCCTTGCCCGCAAAGAGCGCTGTAGGCCGCCAAAATAGGCTCATCGATCCTGCACCAACCAAGTCTTCGCCGACGCCCGGCGGCGCTAGCGGTTTCTCAGGAGTGTTCCCGCAGATGGCAGCCTGCCGCTTCCGGGACAGAGCAGGATATTGGCGGCGGCGATCGGGGTGTGAGGGAGCAGGCAGGAGAAATCGTCGCTTCGGTATCGTTGTCTACGAAAAATTCAGCTCTTGAGTTGAACTTGAAATATGATACAACTTATAAGGGTATTAAAAAGGGGGGAATAAATGGGAACGTTTTCCATCTGGCATTGGGTGATCGTGCTGCTGCTGATCGGCGTGCCTGTTTTCTTTGCTGTCCGGTCAGCCGCGAAGCCGTCACAGAATCCTGAGGCTCTTGTGGGCTTCGGTGGCTGGCTGATGCTGCTGGCGATCGGTCAGACATTGTCACCGCTGCGCACGCTCGCCGACTTCGCCAATTCGACCGACGGCTACCGGCAACTCATGACTCTCCCAAATGGGCCGCTGGCGGTGTATGGGGAGGTTGCCCTCAATCTCGCATTTCTGGCGCTTCAGCTGGTTGTGCTGGTTTCGATGCTGCGGCGAAGCCGCCGGTTCCCGCAACTGTTTCTGCTTCAGTGCCTTGCGATCCCTGTCGTTTTTGTCCTGGATACGATCTGGACTTCGTCAATTCTGGGCGTTCCGGTGAACCAGGTGCTCGCAGGCGATGCGCTGGTGGCACCCCTCGCGTCTTTCGTGGGGGTCGGCATCTGGGCTGCTTATGTCTACAAGTCTGTGAGGGTGAGGAATACGTTCACCAGGACGAACGTGTCGGCCCAAATCGCGAGCGCCTCATAGAGAGTGGCGGCGCTCGTAATCGCTCTACACCGGGGTTTCGGAGGACCTGCTTCTAAGGGCTTGGGGTGGCCCGCCACCCGGAGCTCGAAGAGCGAAGGCTGGTGCCCCCGGACGGAATCGAACCGCCGACCTTCGGTTTACAAAACCGCTGCTCTACCAGCTGAGCTACAAGGGCACGGCGCTCCGGTTAGCATATTTGTTGCGCCAGTAAAGACAAAACTCCGTTTTTGGGCGTCGGCCGTGGTGGATGATGCCATGGCCCGTGCTGAAATCCGCAAACGCGCTTCCTACATGAGGATGAGGGTGCAATCGCTTCGGATTGGAGTGTCGCATGATAAGGCTTGTCATCATTCTCCCTATCGTCATCGTGGCGTGGATGCTGCTGGTGAAGCTCATCAGCGATGTGAAGAAGGCCAATGTCGACTGGACGGGCGTCACAACGATCATCGGTTTCATCGCGCTTGCCTTCTGGCTTCGCCATATCACCGGCATGGGCTGAGCCCGTGGTGAGTAAAGTGGTCATGGCGCGAACTGCCTGCTCACTACACGCCCACCGTGTTTCAAAAAAATCTCTGGAACTGTCGAACCTTTCGCCGCGGCGCGCCGACTGATCCTTGGAGGCGAATGGTCGCCTCGATCAAAGGATCCAGGAGATCATTATGCTTAAGCGCAGTCTTGTTTCCGGCCTCGTCGCCATCGTCGTTGCATCCGGCGCGCTCGCCGGCACCGTCCAGTCTTCGTCGGCTCATGGCATGCATCACCATCATCGTCATTTCGACGACTACCTCTACTATCAGGATTACCCGGACTACCCGGATTACTGGTGGATCTATGGCCATCATCATCACCGTCATCACCACCACCGCATCATCATCTACTGAGCGCAGCCTGACGGCGTGATTGAAAACCAATCCAGAAAAGGGCGGCTTCGGCCGCCCTTTTTGCATCGATCTGTCGCCGTCACGGCCGATGACGCGATTGGGCGCAAGGTGCCTGAAGCGCCGGAATCTGGATGATCAACGCCGGCGGGGCCGCCGCGCCTTCAGGCAGCGGATCCCAGCTTCCCCGAAAAAAATCAAACCCCGTCGAACCTTTTTCAATGCCGCGGCGACAGATGATCAAGGGGCGGATGGATCGCCTCGGTTAACGAAGCAAGGAGATCATCATGTTCAAGCGCACACTCGTTTCCAGCCTCATCGCCACCACCATCGGCGCCACCGCTTTGGTCGGCACCGTCCAGCCATCGGCGGCTCACTCGCATCACCACGACCTCGGCATCGGCATCGCCGCCGGCGTCGGCGGCTTCGTCCTCGGCAGCCTGCTTGCCCAGCAGCAACCGCGTACGGTCTATACCGACGAAGATGGCGGTTCCTGGCACGTCCGCCGCTGCTTCGACCGTTACGCGAGCTACGACCCGGATTCCGATACCTATATCGGCCATGACGGCTACAGCCATTACTGCCGACTCTGAGGGGAGGCGGGCGACAGGAAAGAGGGGAGGCGGGCGACAGGAAAGAGGGGTTGCGAGGCAGCCCCTCTTCGTCGTTTGAAGGCCGTCTTCTAGAGGTGCGTCTTCGGGTCGAGGATCGGCAAACCGGCCGCGCGGCAGGAGCCGCCAATTTGAAGCCGGGCAGCCTCCGTATCGTCGCCCATCGCGACCAGTTCAAAGCTGCTTGCGGCTTGCGGATAGACTTTGGCGATGAATGGCTTGTCGCCGCCATCGACGCCAGGCGAGGTCTTGGCGTTGACGGTGCCGCAGACCACGATCTCCTGGCGGCCGTCAAGCGTTCGCTCGCCGGCGAGCATGGTCCCGAATCTGGCGGAGGCCGAATCCAGCAGGCGCTGGCGGATGCCGGTCGTGATGATCTCTTCCAGCGCGAGTGAGATCGGGATGGGATTGACCCGCTGGCCGCCGGTATCGGGTCGTGGCGTCGTCGCCACGCATCCGCAAAGCGAAGCGGCGAGCAGAAGCTGAACCATTTTCCTCATTCGCGCCCTGTCGCATGCATTCGGGCGCCACGGCAAGACGGCCAATTTTATTCAGCGCGCGCCATGTCGGACATGCGGCTCCAAACACCTTGCCATGCGCTTGGTGATCAACTGAACGCCACGCCGCCTATCATCTTGGTCACCTGGATCGCGGCGTCGCGCACAAGCGGGCCGATCTCGGCCAGTCGGTCGGGCGTGACCCGTACCGTCGGTCCGGAAACGGAAACGCCGCCGATCGGTTCGCCATACTCGTTGAAAATGGCGGCGGCGACACAACGCATGCCGGGGTGGCGCTCCTCGTCGTCTACCGACCAGCCGCGATGCTTGGTGGCCGCCAGATCATGGGCGAGGGAAGAGATGTCGGAAAGGGTCTTGTCCGTATAGCGCTGCAGGCCCACCTTGCGCAGGATGGCTCCGACGCGCTCCGGTTCGAGATGCGCCAGCACCGCCTTGCCGATGCCCGAGGCATGGAAGGGACTGCGCGTTCCCGGCCGAAAGAAGGCGCGGATCGCCTGGTGTGTTTCGACCTGGCTGACGAAGACCACGCAGTCGTCCTCGGCGACGCCGAGATTGGCGGTCTCGCCGGTCTTCTCCATCAGTTCCTGCATGACGATGCGGGCACGATCCACAAGCTTGCGGCGGCGCAGGAACGCCGCACCCATGCGGTAGGTCTCGACACCGATCGACCAGAGCTGGTCTGATGTATCGAACTCGACCATGCCGTGGTTTTCGAGCGTCGTCAGCATGCGGTAGGCGGTGGAGGCGGCGAGCCCGGTTTGCGCCGATATCTCGCTCAGCGACAGACCGCTGCCTTCCGCGACAATGGCCAGAATGCGCAAGGCACGGTCGAGCGACTGCACCGAGGCAGCTTCGGCCGGACCATTGAAGGAGCGCGGACGCCCGCGCTGACGTTTTTCGTTCGTTTCCATGGCCGGCATTCTCGGGCGTTTCTTCCAAGATGCAATGAAAAAGTTTTTCAGGAATTCCCGAGCGCAAATCCCTGGAAAAGAGAAAAGTCAATGAAATCAGTGGATAGTCATCGTTTTCTCAAAATGAAAAAATATTCTGGAAAAATTGAAAAATAGCCGGCCCGGTGACATCCTTAGCCATCCAACAATCATCTCGTGGAGGCTGGAAATGGCAAGGATGCGCGCTGTCGATGCCGCTGTTCTCGTTCTCGAAAAGGAAGGCATTTCCTGTGCCTTCGGCGTGCCGGGCGCGGCGATCAATCCGCTGTATTCGGCGATGAAGGCGAGGGGCACCATCCGCCATGTCCTTGCCCGCCACGTCGAAGGCGCCTCGCATATGGCCGAAGGCTATACCCGCGCCAAGGCAGGCAATATCGGTCTCTGTATCGGCACTTCGGGGCCGGCCGGCACCGACATGATCACCGGGCTCTATTCGGCCGCGGCCGATTCCATTCCGATCCTGTGCATCACCGGACAGGCGCCGCGCGCGCGCCTCAACAAGGAGGATTTCCAGGCTGTCGACATCGCCGCCATCGCCGCGCCCGTCGCCAAATGGGCGGTGACGGTCATGGAGCCCTATCTGGTGCCGATGGCGCTGCAGAAGGCGTTCCATCTGATGCGCTCGTCGCGGCCGGGTCCGGTGCTGATCGACCTGCCGGTCGACGTCCAGCTGGCCGAGATCGAGTTCGACATCGATGCCTATGAGCCGCTGGCTCCATTCAAGCCGGCGATGACACGCGCCCAGGCCGAAAAGGCGCTGGCGATGCTCAACGCGGCCGAGAAGCCGCTGATCGTCGCCGGCGGCGGCATCATCAATGCCGACGCCTCCGACCTGCTGATCGAATTTGCCGAGATCACGGGCGTTCCGGTGATCCCGACGCTGATGGGCTGGGGCACGATCCCCGACGATCACCGGCTGATGGCCGGTATGTGCGGGCTGCAGACTTCGCACCGCTACGGCAACGCCACCATGTTGGAAGCCGATTTCGTCTTCGGCATCGGCAACCGCTGGGCCAACCGCCACACCGGCTCGGTCGACGTCTACACCAACGGCAGGAAATTCATCCATGTCGACATCGAGCCCACTCAAATAGGCCGTGTCTTCGCGCCCGATCTCGGCGTCGTCTCCGATGCGGGCGCGGCGCTGAAGATGCTGCTCGACGTCGCCACCGAGTGGAAGACGGCGGGCAAGCTGCGCGACTGGTCGGACTGGGCCAAGGAATGCCAGGGCCGCAAGAAGACGATGAAGCGCAAGACGCATTTCGACCAGGTGCCGCTGAAGCCGCAGCGTGTCTATGAGGAGATGAACAAGGCGTTCGGCCGTGACGTTACCTATGTCACCACCATCGGCCTGTCGCAGATTGCCGGGGCGCAGTTCCTGCATGTCTACAAGCCGCGCAACTGGATCAATTGCGGCCAGGCCGGTCCGCTCGGCTGGACGCTGCCGGCAGCACTTGGCGTCCGCGCCGCCGATCCAGACCGCACCATCGTGGCGCTGTCGGGCGACTATGATTTCCAGTTCATGATCGAGGAACTGGCGGTCGGCGCGCAGCACAAGCTGCCCTACATCCACGTCGTCGTGAACAATGCTTATCTCGGCCTGATCCGCCAGGCCCAGCGCGGTTTCTCGATGGATTATGAGGTCAGCCTCGCTTTCGAGAACATCAACCGTACCGGCGATCCCGAGGCCGGCTACGGCGTCGACCATGTCGCCGTCGCCGAGGCGATGGGCTGCAAGGCGGTCAGGGTGCGCAAGCCGGAGGAATTCGCCGGCGCTTTCAAACAAGCGGAGCGATTGATGAGGGAACACCAGGTTCCGGTCGTGCTCGAATTCATTCTCGAACGGGTCACCAACATCTCGATGGGCACCGAGATCGACAAGATCACCGAATTCGAGGACCTTGCCGAACGTCAGGAAGACGCGCCGACCGCGATCGTGATGCTCGACTAATTTTTGTTTGAACATCGGATTATCCCAAAACCGGTTTCCACTTTTGGGTCCGATGCCCCAGGGAGAAAAAGAATGCCGCGGTTT
This sequence comes from Mesorhizobium sp. B2-5-13, assembly GCF_006440535.1. Taxonomy (NCBI): domain Bacteria; kingdom Pseudomonadati; phylum Pseudomonadota; class Alphaproteobacteria; order Hyphomicrobiales; family Phyllobacteriaceae; genus Mesorhizobium; species Mesorhizobium sp. B2-5-13. Next base: position 20,587 of record NZ_VFUI01000015.1, on the reverse strand, counting down.
TCAGCCAATCTGTCGATGCTCTTTGGCGAGCATGATTTCCTCGACCGTTTCGATGCCGCCGCCCGCGCCGGCTTCAAGGGTGTCGAATATGTCGGCCCTTATGATCACGCGCCCGATGTGGTGGCCGCACGACTGAAGAAGAACGACCTGACGCAAGTGCTGTTCAACCTGCCGGCGGGTGACTGGGCCAAGGGCGAGCGCGGCATCGCCGTGCTGCCGGATCGCGTGCCGGAATTCCGCCAGGGCATTGCCAAGGCGATCACCTATGCGCAGGCGCTTGGCTGCGGGCAGGTCAACTGCCTCGCCGGCATCGCGCCGCAGGGCATTGCACGGGATACGCTTGGAAATGTCTTTGCCGAAAATCTCGCCTTCGCGGCGGAGAAGCTGCAGCAAGCCGGCATCAAGCTGCTGATCGAACCAATCAATACGCGCGATATTCCCGGCTTCTTCCTGAACTATTCCGACCAGGCGCTGGCCCTGATCGACCGCGTCGGCTCGAAGAACCTGTACCTGCAATACGACATCTATCACATGCAGATCATGGAGGGGGATCTCGCCCGTAAAATCGAGGCAAACCTCGGCCGCATCGCTCATATCCAGCTTGCGGACAATCCCGGCCGTCACGAGCCGGGGACGGGCGAGATCAATTATCCTTTCCTTTACGACCATATCGATCGGATTGGCTATTCCGGCTGGGTGGGGGCGGAATACAAGCCGAAGGCGGGGACGGAAGCCGGACTGGGTTGGTTCAGGGAACTGACCGGGCGGGGAAGCGCGGCGGCGTAGTGGGAATTTCGCGCCACGGCACGCTGCCCTGACAGAGACGGAGAGAAACAATGGAAATTATCGGCTTTATCGGCCTCGGCACCATGGGCGCGCCTATGGCGGGGCATCTGCTCGACGCCGGCTACAGCGTCATCGCCAGCGACCACCGCTCCAAGCCGCCGGCCGATCTCATTGCCAAGGGCCTGAAGACGGTTACCGGCCATGCCGCCGTGGCCAAGGCCGCCGAGATCATCATCATCATGGTGCCGGATACCCCACAGGTGGCCGAGGTGCTGTTCGGTCAGAACGGCGTCGCGTCCGGCCTGACCAAGGGCAAACTCGTCATCGACATGAGTTCGATCTCGCCGATCGAGACAAAGGAATTCGCAAAAAGGATCAACGATCTCGGTTGCGCCTATCTCGATGCGCCGGTTTCGGGCGGTGAGGTCGGCGCCAAGGCAGCATCCCTCAGCATCATGGTCGGCGGCGACGAAAAGATCTTCGAGCGTGCGAAACCGGTTTTCGAAAAGATGGGCAAGAACATCACGCTGGTCGGGCCGAACGGTGTCGGCCAGACCACCAAGGTCGCCAACCAGATCGTCGTCGCGCTAACCATTGAAGCCGTCGCCGAAGCACTTGTTTTTGCATCCAAAGCCGGCGCCGATCCGGCCAAAGTCAGGCAGGCGCTGATGGGCGGGCTGGCAGCGTCACGCATCCTCGAAGTGCATGGCGAGCGCATGGTCAAGCGCACCTTCGCTCCGGGTTTCCGCATCGAACTTCACCAGAAGGATCTCAACCTGGCACTGGAGGGTGCGAAAGCGCTCGGTGTGTCACTGCCCAACACCTCGACCACCCAGCAGCTGTTCAATTCCTGTGCGGCCAATGGCGGCGCGAAGGAAGATCATTCCGCGCTGGTGAGGGCGCTGGAGCGGATGGCGAATTTCGAGATCGGTGGCGAGCCAGCCGAAGTGAAAGGCAAAGCGGCATAGGTCGGGAGAGGGCGGCATAACGTTCCCAAGCCGTCACCTTTTGTCCTCACCCAGGAACGGGTTCCGGCAAGCGTCGCCGGAACCCGTTTTGGTTCCTGGCGAGAGGCTTGCCGCTCCCAGTCAGCGCGAGAGGCTTGCCGCTCCCAGTCAGCCGCGCTTCAGAAATGCCCGCGCTGCATAAAGGCTGACCGCCGCTGCGTTCGACACGTTGAGCGAGCGGATAGCGCCGGGCATGTCGAGGCGGGCCAACGTCGTCACGGTCTCGCGCGTCTTCTGGCGCAGGCCCTTGCCTTCGGCGCCGAGCACCAGCGCTATCCGGTCTCCGGCAAAGCTGATTTCGAGTTCCGCCGGCCCGTCCGAATCAAGCCCGATGGTCTGGAAGCCGGCCTCGTGCAACTGGCCCAGCGCATCGGCGAGGTTCTTGACCTCGATCTGATCGATATGCTCCAGCGCGCCGGAGGCGGATTTTGCCAGCACGCCGGATTCCTGCGGACTATGGCGGGCCGTGGTGATCAACGCGCCGGCGCCGAAAGCCACCGCCGAACGCAGGATGGCGCCGACATTGTGCGGATCGGTGACCTGGTCGAGCACCAGCACCAGCCTGGTGTCGCCGAGTGCGTCGAGGCGCTTGGGCTTCAGCGGCTCCGCCTCGATCAGTACGCCCTGATGCACGGCGTCCGAGCCGGTGACTTTGTCGATGTCCCTGGGTTCGACCAGTTCCGCCTTGAAGGGCAAGGCGGCGAGATCGGCTATCTCAAGGCGCTCGGCCGCATTGCGCGTCACCAGCATTTTCTTGATCCGGCGGCGCGGATTGTCGAGTGCCGCACGCACCGTATGCAGGCCGTAGAGCCGCACCAGCCCGTCGGCCGCGTTTTCGCCTGGTGGCACGGGTTGCCGGGGCTTGAACGCCGGCGCGCCGCCGCTTTTCTCGTCGCGAAAGGCGCGGCGCAGCTTGGCGTAGTGGGTGTCTTTCGGGGTATTGGAATTGTTGCTCATGGCCGGCTTCTATAGCCGTCTCCTCCCGCCAAGGATATGCCCTGTCGCCGCAGCCGGCGAACAACATCGAAAAACCCTTCCTGCGCGGTTGACACCCACTGGCCTTGCCGCCATAAGGCGCTTCGCTGGTTTCGGAGAAGACACAACTCGGGTCCGAAATTGGCGCGAATGCCTCGTTGCATGGCTGCGGCGGCAGATTGGAGAGGTGCCCGAGTGGTTAAAGGGGACGGACTGTAAATCCGTTAGCTTAGCTTACGTTGGTTCGAATCCAACCCTCTCCACCACTGCCGGCCCGGAAGCCCTGAACGCGAAAAACATCGGACCGACGTCAGCTTGCCGTCTGAGCCGCTCGCACGGAAACGTGCCATCGCTTGATCCGCATCTTGGACCGGATCAAAACGAAGCAGAGGGTGATCGCAGGCACCGCTCTGTACGGAATCGACAATTGGCTCCTGTGTGAAAATGCGCGATCATTGGAAAATGGCACGCAAATTGGACGACAAACTCGATTGCAAGACTTGTGGGACGATCCAGATGGACATTCCCGACGACGCCACGGAGTCGACGCCAATTTATTGCAGCAATTGCGGTGCTTTTCTCGGCGAATGGGGTGAATTGCAGGACGATTTCTACCGCCAGGCTCGCGACGCCGAGGCATTCGACCTGCGCGACGGCAACATTATCAAGAAGTAGGATGCGATGAACGCAACCTCCGGATTGTCGCGGGGGTGCCGGGTCGCCATGGGACCGCTCCTCTGTCGGCAGAGCGCACCTGTTCGGCTATCGGCTCAGTCTCGATTAGCTGACGTCGATGATGACCATCAACCCGCCGCCGCCCTTTTCCTCGACATTGTTGTTCGTCGTGTGATGCGGAATGTGGCAGTGGATCAGCCATTTGCCGCGCTGTCGCGCCTTCCAGACGACGTCATAGCGTTGCCCTGGCCCAACGTTGATCGTATCGGCCAGGAAACGCGCCGGCGGGGCAAGTGTTTCGCCATCGCGGGCAACGACCTCGAAGGGGCCGCCATGGATATGCATTGGATGGATAAAGCCATTATTGGTGCCGATGAAACGCACTTTCAGCGTCTCGCCGAGCTTCATGTGGATCGTATCGGTTGAGGGATAGGCCCTGCCGTTGATGGTGAAAAAATTCGGCATGCCGCCTTCCATCGGCATCGAGGGATAGGTCAGCCCATCGCGCACCAGCCATTCCTGTAGTTCGAGCGCGTAGTCATGGTCGGCCTGAACCTCATCGGCGGGGTTGGAGGGGTCGATGATCAGCGCGCCATAGAGGCCGAGCGCCTGGGTGCGGTCGGGCTTGGCGTGCGGATGATAGAAATAGGTCCCATGCTGGGTGGCGGTGAATTCATAGGAATAGGATTGCCCGGGCTCGATCGGCGCCTGAGTAATCTCGGCGGGGCCGTCCATCTGGTTCGGCAGGATCATGCCGTGCCAATGCACCGTGGTTTCCTCCGGTAGGTCATTGGTGACATTGATGCGGACCCTGTCGCCCTGTCTGATGTGGATGCGCGGCCCGGGAATCTGTCCGTTATAGGCATAGGCATCGACCGCGACGTCGGGCAATATCTGCCAACGGATCACCGACGGCCTGAGCTCGAACACCTTGATGCCGTTCTCCAGGCGAAACGGCAGTTCCTGGTCGCCTCTGGCAGCGAGATCGTAGGACGCTGTCACCCGACGCGGATCGGTTGCCGCCATGTCACGCATGGCCTCGGCCGGCGTTTCGCGATCCATGATCATGCCTTGCGGCATGATCACCCCACCGACGTCACGCGCCGATAGCGTCAAGTTCAGCCAGTTCGCCGGCGCGGCCATGCCGACCGCCAGCGTGATCAAGGACACCAGGCCAAGGGCCGCGATCTGCGTGGTCGTAGCGTCCGAATTCATCTGGTGGCCACTGCTTTTGGCCCCGTGGGAGGTTTTGTCGTGGTGTCGTCCTTGCCGTTGGTGCGCAGACGGTTCTCGGCTGCTCGTTCCGGTGGTCTGCGGGTGCAGCGTCATCAGCCCATGCTTCAATCCGCGCGCCACCAGCCAGACATTGGCGGGATAAGCGAGCGTGAAGCCGGCGATAACGCCGATCGACATCACGCCCCAGAACAGAAGTTCCGTCGGCTCCATCGCGCGCATGTCACGTCCCATCATCAAGAAGCTCATGACAGGTGCCATTCCTGCCATCATGAAATTCATCGAGATGAACTCGGGCAGGAAGCTCTTGCGCACATTCTGCCAATAGGTGCCGCCCATCATCGACTTCATGAACAGCGACTGGAAGATGAACAGGCCGAAGGCGAAGCCGGAGACATATTCGACGACGAGATCGAGCCACATCGGCAAGCCGAGCATCGCCGTGATGACGGCGGCCAGAATGATGCCTGTCGCATCCCCGGCAACGCAGTGAATGGTCGAGCCGACGCCCTGCTTCCACAGCGGCCGTGTAAAGTCCTCGTGCTCGCCCGGTCGTGGTTCCTTGTCGGCCAACACATAGAGCAGCAGGCCGATTGGGCCCATATAGAGGGTCACCAGGATGAAGCCCCACTTCATCACCACCGGTTCGGGATTGTTGCGGTACTGGTCGAAGCCGACATAGAGAGTGGAGGCAGCGGCAACAGAGAACCAGATGGCAAGGAAATAGTCGATCGGCTGGATGAGCATGGATGCATCCTGATCCTGGATCAGTGGCTTATGGAAAGGCCCTCCATTCGGTGAACGCTGTCAGCGCGTTTATGATCCGCCCAGCCGCATTTTGGTGGGGGCCGAATTCTCCGGTTTTGCGCCCTTGTCGAAGCACCGCCGCGCGATAATTCCCTTGAAGGCGTGGGCACTTCTCCCTCCACGACAGGAGCTGACCATGAAACACCAGACACTCGATCAACTGCAGGCCGTCGCCAGGATTGAACCCTCGGCGCCACATACGGAAATGACGCGAGATGAGCGTATCGCGCGATGGGCTGAACTTCTCGATCAGAATCCCGAGCGATGCCTTGGCGCGTTTACAGGCACCGAACACATGCATCCGGAAGCACGCGCCATGGCACGCGGCGAAGGGTCGGCAATAACTGTTGCCTTCGAAGACCCGATGCTGCGCGCGTCGGGTCTAAGGGATGACACCTATGGCGAGGCCAAGCGCTTCTTCGAACTGAACGACTGGCAACTGCATGACATCGTTTGCGATTGTCACGTAGGCGCTACCATGAAAGCGCGGTGGGCTGCGGCTCGGGTCCGCGCGACAATTGGCGGCAACAGGTTTCTTACCTGGTTGAGGCAAAGGATCATGTTCTGACGCGCCGGGCGGCTTAGGTGAGGATCGTCTCCTGTTCGCAACCGCGCGCGGTGCGACCCCACCTGACCCGTCTTGTCGATCAATCCCTGTGCTCGTGGCATAGCCGAACGGCTGCACGATGACTTCCCTGCGTTCTGCCGGCCACGGCGGCGGCTAACCGTCTCCCTATGCCGATTGCGAAAGGGCACGGTTAAAGAGTAACAGCATGCGCGTCTTGATGGTTTTCACGCTCCTGCTGGTTGCAATCGCAACAGCGCTCTCGCTGGCACATGCGTTGGAGCTACCGGGCAAAATACGCCTGAAAGAGGCGACCTACAAGGCAGTGCAGACGATCTACTATCCCGGCTTCACGATCGGCGGTTTTGCCGAAATCGGAGGCATCCTCGCGCTCGCCATCCTGCTCTATTTGACGCCTTCTGCAAGTACTCGTTTCTGGTGGACGCTCGCGTCGCTATTCTTCCTGGCCGCGCAACACGCGACCTATTGGTTGCTCACACACCCCGTCAATAATTTCTGGGTGCAGGACGTCGCCATGCCGAGATCGGGCGTGGCGTTTTTCTCGATGTTCGCTCGGAAGCAAGATGGTGATTGGAGAGATTTCCGGAATATGTGGGAGATGTCGCACGTCATCAGAGCATTCCTTGCAATGACGAGCCTGACCTCAATCGCCGTTGCGGCAACGCTTTTTGCGGATGGCTGATCGGCGGGCACCCGAGCGGCAAACCGGGCAACCAAATTCGCAGAGCCTCGTTGTCGAACATCGGCCAGAGGAGGTTTCGATGAAGAAATCCTTGTCGCTTCTAGTGTTGGCTGCTGCCCTCGCGCTCGGTGCCTGTGATGACAGCACCGAACCGACGAAAGCCAACACCGACGCCATCAACAAGAATCCGCAGGTTGACCAGGATGCCAGACCCAAGTCGACGACTGGCGGCGACCAGCCGGTAACAGCGCCGGAGAGCAAATGAACCCTGTCTCATTTTGCGATACGCCACTGCTGCGCATCGCCTATCTCGATGGTGGCCCGCAAGACGGTCCGCCGGCCGTCCTGCTGCATGGCTGGCCGGACGACGCGACCACTTACGCGCGCATTTCGCCGGTCCTTCACGAGGCCGGCTTTCGGACGTTTTCGCCGTGGCTGCGAGGTTTTGGACAGACGTCGTTCCTGTCGAAAGAAACCATGCGATCCGGCGAAATTGCCGCAATGGCGCAGGACGTGCTGGACTTTGCCGATGCGCTTGGCCTCAGCCGCTTTGCGATCGTCGGTCACGACTGGGGAGCACGGATCGCCTACCTCCTGGCCTCGATCTTTCCCGATCGCATCAGTTGCTGCGCTGCGCTATCGCTTGGCTGGCAACCCGGCAAACCGGCAACGCCGGCGCCTGAACAGGCGAAAGCGTTTTGGTATCAATGGTTCATGGCAACAGCGCGCGGCGCCGAGTTCGTGCGAAAGAACCGCAAGGAATTTGCCAGATTCCAATGGGACAGCTGGAGCCCGTTGGGGTGGTTCGACGACACCATTTTCGATAAAGTGGCCGTATCCTTCGACAACCCGGATTGGCCGGACGTGACGTTGCATTCCTATCGGGTTCGCTGGGGTGAGGCGGAGCCCGATCCGTGCTACGCGGAGCTGGCCCGCCGGCAAACATCGGTCAAGATCATCACGGTTCCGACCTTGACGCTTCATGGTGGCGACGACCGTGTTGTACTGCCCCCATCGTCGGAAGGACTGGAGGAGCATTTCACGGCGCCCTACAAACGAGTGGTCCTGGACGCGGTCGGGCACTTCCCGACACGTGAGGCTTCACACGAGGTTTCGCGGCTGTTGGCGAGCTTTCTCGACAGTTTCGGTAGCCGATAATCGCTTGGCTCGGCGGTCCATTTGGCTTCACCGCACAAGCTGGAACCTGATGCATCGCCGCGCATTTCGTTTTCATTGATGGATCGAAACGCAGTCTGACGATCAAACGATAGCCAGGGAGAATTCGGATGCAAACTTCAGTTGCAATGTCAGAACACGACTTTCGTCCACTGACCATAGAGCCGTTTGCCGGAACGGTGACCGTGCGATTTTCCGATGCTGTGGTCGCAGCCACGGAGCGCGCGAAGCTAGTCAGGGAAGAGGGACAGGAGCCGACGTTCTTTATCCCTTTCGAGGACATCTATTTCGAGCTTTTCGAAAAGACCAACACCACAAGCAGCTCACCGCTCAAGGGAACCGCGAGCTATTGGCGGGTCCATGCCGTCGGTAGCTCGGCCGATGACTTCATGTGGGCATACGAGACGCCCGATACGGCAGCGCGAGCCATCGCAGGTCATGGCACCTTCGATCCGCAAAAGGCGCGCATCGATGTCGACCCGGTGGAGGACAAACGGCACACCCCGCATGTCATGGAATAGGACTATCTTCGATGTCGATGTCGGGCTTGGCATATGGTCCGTTGGGGCATCGGTGCATGCATGTCTGTGTCGATATGCAAAAGCTGTTTGCCGAGCCGTCGCAGTGGGCGACCCCCTGGATCACCCGTGTCCTTCCTCATATCGAAAGGTTGGTCGAAAGACGAGCGCCACAGACCGTCTTCACGCGCTTCCTGCCCGCGCAAAAGCCGGGGCAGGGCGTTGGTACATGGAAGCGCTATTATGAGCGCTGGGCCTCGATGGCGATCGAGAATATTGGTCCCGAAATGGTCGCCCTGTTGCCGGCATTAGCCGCTTACTGCCCGCCAGCGGCCATCATCGACAAGCACATATACTCGCCTTGGTTCGAAGGTCACCTCCGGGCTTTTCTGAACGAACGCGACATCGATACGTTGGTCATCACCGGCGGCGAAACCGACGTGTGCGTTCTGGCTACGGTGCTCGGAGCGATCGATTTCGGCTATCGCGTGGTTCTCGTTACGGATGCGCTGTGCAGTTCTTCCGACGCAACGCATGACGCGCTGCTGACCGTTTATCACCAACGGTTCGCGCAGCAGGTGGAGACCGTCGAGATGGAGACGGTTCTCTCGAACTGGATCTGACGTTGCCGGTCATTCGCCACATTCAATGCCGGCGACTTGCAATAAGTGCCGGGAAAACGCAGGCGGCAGAAGTTCTGGAAGAGATCGGCGGGGCGCGGTTATTTCGGCTGGCGCTTGTCGGGTTTTGGAGACCGCAGCAGCAAGGCGAGGGGAACAAACAGTGCCGTCGCGATGGCGCAGTAGCGAAAAACGTCGATATAGGCGAGCAGCGAGGCCTGGCGCGCGATCAACTGCCCGAGCCAGCCGACGGCTTGCTGCTTGGCCTCAAGCATGTTCGAGCCCTGGGCGACAAAGTGATCCGTCACCTGACGCAGCAACTGCTGATAGGCGGACGACGATTGCGCGGTATGGCTGACAAGGTTCGATTGATGCAGCTGCGCGTTTTGCGCGATCACGGTGTTCGACAATGACACGCCGATGCTCCCGCCGATGTTGCGGGCGACGTTGATCAGCGCCGACGCCTGGTTGGTCTTCTGCGGAGCGAGGCCGACATAGGCCGCTGTCGAAATGGGAATGAACAGGAACGGCAGGCCGATCATCAGAAAGACGCGCGCGAAGGCAAAGAAGCGGAAGCTGGCATCGGGGGTGAGCGACGTCATGTGCCACAAGGCGACCACGACAACGGACATGCCCATCACAATCAGATATTTGGGCTGCACCAATCCGGCGGCAAATCCGGAAATCGGCATCAGGATCAGCATGGCGATGCCGCCGGGCATCATGGAAAGGCCCGACAGGGTGGCCGTATAGTCGAAGGCGGTCTGTTGCAGCTGCGGCATCAACTGCGTGGTGCTGAACAACACGGCGCCGACCGCCATCATCACCAGGAACGACGTACCGAACTGGCGGCTGAAGAGCAGGCGTATATCGACGATCGGATCGCGGTGACTAAACTCCCATGGGATGAGCAGCAGGAACGAGATCGCCGAAATCACGGCAAAAGTCGTGATGAAACCCGATGCGAACCAGTCGTTGCGCTGACCCTCATCGAGGAAGATTTCCAGGCAGCCAAGAGCGGTGGCGACCAGGATGAACCCGACCCAATCTATTCTGAGGCCGCCCTTCAGCCGCTCCTGACGTTCGCGCTCGATCACGTCCGGCTCGACAAGCAGCCACTGCACCAAGGCAAGCGACATGATGCCGAACGGCACGTTGATGAAGAATATCCAGTGCCAGGAGAAATGGTCGGTCAGCCAGCCGCCGAGGGTCGGCCCGACTGTCGGTGCGACGATGACGGCGACGCCATAAAGGGCAAAAGCCTGGGAACGCTTCTCGGGCGGAAAGGTATCGGCAAGGATGGACTGTTCGCTCGGCGCCATGCCGCCGCCGCCGAGACCCTGCAGGATCCTGAAGAAAATAAGCATTTCCAGATTGGGCGCGAGGCCGCAAAACAGCGATGCGATGGTGAACGTTGCCACGCAAAGCATGTAGTAGCGCTTCCGCCCGATCACGCTGGCCAACCAGCCGCTGACCGGGATGATTACGGAATTCGCGACCAGGTAGGTAGTGATCACCCAGGTGCTCTCGTCCATCCCGGCAGCCAGGCTGCCGGCGATGTTGCGCAGGGCCACATTGGCGATCGAGGTATCCAGCACCAGCATGAAGGTGGCGATGGAGACGACGATGGCGATCAGCCACGGGTTGCGCCCGCCGGCGGCCGACCGGCTTTCGCTTTGGTCGCCGGAGATTTCGCCAGTCATCGCACCTTGACCGTCGGCACCACCGACAGGCCCGGCCCCAGCAGCACGCCGGGCGCTTTGTCGAAGACGATCTTCACCGGCACGCGCTGCACCACCTTGACGAAGTTGCCGGTGGCGTTTTCGGCTGGCAGCAGGCTGAAGGCGGTGCCACTACCCGCCTGGATGCTGTCGACGCGGCCATGAAAAGATCTTTCCGGATAGGCGTCGATGTCGATGTCGACCGGCTGTCCCGGCCGCATCAGATCGAGCTGTGTCTCCTTGAAGTTGGCCTTCACCCAGACTTCGTCGGGAACAAACATCATCAGAACCTGGCCTGGCTGGGCATAGGTGCCGTTGGCGACCGAAATGCTGGTTGCCCGCCCGGCGACCGGTGCGGTGATGGTTGTGCGGGACAGCATCGTACTCGCCTGGTTCTGGCTGGCCCTGGCCTGATCGAGCTTGGCTTCGGCGCTCTTGGCCTGCGCCTGCAAAACAGCGATCTGGCTCTTGGCCGCAGCCACATTGGCTTGGGCGCTGTCGAGAGCAGCCTGATCCTGGCGCAGCGTGGAAGCGGCCTGCTGCGCCTGCTGCTGGGTGGCCGTGCCCTTGGCAAGAAGTTCACGGTTCCGCTGGTCCTCGGCTTTGGCAAAATCGAGGGCGGCCTGCGCTTGCGCCACCTGCTTCTGCGCTTCATCGATCTTTGCGTTCTGAGCTGCGATCTGAGCCCCTACGTCGACAATGTCGGCCTGCGCCGAGGCTACCCCGGCATCGGCCTGCCTGAGGCTGGCCCGATAGTCGCTGTCATCGATGCGCAACAGGACGTCACCCGCCTTGACCGGCTGGTTGTCGGTCACCGCAAGGTCAGTGATCCGTCCTGATATCTCGGCGCTGACCGTTATCGTGCGGGCGTCGATGAAAGCGTCGTCGGTCGATTCATACTGGCGGGCATTCAGCCACCATATGACCAGCCCCACCGCGGCCAGCAGCAGCACGATCAGGATTGCAATGGACGCGTAAGGATGCTGCCGGGGGAAAGCTAGGAGGCTGGGCTTTTGTTCATCCGCCTCCTTGTCCCGCGTTTCGCGCTCCGGAGCGTTAGGCTGCGCCACATCGCCCATGCGTTTTAGCGACGCATCCGGTCCGGCCTTGCTCGAAGCGCCGCGCGCATTCCTGATTCTGTCTGGTTCTTCAGTCTCGGTTTTTGCGTCCACGGGGAGAACTTTCAAGGATGGCGCCAACCGCTTAACGACCGACTAAACGACAGCTCTTCACAAAAGTTCCTGACGAACAGGCTGGGCGGCATTGGTCGGGGATCAGCTCCAAAGCCACTCAACGGACGGCAAATCTGATCACCGCGATGAGGATCACGATGCCGACCAGTCCTGCGATGAAGATGATCCGGCGTGTGCGGGTGCGCAGGATGATCTCACCTTGCCGCGCCTGTTCAGCCGAAAAGACAGGGCCTTCGTCACCATTTCGATCGCTGCGCCGATCGCTCGGATCATTGCTCATGATCGCCTCCTTCCTGGAAACCTGTCGAGGACAACCACGGCCTTGCGGCTTAAGTTCCGCACGGCCGTCCTGCAAAAGAAACGATCACAGCGGTGTGAGGAGGGAACTTTGCCTCCCACGAGCAGTTTGGTCCGCTTGAGACTCCAGCCAGCCGGAAAGCCAGCCATGTCCAATTCCACAAATCCCAGCGGCCTGAGCAGACGCACCTTCATGACGGGTTCTGTTACGGCGGCAGCCGCAGTGCCTCTCATGGTCACCTCGACAAGAGCCGCCGAGCCATCGCCCGCCAGAGCGGTCGAACCGCGCGACCTGTCGACGATTTCGCTTCGGATCAACAAGCAGGCCTACACCCTAGCACTCGACAATCGAACGAGCCTGCTTGACGCCCTGCGTGATCATGTTGGTCTGACTGGTACCAAGAAGGGTTGCGACCACGGCCAGTGCGGCGCCTGCACCGTTCTTGTCGATGGGAAGCGGGTGCTATCCTGCCTGAGCTTCGCCGTCATGAACCAAGGACGCGAGGTCACGACTGTCGAAGGCCTGACTTCGGCCGACGGCGAACTGCACCCGGTACAGCAGGCGTTCGTCGATCATGACGCCTTTCAATGTGGCTACTGCACGCCGGGCCAGATCATGTCCGCCATCGGTTGCATCGATGAAGGCCATGCCGGTTCGGAGGATGACATCCGCGAATATATGAGCGGCAATCTGTGCCGGTGCGCGGCCTATCCGAACATCGTTGCGGCGATCATCCAGGCACGCGACGAGATCAGGAGAGCCTAGATGCGTCCCTTCCTCTATGAAAGACCAACGAGCGTCTCGGCGGCGATCGCCATAGCGTCTCATCTTGAGGACAGGCATGTTGCGCCAACACAGGCCAACACCCAGTTCATCGCCGGCGGCACCAATCTGGCTGACTACATGAAGCTGGGTGTCGCGCAGCCGGAGCGGTTGCTCGACCTTAACGAGCTTGCCGAGCCTGCTTTGCGTCAGATCAAAACCGACGACGACGACACCATCCGTTTCGGTGCGCTGGTTCGCATGGGTGAGGCAGCCGATAACAATGAAGTCAGGCGCCGCTGCCCGCTTCTTGCCGACAGTCTGAAATTCGCGGCCAGCGGCCAGCTTCGCAATATGGCCAGCCTAGCCGGCAATATCCTGCAGCGAACGCGGTGCGAGTATTTTCGCGAAACCTCCTGGCCGTGCAACAAGCGGGAGCCCGGCTCCGGCTGTGCGGCGATGGAAGGGGTAAACCGCCAACATGCCGTGCTCGGCGTCAGCGATGCCTGCATCGCTACCTATCACGGTGATTTCGCGCAGGCGCTGATCGCGCTCGACGCGGTCGTTGAAGTGGAAGGGCGGCGTGGCCAGCGCAAGATCCCGATCGCCGAGCTGCATCGGCTTCCCGGTGACACGCCCAACATCGAGACGGATCTGGCCGCCGATGAAGTCATCGTCGCCATCGATGTTCCGCTTGGCGCATGGAGCCGTCGCTCGCGCTACCTGAAGATACGCGACCGCGAATCCTACGCATTCGCGCTGGCTTCGGCGGCAGTTGCGCTGGAGATGGATGGAAACACGGTCGGGCAAGCGCGCATAGCGCTCGGCGGCGTCGCGACGGTGCCGTGGCGCGCGAGGGCGGCGGAGGATGCGCTGCGCGGCAATGCCCTTGACGACAGGACCGCGGCAGCTGCGGCCGAAGCCGCATTCGCCGATGCCAGGCCACGAGAACACAACGCATTCAAGATACCGCTGGGAAAGCGCACGCTGGTGCGAGCGCTGCTCGAAACCCGTGACATGAAGGTCTGAGCCATGAATCAAGCCGCGCCAGTTCCAAAAGAAAACCAAGGCCAACCGGTTGTCCGCATCGACGGCAGGCTGAAGGTTACCGGACAAGCCAGCTATCCGGCCGACATCGCCACGGCCAATGTCGCTTATGGCGCTCTTGCCACCAGCAGCATCGCTCGGGGCAAGGTTTCCAAACTCGATACCGATGACGCCAGGGCCGTGCCCGGAGTGCTGGACATCATCACCTATGGCGACATGGATCAGACGGACACTCCGAAATTTGGCAACACCGGTGCGAGCTCTATCGCACCCCTGCATGACAAGACGATTTTCCACGACGGCCAGATCATCGCTCTGGTCGTTGCCGAGACATTCGAGGCGGCGGAGGAAGCGTCGATGTTGATCCGCGCCGACTACGAAGACGAACCGCCCAGCGCCAGCTTCGATTCCAAAGGCGTGAAAGTGGAACCGGCGGCCGGCAAAAGCCCGATGTTGCAGGAGGATGTCAAAGCAGGCGACTTCGACGCTGCCTATGCATCCGCTGCCGTCAAGATCGACCAAAAATACTCCACGCCGACCCAGCATCACAATCCGATCGAACTGTTCTCGACCACGGCGATGTGGCAAGGCGATCAACTCACCGTCCATGAGCCAAGCCAGAATGTCACCGGCTGGAAAATCGAACTTGCCCGGCAGTTGAAGGTCGACCCTGCCAATGTGCGGATTGTCAGCCCTTATGTCGGGGGCGCCTTTGGTTCCAAGGGACCGATGACGGCTCGCACGGCAATTGTCGCGGTTGCCGCGCGTCGTGTTGGGCGGCCGGTACGCTGCGTCGTCAGCCGCATGCAGGCCTTCAACACCCAGACCTATCGCGCCGAGACCAGGCATCGAATTCGCATAGGCGCCAGCAAGGACGGCCGCATCACGGCGTTCGGACATGAGGGCTGGGAGGTGACGTCACGCCCTGACCCTTATGTCGTCGGCGGCACGTCCGCCACCGGCCGCATGTACAATTACGGTTCGGTGCTCACTCATGTTTCGGTCGTCCATGCCGACCGCAACACACCGGGCTACATGCGCTCACCGCCGGAGACGCCCTACGTCTACGCGCTTGAGAACGCCATGGACGAAATGGCTGTGGCGCTCGGCATGGATCCCGTCGAGTTTCGGCGCATCAACGAGCCTGAAAGAGAGCCTATCGGCGGCAAGCCATTCTCCAGCCGGTCGCTGGTCAAATGCTACGACCAGGCTGCGGAGGCCTTCGGCTGGTCGAAGCGTAATGCGGCGGTCGGATCGATGCGGGAGGGCGACTGGCTGGTCGGCATGGGGTGCGCGACCGCAATCTATCCCACGGCAAGCGCGCCATGCGCGGCCCGTGTTCGCCTGACCGCCGATGGACAAGTTCGCGTTCAGTGCGGCTCGCATGAGATCGGCACTGGTGTGCGCACCATCGCCGGGCAGATGGCCGCCGAACGTCTGGGGATAGGGATGGACAAGATCAGCGTCGAGATGGGCGACAGCGCCCTGCCGCCGGCGCCGGTCTCGGGCGGCTCGATTTCGACAGCGAGCGTCTGCTCGGCGGTTCTGAAGGCCTGTGACGCGGTGCGTGCCAAACTTTTCGCGGCAGCCGTCGCTGGAGACGGGCCGCTGGCCGGTTCCGGCAATGCCAAGCTGGAGATGGAGCAGGAGAAGATCGTGGCAAGCGGCGGCAAATCCGCCAAGCTGTCGGATGTCTTCAAGGCGATGCAGATCGGCGCGATAGAGGAATACGCCGAGTTTGCGCCAAAGGGTTCGACCCCGGAAGCACTGAAGAAGCTCTATGCCGGGCAAGCGGAGTTCCACGGCGGCGATCAGGACAAGGACTCCGTGAAATATGCCTTTGGCGCTGAATTCGTCGAAGTGCGCGTCAACAGCTACACACGAGAAATCCGGGTGCCGCGCGTGGTCGGTGCCTTTGCGGCGGGACGCATCATGAACACGCGCACCGCGCGCAGCCAACTGATGGGCGGCATGATCTGGGGTATCGGCCAAGCCCTTCACGAGGCGACGGAAATCGACCGGCGCAACGCCCGTTACGTCAATCGTGATTTGCAGGACTATCTGGTGCCGGTCAACGCCGACATCAAACAGGTCGACGTCATCCTCGTTCCCGAGGTCGACCTGGACGTCAATCCGGCCGGCGTCAAAGGCTTGGGGGAGCTCGGCAATGTCGGGACCGCGGCGGCCGTGGCGAGCGCCGTGTACCATGCCACGGGCAAGCGCATTCGAGACTTGCCGATCAGGATAGACGATTTGATAAGCTGACGATCACAGGTTGCGACAGGGGGTGACTGACGCGTAGGCGCAAAGATCCTGCGGCTTTTCAAGAGCAACCCTCGTCGCGCGACCATGCCTGCCGATCAGGGGTATCGCGGCCTCTTGCGCCAGCATCAGAGGGTTTTGCGCAGGAAGATGCGGGCAGTGCCCTGAAGGCCGAACTCAACCCTGCCAAATTCCTCGTAGCCGTGGCGGACATAGAAGCCGGGCGCCTGGAAGCTGCTGGTCTCGACCACCGCACGTTGGCAACCGCGCTTCCTCGCTTCCGCTTCCACGGCAGCGAGCAGGCGGCTGCCATGTGATCTGCCCCGAATGCTTTCAGGCACGAAGAACATGTCGAGGAACAGCAAGCCGAGTTCGGTCCTGCCCCACAGGCCGCCAAGGATGTTTCCCGAGGTGTCGCGCAATACGGCGCCGATCGGCACGCGGTCGTCAACGCCGGTTTTGGCCACATTGTAGCGATAGAGGGTGGCGCCCGCCTCCGCCTTGGCGCGCCCATTCCCCCTGACCAGCTGAACGTGGATGTCTGGCATTTGGTGTTCCGTGGCCGCAGCCTCGAGACCGATGTCGGATCGATCCTGTTCTCTCTTGAAAGGTCCGTGCTATTTACCGCCTCCGACGGCCATCCGGACGCCAAGACCGACGATGCAGCAGCCAGCTATCCGTTGCTGCCAAAGCCTGATGCCCGGCCGCCGCATGATCCATTCACCCAGTGTGCCGGATGCGACTGCATAGGTTCCCAGAACCAGCACGCCGGTCAGTTTCTGGGTCGCGCCAAGCAACAGCATCTGCAGCCAGACCGAGCCGCGGGTCGGATCGACGAACTGAGGCAGAAAGGCGATCATGAAGGTCATGGGCCAGGGATTTATGAGATTGGCGATCATGCCTTCGCGCATCGCGGCGAGCGGCCCCACGCGCCTGATCTGATCGACCTCCAGGTCCTCCTTCGTCCCGGACAGTAAACGTATGCCAAGCCAGACCAGATAGGCTGCTCCGGCCCAGCGGAGCGCATCGAATGCCAGTGGTGATGCACGCAACAGCGAGGAGACACCCAGGGCGATTAGAGGCAATTGCACCAACCCGGCGCCCAATGTCATTCCCACGACCGTAAACAGCGCCGTGCCACGCCCTTGCCCGATGCCACGGGCCATCACAAGCATGCTGTCGGGGCCAGGTGGCATCTGCAACAGGATCACGGTACCGACAAAGGCAAACCAGAGATGGGTGTCCATTCTCGTTCCTCCGCCTTGAACCTAGCTTACTTTTCAACCTTCGGGCTCTGCTTCCCATGCTTTTGCATGAGATGTTGATCGGACAATGAGGTCGAGCCTGGCCTGCAATTTCGGCGGGGTCGCGAGAGGCTCCTTGACCTTCGGAACCTTGTCGAATAGCTAGGGCATGCGTGCGCGGGTATGGTGAAATGGTATCACATGAGCCTTCCAAGCTCTTGGTGCGGGTTCGATTCCCGCTACCCGCTCCAGGTTTCCAGCGACACCGTCGGCAAGCCGAAACACTGCGCGGCAAGCGCGCAGCGCTTCAGGCATCGGTGTGCGCCGCGCTAGCTGTTGAACGCTGACGCGACCTGGTGCTGTTGCGGCATCTGGCCGTTCGGCGTCAGCTTGTCGACGATGCCGGGCAGGGCCGCGGATAGTTGCTTGAGCAGTTCCTGCTCGTCGAGCCCTGTCCGTTGGGCGATCTCGCGAATGACCTGCGGTCCGATCGCGTTGCCCAGCTCGTTGGCGTTGATCGACTGGTTCTGCCCTGTGCCGACCCAGGAGTCGGCGACATTGCCATGGCCGGCGTTCTTGAGCTTGTCGAGCAGGCCGCCCAGTCCGCCGAGCAGGCCGCCGTCACCGGACGCGGTTCCGACGGGTGTGGGATCGGCCGGCGCGGGAGCTTGGGGCTGCTCCGGCTGTTCGGCACTTCTGCCGCTCAGCATCTTTCCGACCAGCAGGGCACCGAGCGCGATCATCAGCGGTTTGGTGATGTTGCCGCCGGGAACGGCGTTGTCAAAAAGTCCCATAGTGGATCCTCCATCTGGCCAAGCCCGGCCCATCTTCAACAATGACGCAATCGGGCGGAATTTCAACCTGGCTTGTGGTTTTGACATTCATATGAAAATGTTCGGTTGGCGGAGGAATGGAGAGGAAAAAATGGGTATCATCAGCTGGATCATTCTCGGCGTCATCGCCGGCTTCATCGGCAGCAAGATCGTCAACAAGACCGGTCAGGGCATGATCATGGATATCGTGCTCGGCATTGTCGGTGCCATCGTCGGGGGCCTGATCTTCAGTGCCTTCGGTGCTTCGGGCGTCACCGGCCTCAACATCTACAGCCTGATCGTCGCGGTCGTGGGTGCCGTCGTGGTGTTGTGGGCCTACCATCAGTTCGCGGGCAAGCGCACCATCTAGACGTGTCGGCAGATTACCAGCTCTGCCGAATCCTGAATTGCGATAATCCGCCGTTGGTGCTGCCTGCACTCACGGTGTTGGAACCTACAATGCCGGTGCGCCCCGCCGATCAGGCGACCACGGCCAGCCGGCGCTTGCGCTGGTCCAGCGACACGATGGTCAACCCACTGCAGACGACCAGCAGGATGCCGCAGACCGCCAGTGCATTGGGGAATTGCCCGAACACCAGCAGGCCCGAAATGACGGCCCAGACCGTGAAGCAGTAGTAGAAAGGCGCTACCGCTCCGGTCGGCCCGACGCGATAGGCCATGAAGATGAAGAAGTGGCCGAAGATCAGGAAGAAACCGGCTCCCGCCATCAGCAGCAGGTGGTGCGCCTCCGGCGCTACCCAGCGCTCGGAAACCAGATGCGCGGCGCCGGCGCCGATCAGGACCACGACGACCGCCGAGATCGCCACGATCATTCCTGGCACTTCGGCGGTGATCTTGCGGCCGGCCAGATCGCGGGCGGCGGCGAATGTCGCGTTGCCTAGCGCCAGCAAGGCGTAGACCGAAATGCCTTGCATGGTCGGCTGCGCCACCATCAGCGCGCCGATGAAGCCCAGCCCGATCAGCGCCATGCGCTGGCCGCCGATGCGCTCGCCAAACAGGATCGAGGATCCGACCAGCATCAGCAGCGGCGTGATCTGCCCCAGCGCGGTGGAATCGGCGATCTGCATGTTGGCGAGCGCGACGACGTAACAGAGGATCGCCGCCAGTTCGAGCAGGTTCCTGCGCAGCACCCGCTTGTCGAAGATCAGGGGGATCTGCTTGCCGTAGCCGAGCGCAAACAGCAGCGGAAAGCCCCACAGCGTTGCCGCGGCACCGCGCAGGAAGAGCACTTCGTAGGACGGCAAGCCCGCAGTGGCGAGCTTCATCATCGTGTCGTTGACCAGATATGACCCGGTCGAGACGATCATGAACAGCGGGCCGCGAATGGCAGTCGGGATGAAATGCATCGGCGCAGGAAATCAGACCCGGATCGCCGCCGCAATGGGCCATGGGCCGCCGGCAGATCCGACAGCGACAGATACGCAGGCCCCGGAATCCTCCGATTGTTCCGTCGGACCTTCGCCCATTCCCTTTTCAACGGCGGGACCCTATATCAGCGCCAATCCCCGCAATCGGATCATGGGTTCTGGCCGAGTGAGATGGCGTCCGGGCAAAAGACGCTTGTGTTTTTTGGCCTTTCTCGCTAATCGCCCCGCATTCGACTGAACTGAAGGTCCAGGCCGTCCAAGGAAAGAGACTATGGCAAAAGGTAAATTCGAGCGCACTAAGCCTCATGTGAACATCGGCACGATTGGTCACGTCGACCATGGCAAGACGTCGCTGACGGCTGCGATCACCAAGTATTTTGGCGAATACAAGCGCTATGACCAGATCGACGCGGCGCCGGAAGAGAAGGCGCGCGGCATCACGATCTCGACGGCTCACGTCGAATACGAGACGGCCAACCGCCACTACGCGCATGTCGACTGCCCCGGCCACGCCGACTATGTGAAGAACATGATCACCGGTGCCGCGCAGATGGACGGCGCGATCCTGGTCGTGTCGGCCGCCGATGGCCCGATGCCGCAGACCCGCGAGCACATCCTGCTTGCCCGTCAGGTCGGCGTGCCGTCGATCGTGGTGTTCCTGAACAAGGTCGACCAGGTCGACGACGCCGAGCTGCTCGAACTGGTCGAGCTCGAGGTTCGCGAACTTTTGTCGAAGAACGAATTCCCCGGCGACGACATTCCGATCGTCAAGGGTTCGGCGCTGGCAGCGCTTGA
>NZ_VFUI01000014.1:0-124952 GCF_006440535.1 Mesorhizobium sp. B2-5-13 | reverse complement strand
GAAAAGCCTCCAAAGCAACGAAAATGGCCGCCCTCAATCCTCACAACAAGCCTCCCGCAATATTGCGCAACGGGCCCACAAGGGGAGAAGGGAACAGCGCCCCGCTACCGTCCCTCGCGGTACCACATCGAGCCCATTGCCAGAAGCAGCAGGCCGAGGCCGAGGAAGCCGCCGAACAGCGGTACGCGCGACACGGCCTTCAAGACGCTGTCGTCGGTGGTGCGCAGGCCGATCCAGTCGCTGCCCGACGCTTCGCCGGCCGAACGCACCGGTACGATGGAAGGCAGCGTCACGTCGCTGGCCGTGGACGGGGCCAGCCGGCGCACGCTGCCGCCGGTGGCTTCCGCCGGCGCCTTCAGCCGCTCCTGCGTGGAGACGACGTCGGCGAATTCCGGCGCGTTGACCGGTCCGACATGGGCGAGCGCGGTGAGATCGCCATTGGCAACCTGGAAGAGGCCGATCTCGCTGGTCTGGACGCTGCCGAGGAAGACGCCGGGTTCGGATTTGTCGAGCTTTACAGCGAGTGTCTTGCCGGACGGGGTGATGATCTGCGCCGGGCCGGGATCGTCGGCCATCGTCTGGCGGCGGATCTCCAGCACCATGCCGCGCCCCTCGGCGGTCAGCCGTTCTTCCTCGAGCTCGGGCTCCTTCATCAGCCAGTGGGCAATGCGCCGGTAGAGCTGGACATGCGGACCGCCGCCCTCGAAGCCGCGCGCCCACAGCCAGCCCTGATCGGACAGAAGCATGCCGACGCGGCCTTCGCCCTTGCGGTCGAGCAGCAGCAGCGGCCGGTTGTCGGCACCTTTCATCACCACTTCGCCTTGCGGGTTCTGCACGCCAATGGTGCGGAACCAGCGGCTCCAGTGCGGTGGCTCGGTGGCCGAACCGTCGAGGCCGCGCGTCACCGGATGACGCTGGCCGAGTTCGGTCAGGCGCGGGTAGAACGCCTTGTCGACCACTTCGCCCGTCGGCATGGCCGGCAGGGCCGACATCAGCGGCGTGCGCGCGATCGAAGCCTCGCCGGCATATTCGGGGCCGGCGGCGATCAGCAGCGCGCCGCCCTTTTCGACATATTCGGAGATGTAATCGTAATAGAGGATCGGCAGCACGTCGCGGTGCTGGTAGCGGTCGAAGATGATGAGGTCGAAATCCTTGATCTTCTCGACGAACAGCTCGCGGGTGGGGAAGGCGATCAGCGACAATTCATTGATCGGCGTGCCGTCCTGCTTCTCCGGCGGCCGCAGGATGGTGAAATGGACGAGATCGACCGAGGCGTCGGATTTCAGCAGATTGCGCCAGGTGCGCTCGCCCGCATGCGGTTCACCCGATACGAGCAGCACGCGCAGGTTTTCGCGGATGCCGTCGACCAGCGCGATGGCGCGGTTGTTGGCATCGGTCAGTTCGCCCGGTTCGCGGTCGATGGCGAGTTCGATGATGTTGCGGCCGGCACTCGGGATGGTCACCTGCAGCGGCATGGTCTGGCCGACGGTGGCATGCTCGACCGAAACCTGCTCGCCGTTGACGGAGACGCGGACATCGACCGGCCCGGTTTCGTTTTCGGTCGAGATGACGCGGTATGTCATGTCGAGCGGCTTGCCGACAAGGCCGAAACGCGGCGCGTTCTCGAAACGTATGCGGCGGTCCTTCTCATGGTCGTTGCCGGTGATGAGGGCATGCAGCGGGGCGTTGAAATCGGGCGTGCCCGAAGGCGTGTCATGCACCTCGCCGTCAGTGATCATGATGGCGCCACCGATACGCGAGGGCGGCACGTCGCGGAAGGCGCCTTCCAGCGCGCCGAACAGCCGCGTTTCGGTGCGCTCCTCGGCGGCGTCGGACTTGCCGGCCTCGACGACGCGGACATCGAACTGCTTGAAGCGGCCAAGACGCTGCTGCAGCCCGGCCACGGCCTCGTCGGTCTGTTTGGTGCGGTCGCCAATGTCCTGGCTCTGGCTACGGTCGACGATCAGCGCGACGACGCTCTTTAGTGGCTCGCGCTCCTCATTGAGGAACACCGGGTTGAAGAGGGCGGCGGCGAGCGCCAGCAGGGCGACGAAGCGCAGGACCGCGCCGCGCTGGCGAAACCCAAGGCCGACAAGCGCGAGCAACGCCAAGGGCACCAGCACAAGGGCCAACAGCGGCCAGGACAAAAGCGGTTCGAAGGAGATCGACCAGTTCATGCCTTATCCTCCCGCATCAGGGCAGGGTCGATCGGCGTGGGTGCAAGAAAGAGCATCATCCTACTGCCCTAACCGCTCGAGCAGGATGGGAACATGCACCTGGTCGGATTTGTAGTTGCCGGTCAGCATGTACATCATGATGTTGACGCCGGCGCGCAGCGCATAGACCCGCTGCATCGGGTCGGCCGGCACGGTCGGCAGCAGCGGATCGCCATTCTCGTCGACTGCCCAGGCGCCGGCGAAATCATTGGCGGTGATCATGATCGGCGACACGCCGTCGCCGGTGCGCACCGGCCGGTTGTCGGCATTGCTGGCGTCGAGGGATGCCTCGACCCAGAGCGGGCTGCCGGCGAAACGGCCGGGAAATTCGGGCAGGATGAAGAAGGACTTGGTCAGCACATGGTCCGACGGCACCGGCTCCAGCGGCGGTACGTTGAGGTTGCCGAGGATGTCGCGCAGCCGCTCGGTCGCCGGGCTGGTGGAGTCGGCGCCGATGCCGTTGGCGAACTGGTCGCGCGTGTCGAACAGCACAGTGCCGCCCTGCTGCATATAGGCGTCGATGCGGGCGATCGCGGCCTGGCTCGGCATCGGTGCCGATGGGTCGATCGGCCAGTAGATCAGCGGATAGAAGGACAGCTCGTCCTTCGAAATGTCGACGCCGGCCGGCGCGCCCGGTTCGAGCGCCGTCTTCTCGATCAGGAAACGGGTCAGGCCCTGGAGCCCGGCGCGGCTGATCGAATCGACGCCCGGCACGCCGGTCAGCACATAGGCGATGCGGGTTTTTGAAATCGCCTCGATAGCGACCTGGTCACCCGGCTTGGCATCGTCGGCGCGCGCGACATCGGCATGGCCGAACAGTGCGCCAAGCCCGATCAATACAGCGGCGGTGGTTGCAGCGGCACCGGCCCGGCGCGGCCGGCGCGAAAACAGGCCGCCCATCCACAACACCGCCAGCGTGTCGAGCAGCATCAGCAGCAGAGCCGCCGCCACCAGCGCACCCTTCAGGTTGCGCGATTCATCAAAGGCATACTGGACCGTGCTGACCGGCACCGACACTTGCGGGCGCGCCAGCGGCTCGAACGTGCTTGCGGCGTCGAGCAGATTGTGGGCGTAGACGCCGGTCTCCGAGCCATAGAGGCCGGGCGGGTTCTCGAAGGTGACCGGCAGTGCCCCGGCGCCCGGCACCAGCGGCCGCGCATCCGGTGTCGGCGGCACCAGCGAGCCGTCGGCCGCGATCATGCGATAGGGTGCCAGCGACGTGGCGGCGGCTTCGGCATTGGCGATCGCCGCGCCCTGGTTGCGGGACAATTGCACGATGCGGCGCAGCATCTCGACGAAGCTGCCCGAGATCGGCAGGTTCGACCATGTCGCCTCGGGCGTGACATGGAACAGCACCAGCGTGCCCTTGCCCTTCTTCAGCCCGGTGACCAGCGGCGTGCCGTCGGCAAGGGCTGCCCAGGTGCGCTCGACGATGTCGGGTGTCGGCTCGGCCAGCACCTGCCTGGTCACCGTGACCTCGGTCGGCGGCGCCAGGTCAGCGAAGGGGCCGGCCTTGGGAAATTCGGTGACCGGCTGCGGCGAGGTCCATGACAGCGCGCCGCCGAGCGAGCGCTCGCCGGTGCGCAGGCGGACCGGCAGCAAATCGTCGTCATTGCCGGCGGCCGCCAGCCGTGAGCCGGCGAAACGCACCAGCGTGCCGCCATTGTCGACCCAGTCGACCAGCCTTTGCCGAACCTGCGCGGGAATGGTGCCGATATCGGCCATGACGATCATCGCCGGCTTCTGGTCGAGGATCTGCGGGATGGCGTCGGCGAGATCGGCGCTGGAGGGCTCGACCAGATCGGCGAAGGGCTGTAACGCGCGCCTGATGTAGTAGAGCGGCGACAGAAGCGGCTGCGCCTGGTCGGCCTCGGCTTGCGACAGCAACCCGACGCGGCGGCGTTTGGAGCTTTCGTCGAGCACGCGCACCGCACCCGCATGGCGTTCGCCATCGAGCGCGATCGAGGCGAAGTCGTTGCGCAATTCGAACGGCACCGCCATGGTGCCGGTGGCCGTGGCCTCGCCCGGCGCGAAGGTCAGGGTCGCATCGGCGATGCGGCGGCCCTTGTCGTCGAAGGCGCCGGCGGTGACCTGCGCCGGGGCGGGATCGCCCGGCGCGCGGACGGCGGTCAGACCAAAGCCGTCGACCTGGTTTTCAGCTGATCTCAGGCCGGTCAGGGAAAGCCGGTCGGCCACCGCCCATACAACGCGGGCGGCATTTTTGGACAACAGCGTGTTGAAAGCGGCCTCGTCGCCCTTGGCCGCCAGGCCATCCGCCAGCACGGCGACGCTGGCGCCGGGCAAGCTCTCCAGCACACCAGCGACGCGGGCATAAACGGCCGGCCGGTCGGTTGGGATCGGCCGCGGCTTGGCGGCGCGCAGCCGGTCGAGCGCGGCGGCGGCGTCAAAAGGGCCGATCTCCGCATTGGGCTTTTCGGCGGTGAAGGCGATGACAACAGGCACGCCGTTCGAGCCGGCGTCGTTGATCAGCCGCTCGGCGGTGGCGATGCGCTTGTTCCAGTCGGCGGCGCTGGCCCAGTCATTGTCGATGACCAGCGCAAGGGCGGCGCCCTCGGCCGGCAGCTTTTCACGCGGGTTGAACACAGGTTCGGCCAATGCCGCGACGACGAGGGCCGCCATCAGCAGCCTGAGCAGCGTCAGCCACCAAGGGCTGCGCTGCGGTGTTTCCTCCCGTCTCAGCACACGGGCCAGGATCTTCAGTGGCGGGAACACCTCGGTTCGCGGCTTGGGCGGCGTCAACCTCAGCAGCCACCAGATCACCGGCAGCGCCAGCAGGCCCCACAGCACCATGGGAGCGCCGAAGGAGAGCGGCAGCCAGCTCATGCGGCGGTCTTCCCAGGCTTGCCGCCACCGGCGGTAATGTCAGGCTGATTGTCACCGGCAATCATGCCGGGAGTGGCGCTCGGCCCGGCATGACCAGAGGTCAGCCCGGCATGACCAGAGGTCAGCCCGGCATGACCGGAGGTCAGCCCGGCATGACCGTTATCAGCGGTCATTGCCATGTGCAGGCGCACCAGTGCGTCGGAAGCCAGCCGGTCGGTGTGGTTGACGGTAAAGCTCCAGCCGAGCCGCTTGCACCAACTGGCCAGTTCCTGGCGGCGGGCGGTGTAGAGCAAGCGGTATTCGTCGGCCAACATCTCGGCGCGGCCGGCGGTCAGCTTGTCGCCGGTCTCGGGATCGGTGAACTCGGTGCGGCCGGCATAGGGGAAAGTTTCCTCGGCCGGATCGGCGACCTCGATCAGATGCGCGCGCACACCGTGGCGGGCGAGCACGTCGAGCCAGGCCATGGTTTCCTCGACCGGATCGAGGAAATCGCTGGCGATGACGATGTCGCAGAAGCGCCTGATGTCGGACAGATCGGGTTTTGCCGGCATCTCGCCGGCATGCATGAGTTGGGCCGCGATGCGCTCGGCGCCGTTGCGGGCAGTGAACGGATCGGTCAGCCCCGGCCAGGCGATGCGCTCGCCGCTGCGTGACAGGAGCTCGGCCATGGCCAGTGTCAGCACCAGCGCGCGCGATTGCTTGGAAACGCCGGCACCCGTCGATTTGTAGAGCATGGACGGCGAGGGGTCGGCCCACAACCAGACTGTATGAGCGGCTTCCCACTCGCGATCCCGCACATAGGTGTGATCGTCGCGGGCCGAGCGGCGCCAGTCGATGCGCGAGGAATCGCCTTCGACATAGGGCCGGAACTGCCAGAAATTCTCGCCGATGCCGCGCTTGCGGCGGCCATGCCAGCCGGCGATCACGGTGTTGACGATACGGCGCGCCTCGACCAGCAGGTCGGGGACAAGCGAAGCCCGCAACCGGCCGCGGGCGAGCGCGTCGCGCGTCGCTGCCGGAGCCTGGACCTCGCCGATACGTGCCATTAGGATCTGGACCCGCTAATATGATCTAAATGGTGTGAGGCCATCTGTTCGGATACGCGGAGCGAAGGCGCAGGAAGCCATTCGGCTTTCAAGTCCTTCGCGACAAAGTAGGCGGGCAGATGGACCACATCCTCCGGACGCCGAAATGGCTGCAAGCTGCGTCGTCGAACCGCTTGGCCGGGGGAAAGACCCCGACCTTCGCGGTTCTCCTCGCATCTTTTTGCCATTTCAGGCGCCATTTCGATCATATTAGCGGGTCCCGACCCTAAACGCCTTTCACGAGTTTCGCCACGACGTCGCGCACGCTGGTGCCCTCGGCACGGGCGGCGAAGGTCAGCGCCATGCGATGCTGCAGCACCGGCTCGGCCAGTGCCCTGACATCGTCGACCGAGGGCGCCAGCCGTCCGTCGTAGAGCGCGCGTGCCCTGGTGCACAGCATCAGCGCCTGGCTGGCGCGCGGACCCGGGCCCCAGGCGACATGCTTGTCGGTGTCGGCATTGCCCTGGCCCGGACGCGCCGAACGCACCAGGGTGAGGATCGCCTCAACGACGCTTTCGGGCACCGGCATGCGGCGGATCAGCGTCTGGATCTCCTTCAGCCGTGCCGGCTGCAGCACGTTCTGGGCTTTCGCGTCCTCGACGCCGGTGGTTTCCAGAAGGATGCGGCGCTCGGCCTCGATTTCGGGGTAGAGGATGTCGACCTGCATCAGGAAGCGGTCGAGCTGGGCTTCGGGCAGCGGGTAGGTGCCTTCCTGCTCCAGCGGGTTCTGCGTCGCCAGCACATGGAAGGGCGAGGGCAGATCGTAGCGCGCGCCGGCAATAGTGACATGATATTCCTGCATCGCCTGCAGCAGCGCCGACTGGGTACGCGGCGAGGCTCGGTTGATCTCGTCGGCCATCAGCAGCTGGGCAAAGATCGGGCCGGAGATGAAGCGGAAGGAGCGCTTGCCGGTTTCGTCCTGCTCCATGACCTCGGAGCCGAGGATGTCGGACGGCATCAGGTCCGGCGTGAACTGGATGCGGCGTGAATCAAGCCCGAGCACGACGCCCAGCGTCTCGACCAGCTTGGTCTTGGCCAGGCCCGGCACGCCGACCAGCAGCGCATGTCCGCCGGCCAGCAGCGCCACCAGCGTGCGCTCGACGACGTTTTCCTGGCCGAAGATCACCCGGCCAACCCCGTCGCGGATCCTGGAGATGTCGGCAAGCGCCTTCTCGGCCTCGGCGATCATGTCCGTTTCGCTGATCGGGCTTTCCTTGACCATCACGCTCATGCCGCATCGATCCCTTTGGTTGGAATGCCATGGTTTGGAAATACTGGTCCGCACCATACCATAGACCGCCGCGATTCGGCCTCGCGGAGCGCCTATGGTTGAACTTAAATCACAGACGTAGGCTGACAAGCGGAACAACAGTGACTATTTCGTGACGATGACGGAACACCACGAACATCGCCAACAAAGCCTTACGCAGGCCACCGAGGCTCGAAGCCTCGAGGCGCTGATCTCGCGCGCGGCCCGTGCCGGCAAGGGCGCGGCGCCGGTCGAGCGCTGGAATCCCGACTTTTGCGGCGATCTCGACATGGAGATCAGGGCCGACGGTACCTGGTTCTACCTGGGCACGCCGATCGGCCGCATGCCGCTGGTACAGCTTTTCTCCTCCGTGCTGCGCAAGGACGCCGACGGCAGGACCTATCTGGTGACGCCGGTGGAAAAGGTCGGCATCCGCGTCGCCGATGCACCGTTCATCGCCGTCGAGATGGATGTTTCGGGCGAAGGCGAGGATCAGGTCATCACTTTCCGCACCAATGTCGGCGACGTGGTCGAGGCCGGACCGGAGCGGCCGCTGCGCTTCGTCGACGAGAACGAGACCGGCGGTTTGAAGCCCTATCTGCTGGTGCGCGGCAGGCTGGAGGCGCTGGTGGCGCGGCCGGTCATGTACGAACTGGTCGGGCACGGCGAGGAGATCGAGATCGACGGCAGGGCGATGTTTTCGGTGCGCTCGAAGAACGCCGTGTTTCCGATCATGCCGACAGATCAGTTGGAGCGGTTGAGCGCATGATGGACCAGGTGTCGCCGGCACCGTTCTCATCGGCGGATTTTCGCGCGCGCTTTGCCGCGCAGCCGGACGCGCATGCCGGCGACGACTATGGCGATCACCGCTTCAATCCCGGCCACCCGCGCCTCAACCCAGGCAAGCCGCTCCGCAACGCGGCGGTGCTGATCCCGTTGGTCGACCATGACGGCGGGGCGACGGTTCTCCTGACCAAACGGGCCGAGAAGCTGCGCAATCATTCCGGCCAAGTGGCTTTCCCGGGCGGCACGATCGATGCGACCGACGCGAGCCCGGAGGCGGCGGCGCTGCGCGAGACCTTCGAGGAGATCGGTCTTGCCCCGGATCGCATCGAGATCATCGGCCGCATGCCCGATTACGTCGCCGGCAGCGGCTATCGCATCGCGCCGGTGCTCGGCATCGTGCGGCCGGGTTTCCAATTGGCTTTGAACGTCGACGAGGTCGATGCCGCCTTCGAAGTGCCGCTGCGCTTCCTGATGGACACCGCCAATCACAAGCGCGACAGCCGCATGTGGAACGATCTCGAATGGTTCTTCTACGACATGCCCTATGGCGACCGGCGTATCTGGGGCGTCACCGCCGGTATCATCCGTACGCTCTATGAAAGGCTCTATGCGTGAGTGTTTCGATTGCGGGCAGGGCCGACTGGCTCTCCGACAAGCATTTGCAGCGCCTGCTGGGCGTGCTTACCGAAGGCGGTGAAGAGGCACGCATCGCCGGCGGCGCCGTGCGCAACGTGCTGATGGGCCAGCCTGTCACCGACATCGACATCGCCACCTCTTGCCTGCCGCAGGAAACCATTCGCCGCGCCGTGGCGGAAGGCTTCAAGGCGGTGCCGACCGGTATCGAGCACGGCACCATCACGGTGGTCGCCGGCGGCAAACCCTACGAAATCACCACCTTGCGCGCCGATGTGGAGACCGATGGCCGCCGCGCCAAGGTGTCGTTCGGACGCGACTGGAAGCTCGACGCCGAGCGGCGCGATTTCACCATCAACGCGCTCTACGCGGAGGCCGACGGACGGGTTGTCGACCTTGTCGGCGGCATTGCCGACATCGAGGCGCGCCGGCTGCGCTTCATCGGCGATCCGGAGGCCCGCATCCGCGAGGATTATCTGCGCATCCTGCGCTTCTTCCGTTTCTTTGCCTGGTATGGCGATGGCCGGCCGGACGCCGAGGGACTGAAGGCCTGTGCCCGGCTGAAGGAGGGCCTCGGCCAACTCTCGGCGGAACGCATCTGGTCCGAACTGAAGAAGCTCTTGTCGGCCCCCGATCCTTCGCGGGCGCTGCTCTGGATGCGGCAGGCCGGTGTCCTGACCGCGGCGCTGTCGGAAAGCGAGAAATGGGGCATCGACGCGATCCACGGGTTGACCAAGGCCGAGAAGGACCTGAGCTGGGCGGTGGATCCGATGCTGCGGCTGGAGGCAATCGTGCCGCCGGATGCGGCGCGCATGAAGACGCTGGCCGAGAGGCTCAGGTTCTCGACCGCCGAAGCCGACCGCATGCTCCACTGGGCGCTCTCCACGGCCATCGAGCCGAAGACGACCGAGGGCGAACTGGCGAAAAAACTCTATCGCGGCGACCGGCAAGGGTTTGTCGACCGCCTGCGGCTTGCGCTTGCCGCGGCGCGGATGCGCGCTGTCGAGGACAATAATGCATTGCTTCAAGCGGGCGGCTTTTCGCGCCTGCTTGCCTTTGCGCTCAAATGGGAAAGGCCCGAATTTCCGCTGCGTGGGGCCGATCTGACCGCGCTCGGCGCAACGCCAGGGCCGAAGCTCGGCGAAATCCTGAAAAACATCGAGGCGGAATGGATCGAAGCGGGATTTGCGCCTGATCGCGCCGCGCTGCTCGAACGCGCCGCGCAGGCCCTTGAAACGTAGGCCAGAACCGCTGGGTCTCTGCCGGTGCCACCCTGCGGTTCCGTGCCGCTACCTGATCGACAGCGGAGCGAGGGCACGCGAAAGGCTTGCCTCGCCCTTGCCATAGACGGAGGCGCTATAGTTGGCCAGCGTGTCGGTACGGGCCGTGTTCAGCAACTGGTTGGTGATCTGGGTCGGCGTTGCCTTGGTGAACTTGCTGCCCACGATGGCGGCGTAGCCGGCAACGATCGGCGCGGCGAAAGATGTGCCGTAAAGGCCGGTCTTGTCCCCGGTGACACCCACGACCAGGAAATGGCTCTGCGCAGCCTGGTTGGAGCCGGCGATGTTGGAGTACCAGGCCATGCTGGCCTTGTTCGACGTCGTGCCGTTGCTGTTGAGCGCGCCGACGAAAATCGCGGATGCCTTTCCGACCAGGGCGAGGTCGAGATAATCCTGCTGGCCGCTGGTGACGCCGCCCACGGCAACCGCGTCGTTGCCCGCGGCCTTCGAAACCACGGCCGTTCCCTTGGTGGCATAGGAGATGATGGAGGCTTCCTCGGCGCTCCATCCGATCTGGCTGGGGCTGTAACCCGCATTGGTGTACATGCCATAGCTCAGATTGAGCACGTTCAGGCCCGGCGACAGCGCGACCGATGAGCTGGTGGAAAAGTCTTTCGACCTTATGGTTGCCAAGGGCGCAACCATGCTGGCTTCTTCGCGGGTCCATTCGCCGTGGCGCTGGGTCTGCGTGCCGATGCCGAAATTGCCGCTGAACTTCGATGTGCTGGAGAAATCGTCGACGATCGTGATGGTGACGCCTTGGCCCTTGTAACCGGCACGCCATGCGGCTCCGACATCCGGGCTCATCCAGCCCTGCAAAGTCTGCGATGTGGCCGCCGGCAAGGTTGCGCTCAGGCATATGGAAGCGTTCGTCCGACCGCCCAGGCAGAGCGCGGATAGCGGATCCGCACCGCCAGCTTCTTGAGCCGCCGCTATGGAAGCCGGCAGAAGGGCGAGGGCCGTGGCGACACCGAACTTCCAACGCGCATTTGACATGATCTTACCTCGGTTCAAACGGAAGCTAGGACGGACGACCGCGAATCTCCGGCGGCTACGCCACATCTCGTGCCCGGCCCCTCGCGATCAGAAAGTAACACGGTAATTCAGCCAGAGATGCTGGCTCTCCGGTTTAGCGTTAACCAGATATTTCAAGGTTTCCTCGGGCGCCATCTCGCCGGCGGCGAGCCGGCAATTGACGCTGTAGGTGCCCAGATCCCCATAATCGGCCTGGCAGGGCTTTTCGGTGAGCTTACCGCCGAAGGTCGTGGTGAACGACAGGGACAGTATGCTGTTCGCACTCGGATGCAGCTGTGTGAGGAAACCAAGCTTGAGGCTGGGCTCGATCCGATATTTCTCGCCTTGTTCCCCGGTGCCAAACCCCCAAAGAATACCGGTGTCCTGCGTGATCTGCGTCATCAGGTCCACATGCATGTCGACCCAGTTTGTCTGGTACCACTGATTGAACGATATCCGGCTTCCGGTCTGCAACTCATACCCGCCGTCACCCAGACCTCTCGCCTTGTCGCTGAGCGGCGAGCCCTGGTGGATGTCGATGAGCGATGTCGCCCATTCCTGGGCAACCGCCGGCGGCGGGCCGAGGAGCGCCCACGGCAGGAGCGCCGTTGCGCACAAACTCGCACGATTGCCGAACTTTTCGCGCATCCGCGAAACACCTCGCCCCACCGATTCCGGACCAGCGCCTGACGGCGACGGGCTCCTCTGGCAGCGCCTGTAGTCTGGATATCAGTCTGAACGATCGCACGGGTTCGGTTACCGCACGGTTTATTTTAGCTGGAGCAAATATGATTTTTGGAGGCGCAGGCCATACGTCGAAAGAAACCGATGCGACGCGCGTTACCCGAGCGCCACCGCGGTTCCTTTGTTAATACCGACAGCCCCCGCCGCGCCCTACGCCGCGTCGCGGGCCTTCTCAATTCGGGAGCGGATAGCCTCGATCATCGTCTCGCGGATGATCGTCTCGCCATGCGTTTCGCGCATATGCTCGACGGCACGGCGCATGATCTCGGCCTCCTCGTCGGCACGGGTGTGCCAGTCGCAGCCGGGAACCAGCGATCCGCAGTGGAACTGCTTCATGGGATTTCTCCTCTTCCTCCATGGAGCCGGATCGACTGCCCTGCAGGACAGGCCGGAGCTCCGCATCTTCTTGGCCCGCTGTGCGGCCTCGGAACCGGACCACGGGCAGGGTGAAGACCATAACACAGATGGGGTGGTATTGGTTGCGGTCAACGGTGAAAAGGCGGAGCAGCGCTGCTCCGCCCTCTTTACGCTAGCCCTGCGGGCAGGCCATCACTTCACGATCTTGACTGCCTCGGCAACCTTGTTCTTGCCGCTCATGTCCCACGTAATTCTGACCTTCTCGCCGACCTTCAGGCCAGGATCCTTGAAAGTCTCGGGAAGCGTAAAAGACGATCCATTGTCGAGAACCAGGCTCTTGGACGCCGTATCGAAGGTCTTGACCGTTCCGGTGGTATGCTTGACGGCGGCGAACGCCACCGAACCGGAAGCAAGAAGCGCGGCGGCGGCAGCGGAAACAATGATCTTTCTCATGCTGATATACTCCTGGAAGAGCGGGCATCCTTTTTGACGAGGACAATCCGCATCGTCTTTGGGCCGTCCGGTCGCGTCGAGTCGCGGCCCGCCTCGTTCCGACGCAATTCCGAAGGGAAAGCGGTTGCATTTCCTGGAATTGCCCTCAGGCAAACCACCGGCGCTTCCCGACCCAAATGCGACAAATAACCCAATTTTTTCAGATGGATATTAGACGAAAAAGATATTCCTGGCGTCACATTCCGCGCCCATTTTCGACAAATGGGACATCAATGCGGCTTCACGTCGCGCTCACCATCTTGTTACGGCCAGCGCACCTCCGGCGGCAGGCTGGACAGGATCGAGGCGACATTGCCGCCGGTCTTCAGCCCGAAGATGGTGCCACGATCGTGAAGAAGGTTGAATTCGACATAGCGGCCGCGGCGGATGAGCTGTTCGTCGCGGTCGCCATCGGTCCAGTTCTCGTTGAAGTTGGCGCGCACCAAATGGCCGTAGACGACGAGGAACGAACGTCCGACGTCCTGGACGAAATTGAAATCGGCGTTCCAGCCGCCCTTCTCCTCAGCCGAATGCAGCCAGTCGAAGAAGATGCCGCCAGTGCCGCGCGGCTCGTTGCGGTGCGGCAGGAAGAAGTACTCGTCGCACCAGGCCTTGAATTTCGGATAGTCGGCGACGCCGGCGTTCTTCTCGCAAGCGAACTGCATGGCACGGTGGAAGGCTGTCGTGTCGGGATCGTCCTGCGTGCGGCGGCGGTCGAGCACCGGCGTCAGGTCGGCGCCGCCGCCGAACCAATGCCTGGATGTGACGACCATGCGCGTGTTCATGTGCACGGCCGGAACGTTCGGGTTCCACGGGTGCGCGATCAGCGAAATGCCCGATGCCCAGAAACGCGGGTCTTCCTCGGCGCCAGGCATCTGCTTCCTGAATTCGGGCGAGAACTCGCCATAAACGGTCGAAGTGTGGACGCCGACCTTCTCGAAGACACGGCC
This sequence comes from Mesorhizobium sp. B2-5-13, assembly GCF_006440535.1. Taxonomy (NCBI): domain Bacteria; kingdom Pseudomonadati; phylum Pseudomonadota; class Alphaproteobacteria; order Hyphomicrobiales; family Phyllobacteriaceae; genus Mesorhizobium; species Mesorhizobium sp. B2-5-13. The sequence continues at coordinate 111,302 of NZ_VFUI01000014.1, read as the reverse complement.
ATGCATCATCGACATGGTGCCGCCGCCGCCCGTGCCTTGATCGCGCTCCCACGGCGTTTTTTCGAAACGGCCCGGCGACCACGAAGCCAGTGGCCCGCCGAGATCCTGCTCGATCTGCTCGAAGGTGGCGCAGATGCGCTCGCGTAGCGCCTCGAACCAAAGCCGGGCCTTCATCTTCTTCTCTTCGATGTCGGCGGGCAGCCCCGCCGGTATTTCAGGTCGTTCCAAGTGCCGTCTCCGGTTGCGGGGCGGTGAGTCGACAAAAGACTCGTCTTTTCCGGGCGCGATCCCTAATCTCTTAAGGGACAGGGTCAAGTCACTTTGGTTTCGCGCATGATCCTTTCCGAACCTCGATTCCGATTTCGGGGTCATGCGCCAGGTGCAAGGAGTTGTTTCGTGCGCACCCCGGCAAGACCGCCGCTGGATGGACTGAAGAAAAGGCTCGACCAAAGCCGGGCCGAGCGCGCGCGCATGCCGCGCGACGGGTTCCTGCGCGAGACCTTCGTCCTGCCGCGCTCGGATGCCCGCCTCAAGGCCAAGGAATGGTTCGAACGCTTCCCAAAGCAGGCCTACTGGACCGAGATCGAAAGCTGGTTCGAGCGCCCGGGGGATTTGATCGAGTTTACGATCAGGCGCTTGCCGGCGGCGGATTAGGATTTCCTCGCCCCGTTTGCGGGGAGAGGATGCCGGTAGGCAGGTGAGGGACGGCGCGAACCTTCGAGTGCTGGCGCTGCCCCTCATCCGCCTTTCAGGCACCTTCTCCCCGTGCATGGGAAGAAGGAAGAACCAGCCGCCGCGCGCCAGTTCCCTCCCGGGCCAGCCGATCCTCCTTATTGCGCAGCGGACATTTGTCGATCGACATGCAGCCGCAGCCGATGCAGTCGGTCAGCCCGTCGCGCAGTTTCTTCAACTGGGCGATCTTGTGATCGAGCCCGTCGCGCCAGGCTGTCGACAAAAGGTTCCAGTCGTCGCGTGTCGGCGTCCGGCCCTCGGGCAGGGATGCCAATGCCTCACCGATCTCGGCCAGCGAGATGCCAACCTCCTGCGCCACCTTGATGATCGCCACCCGGCGCAGCACGTCGCGGCCGTAGCGGCGCTGGTTGCCTGACGTGCGGTGGCTGCGGATCAGCCCGCGGGTTTCATAGAAATGCAGCGCCGACACCGCCACACCGCTGCGCGCAGCCACCTGGCCGACCGTCAATTCCAACGCTGGTGCCATCTCTCGATTTTCCGCTTGACCTCAAGTTAAGTTGAGCTTGTAGCCAAGAAAGCCTGGATGTGCAAACGAAGGAGAAGGCGGATGTGCGCCTGGGCAAAAATCACCGCGGACCGCGCTGCCGCCGGTCCCCTAGCCGAGCTGCCGGATGGCTTCGCCCGCCACCATGGCCACGGAAAGGGCGACGTTGAGGCTGCGCGCGGTGGGCCGCATCGGGATGGTCAGCCGAACATCCGCCGCCTGATGGACTGGATCCGGCACGCCCGCGGATTCGCGGCCGAACAGGAGGATGTCGCGGTTGGTGAAGCTGAAGTCGGTGTAGGGGGTCGTAGCCTTGGTCGACAGCAGCACCAGCCGATCCGCGCGCGCCTTGCGCCACTCCTCGAAGGCGTGCCAGTCGACATGCCGGGTCAGGGCAGCCATTTCGAGGTAGTCCATGCCGGCGCGCTTGAGCGCTTTGTCGGAGAGCGGAAAGCCGGCCGGCTCGATAATGTCGACGCCAAGCCCGAGACACGCGGCGAAGCGCAGGATTGTCCCGGTATTGCCGGCGATGTCAGGCTGGTAGAGCGCGATGCGGAGACCACGGTTCACTTTCGCGTCCTTCTAATAAGTGGCAGATCGGCCACAGATGCTTCGCGGTTTTGGAAATTCCTGGACCTGCGGGTGGCCATTTTCTGCGAAGTCGAGTATACGACCAGCATTGTCAACCCGAACCGATGGAGGGGTAATTCATGATGGCCATGTACATCCAGCGCCCCACCCGTGGGCTTACTTGCGCCCTGGCGGTTTCGGTACGACGTTTCTCCTGATCTTTTAGACACTTCCGCACCGATTTCCGCCGAAACCATACCCTGGTCTTCGAAGGAATCCTGCGATGTTTTTTAAGCTGCCGAAGGGGCCGATGGCCCCATCCCAACGCGTCCCGACTGATCCGCCGCCGATCCCGCGGCACGATGTCGATCATCCTTTTCATCTCTATTTTCACACGGAGGACGGACCGATGTTCGATCCCTACAGAATACCGGGCTCGAGGAGCCTGCATGTCCACCGGCTGCCGACCTGGGCGCTGCTGATCGGCGACACCTATTCGTCGGCGGTTCATGCCGAAGTGCGCAGGCGTCCGCATCGCGGCATGCTGCCGGATGTCGATTTCTCGCACGCGGTTCCCGATCCGAGCCGGCCGTCGCTGGTGCGCCGGATCGTCCGGCTGATCCGGCCGGGCGCGAAGAACCGGACTGGTGGCGCCGTGTCGTCAGGATCGACAAAGGTGCCTGTCGGCGAAAAACCGGCGAACCCCTATATAGCGCGAAGCAGGGCCGACGCTCCGGATGATTCCGGAGCGTCGGCCCTCGACGCCATGCGGTCCGAGGACTTTGTACGTCGCCAAGCCGCGTAAGCGGAAAACAGATTTTAAGGCGTATCCTATGTTTTTGTTTAGCTGGTTTGAAAGAAGGCTCGATCCGTTCCCGGCCGCGGAACCGGTCGAGCCGCCCAAGACGCTGGTTGCCTTCTGCCTGCATTATACGCGCGGGGCATGGCCCTATATCCTTGTCGATGCGGTGCTGGTGGCGGCCATCGCCATCGCGGAAGTGTGGATGTTCGGCTTCCTCGGCCGCATCGTCGACTGGCTGTCGGGGCAGAACCGCGAGACTTTCCTGCAGACGGAGGGCTGGAAGCTCGCCGGCATGGCCTTCATCGTCTTGTTTGCGCTGCCCGGCACGGTTTGGCTGCATTCGCTGCTCAACCAGCAGACGCTGATGGGCAACTATCCCATGCGCATCCGTTGGCAGGTGCATCGTTACCTGCTCAAGCAATCGATGAGCTTCTATCAGGACGAATTCGCCGGCCGCATCGCCACCAAGCTGATGCAGACCGCGCTCGCCGTGCGCGAATGCGTCATCAAGGTGATCGACGTCCTGAACTACGTCATCGTCTATTTCCTCGGCATGCTGTTGATCGTCGGTTCGGCCGACTGGCGGCTGGCGGCGCCGCTCGGCGTCTGGCTGGTCGGCTACATCCTGTTGCTGCGCTTTTTCATCCCGCGCCTGGGCAAGGTCGGCGAGGAGCAGGCCAATGCGCGCTCGACCATGACCGGCCGCGTCGTCGACAGCTACACCAACATCCAGACGGTCAAGCTGTTTTCCCATTCGCGCCGCGAGGCCGCCTTCGCCAGGGAAGGCATGATGGGCTTCCTCGACACGGTCTACCGGTCGATGCGGCTGGTGACGGTACTGTTCGGCTCGCTCTACATACTGAACGCGCTGCTGCTGTTCTCGGTCACCGCCATCTCGCTGTGGCTGTGGATGGGGCAAGCGGTGACGATTGGCGCGGTTGCAGTGGTCATCGGCCTGGTGCTCCGGATGTGGGGCATGTCGCAGTGGATCATGTGGGAAATGTCGGGCCTGTTCGAGAATATCGGCACGGTGCAGGACGGCATTGCCTCCATCTCGCTGCCGCGCCTCGTAGAGGACAGGCCGGATGCCAAGGAGATCAGCGTTTCCAAAGGTGATATCCGCTTCGAGGACATCCGCTTCCACTACGGCAAGCAGAAGGGCGTCATCGAAAACCTGTCGCTGACGGTGAAGCCGGGCGAAAAGGTCGGCATTGTCGGACGCTCGGGCGCCGGCAAGTCGACGCTGGTCAATCTCCTCTTGCGCTTCTACGATCTGGAGTCCGGCCGGATCCTGATCGACGGCCAGGAGATCGCCGGCGTGAAGCAGGATTCGCTGCGCGCCCAGATCGGCATGGTCACACAGGATACCTCGCTGCTGCATCGTTCGGTGCGCGAGAACATCCTTTATGGCCGGCCCGATGCCAGCGACGACATGCTTGTCGAGGCGGCGCGGCGGGCAGAGGCGCTGGATTTCATATCGGCGCTTTCGGACCATAGCGGCCGCCAGGGCTTCGATGCCTATGTCGGCGACCGTGGCGTCAAACTGTCCGGCGGTCAGCGGCAACGCATCGCCATTGCTCGCGTTATGTTGAAGGACGCGCCCATACTTATCCTTGACGAGGCGACGTCGGCGCTCGATTCCGAGGCGGAAGCCGCCATCCAGGAGAATCTCTACAGGCTTATGCAGGGCAAGACCGTCATCGCCATCGCGCACCGGCTGTCGACCATCGCGGCGATGGACAGGCTCGTCGTGATGGACCAGGGCCGCGTCATCGAGGAGGGTTCGCACGAGGAACTGGTCGCCAGAGGCGGGCTCTACGCGCAGCTCTGGCAGCGCCAGTCGGGTGGATTCCTGCTCGAAGACGGCCCGGTCGACGCCGCCAACGACGCAGTTGTAAGGGGGCAAGCCGCAGAATGATGGCCGCCGCATGATGACAGCCGTCTACCGCTGGTTCGAGACCTGGGTCTACCCGTTCAGGGAGCCGGCGAATCTTCGGCCACCGGCCAGCGTCGCCGGCTTCCTCCGGCACTATGTCGGGCAGGCGAAGTTCGCCTTCTTCGCCATGCTGGTCATCGGCGGCATCGCGCCGCTGGTCGAGGCCGGCCTGTTCTATTTCGTCGGACGGCTGGTCGATATTCTCGACCAGTTGCCCGGCGAGCGGAGCTGGCACGCGCTGTGGACCGCCGCCGGCCCCGAACTTATGTTCATGGTCGCGGTGGTGCTGGTCATCCGCACCGTGGTCGTCGGGCTGTCGGCGCTGGTCGACGAACAGACGATCACGCCCGGCTTCTACAATCTGGTGCGCTGGCAGGCGCACCGGCACGTATCGCGCCAGTCCTATGCCTTCTTCCAGAACGATTTCGCCGGCCGGATCGCGACGAAAGTCTGGCAGGCCGGGCAGGCGACCGGCGACCTGATGGAAAGCTTCATCGAGGTCGTCTGGTTCATGATCGTCTATACGGTGACGACGCTGGCGCTGGTCGCGGGGCTCGACCTCAGGCTCGCGGTGCTGGTGATGATCTGGATCACCGCATTCGGATTTCTGGCCAAGCTCTATCTGCCGGCTATCCGCAAGCACGCCGAAGCGACGGCCGAGGCGGGCTCGATGATCAATGGCCGCATCGTCGATTCCTATTCCAATGTACAGACACTGAAACTGTTCGCGGCCGACGGAGACGACCGCTACATCAGGAACGGCTTCGACATCTATCTCGACGCATTGCGTCCCTTCACCCGCCGGTTGACCGGCGTGCGCATGGCATTGACGACGCTGTCGGGCATCATGATCACGGCGATCGGCTGCTTTGCCGTCTATCTGTGGGTCGAGGGCTCGATCACCGTCGGCGCCGTCGCCTTCACGCTGTCGCTGGTGCTGCGCCTCAACATGCTGCTCGGACGGCTGATGATGCAGATGAACGGTATCTTGCGAAACCTTGGCGTGCTGGAGAACTCCAAGGCGCTGATCTCGCAGCCGCTCGGCCTGACCGACGCACCGGGCGCGAAAGAGCTGGTGGTGACGGGCGGACGCATCGACGTGAAGAATGTCGAATTCCACTACGGCAACGGGTTTGGCGTGCTGAACGGCATCGACCTTGTCGTCAAGCCGGGCGAGAAGGTCGGGCTGGTCGGGCCATCGGGCGCCGGCAAGACGACGCTGGCCAACCTGATCCTGCGCCTCTACGATCTCGAAAGCGGCCGGATCACTATCGACGGCCAGGACGTCTCCGGTGTGACGCAGAATTCGCTGCGCGCCAATATCGGCGTCGTCAGCCAGGACACCGCTCTGTTCCATCGGTCGCTGCGCGACAACATCAAGCTCGGCATGCCCGATGCGACCGACGCGCAGGTGATCGCGGCGGCCAGGAAGGCCGAGGCCCATGAATTCATCCTGACCTTGCGCGACAACAGGGATCGCCAGGGCTACGAGGCCTTCGTCGGCGAGCGCGGCGTCAAACTGTCGGGCGGCCAGCGCCAGCGCGTGGCGATCGCCCGCGTCTTCCTCAAGGATGCGCCGATCCTGATTCTCGACGAGGCGACGTCGGCGCTCGATTCCGACATCGAGGCGGCGATCCAGGAGAATCTGACGCGGCTGATGGAGAACAAGACCGTTATCGCCATCGCGCACCGGCTGTCGACGATCGCGGCACTGGATCGCCTTGTGGTACTCGACGGCGGCCGCATCGTCGAGCAAGGCACGCATGACGAACTGGTGGCGCTCGACGGGCTCTATGCCCGGCTGTGGAAGCGCCAGTCCGGCGGCTTCCTCTATCACGAGGAAAGCGTGCTGGAAGAGACGCGGCCGGCGGAGTAGGCGCATGGTTGGATCGCCAGAGTTCGGCCCAGAGGTCGGCCCAGAGGTCGGCTATGTCCTCAAGCGTTTACGACCAACCGTGGTGGCCTTCGGCGCGTTGAAGGAAGAGAGCCGGCTGGAAGGCTATTGGATGCTGGTGCGCCTGGGCGATGGCTGGGCAAGCGGCCGCAACAAGTTCCTGAAGCGGGGCGAGGGACTGTTCGGGATGTGGCATGGCCGGGAACTCGCCGGCGTGTGCGGGCTGAACATCGATCCCTATTTCGAGGGCAGGGACCAGGGCCGGGTCCGGCACCTGTTCGTCAGTGCGCGCCACCGCCGCAACGGCCTTGGCAGCATGCTGGTCGAGACCGTGATCGGCCGGGCCGGCCAATATTTCGCTGTGTTGAACACCCGCGCGCCGCCGGAAGCCTTCGGTTTTTATGAACGGCTTGGTTTTCAGCGCGTGGAAGGCGAAGAATTCGTCACCCACCGCATGGTGCTCGGGAAGGGGAACTGAAATGTCCTTGAGTCCGCCATCTCATCTTGCCGGCGCGTCGGCCGCCGACGCGGCCTTCGACGCGCTTGGCCATGAAATCCTCGCCGAGAAGGCGGCGGCACTCGGTCGCGCGGGGCAGCGCGTGGAAGAAACCTTGGCCCGGCTGCGCGACAATGGCAACGATGAGTTGCGCCCCCGTCTGCTCAAGGAGGCCGCCGCCGCGGTGCATGGCTATTTCATCCAGCGCGAATTGTGCGGCTTTCGCAAGCATGACGCCGTCATCCGCGAATACAACATCCCGAAAGCCGTGCTGGTCAGGCTTGGCGCCATGTAGAGTTGGAGCTTGCCGCGCTGATTTCCCTGTGGAAGCGCGCCAGGCGGGCGGCAAGCGCTTCGGGATTTTCATCGGCAACGAAGTGTCCGCTGCCGGCTATGATGTCGCCCTCGACATTTGAGAGCCCGGCTGCACGCAAGCCATCGACATAGTCGCCGATGTCGCCGGACTCGGCCGCACCCCTCAGATACAGCACCGGAACCGCAATCGGTTTCGCGGGCCGCGCGGCATTGACCTTGGCATCCTCGGGAAAGGCACGATACCAGTCGAACCCCGCCTGGAGGCTTTCCGGCCGTGAATAGGCCTTGGCGTAGATTTCCCTGGCGTCGTCAGGGATCGAGGCTCGATCCTTCGAAAGCACATTGAAGAAGAAGTCGAAATAAGCGCTCTGACGGCCGCTGACCAGCGTTTCCGGCAAGGCCGGGACGGCATGGAAGGCGAAGTGCCAGATCCGCGGATCGCGAATGACCTTCTCCCACGGCGCGATGCCTGGAATGACGACATCCATGATCGCCGCGCCGGAAAGGATGTCCGGATGGTCTCTCAACAAGGCAAACACGATCTGGCCGCCGACATCATGGCCGGCGGCCACGAGCTGGCGTAGTCCGCAAGTCTCTGCGACGCCTCTCATCAGTCTCGCCAGGGTTCTCTTGTCGCCAGCCCCGGGCAGGCCTTGCGAGTCGCCGATGCAGGGCAGGTCAGGGGCGACGACCCGGTAGTCGGCCGCCAACCGGCCGATCACCCGCTCGAAGGCGTAGGAGCTTTGCGGCCATCCGTGCAGCAGGAGGAAAGCCGGTGCTCCGGCAGGGCCTGCCTCGCGCATGGCAATGCTCAGGCCTTCGATTTCGATGGTCGAGGTTTGCATGTCCTGGCCCTGGCGGCTTTCCGGTTGGCTCCCATGCCGTAGATCTAGGCGCCGACCGGGAAGCCGCCAGGGTTATGCAGGAGTTACTCCAGCCATTCGGTTATGAAGCTGCCGTTCTCGTGGATGTCGGTCGTTTCCAGCGGACCCGGGCCGAGATTGGTGAATTTGTGCGGCGTGTGCGGCGGCACGATGACGATCTGACCGGCGGTGGCCTCGATTTCCTGGTCGCCGACCGTGAACAAGGCGGTGCCCTGGCGGATGATGAAGATCTCCGCATAGGGATGGGCGTGCAGCCGCGGGCCGCCGCCGACGTCGGGCAGGTAGTTGAAGATCAGGCAGGAGTTCGAGCCGTAGGCGCCGCATTGCAGTTCGCCCTTCCAGTGGTTGGAACGAACAGCCCATTCCTCGCGATCGATGACATGCGCCATGCGGCCAAGGATAGATCACGCCGATGCTCCGTGTCGAGGCGAAGCCAGGCATCGGATTTGCGGTTGTTTCCCGGTTGTTTAGCCGCCTTTCGCGGCGCCTGGCCGTCCCGCCCGGCGACAGGGTATTTCGTCCCCGCGACAATCTGCCCTTGTGCCTTCACCCGTCTGGACAAAAACGGGCTTCACGCATAAACCGAAGTCCAAATGCCGGAGGAATTCGCTAGCCTGTTCGCCATGCGCTGTCGGGTTGGCGTGATTGAGCGGGGACAAGGCTCGGCCACCGGCGCGGAAGAGGCGAAAGGATCAGGCACCCGTGAGCGCAACCGACATCCACGATCCCAACCGTCGAGATTTTCTCTACGTCGCCACCGGCATGGCCGCCGTGGTTGGCGCCGGTGCCGTCGCCTGGCCGTTCATCGACCAGATGCGCCCCGACGCCTCGACACTGGCGCTCGCTTCGGTCGAGGTCGATGTCTCCTCGCTGACGCCTGGCAGCTCGCTGATCGTCAAGTGGCGCGGCAAGCCGGTCGTGGTGCGCAACCGCACCGAGAAGGAAATGAAGGACGGCGAGGCCGTCAGCCTCTCCGATCTCAAAGATCCGATCGCGCGCAACGCCAATTTGCCATCCGATGCGCCGGCAACCGACGCCAACCGCACCACGCCCGGCAAGGAAGCCTGGATGGTGATGGTTCAGGTCTGCACCCATCTGGGCTGTATTCCGCTCGGCCAGGAAGGCGATTTCGGCGGCTGGTTCTGCCCGTGCCATGGCTCGCAATACGACACTGCCGGCCGCATCCGCAAAGGCCCGGCGCCGGAGAACATGGCGATTCCGGTATTCAAGTTCGTTTCCGACACCAAACTCCTTATCGGTTGAGGCAGGGGATATTTCGATGAGCGAGGGACACTCGACCTATACGCCGAAGACCGGTATCGAACGCTGGTTCGACGCCCGCATGCCGCTGCCCAGGATGGTCTATGACAGCTTCATCGCCTATCCGGTGCCGCGCAACCTGAACTATATGTGGACCTTCGGCGGCATCCTGGCGATCATGCTGGTGGCGCAGATCCTGACCGGCATCGTGCTGGCCATGCACTATACGGCCGACACCAATCTCGCCTTCGGTTCGGTCGAGAAGATCATGCGCGACGTGAATTCGGGATGGCTGTTGCGCTACATGCATGCCAACGGCGCCTCGTTCTTCTTCATCGCCGTCTACCTGCACATCTTCCGCGGTCTTTATTATGGCTCCTACAAGGCGCCGCGCGAACTTCTGTGGATCCTCGGCTGCATCATCTACCTCCTGATGATGGCGACCGGCTTCATGGGCTATGTGCTGCCATGGGGGCAGATGAGCTTCTGGGGCGCCACCGTCATCACCGGTTTCTTCAGCGCCATTCCGCTGGTCGGCGACTGGATCCAGCAGCTGCTGCTCGGCGGCTTCGCCGTCGACAATCCGACGCTGAACCGCTTCTTCGCGCTGCATTACCTGCTGCCGTTCATGATCGCCGGCGTCGTGGTGCTGCATGTCTGGGCGCTGCATGTCGTCGGCCAGTCGAACCCGACCGGCATCGAGGTCAAGTCGAAGACCGACACCGTCGCCTTCACCCCCTACGCGACCATCAAGGACGCGTTCGGCATGATCGTGTTCCTGTTCGTCTTCGCCTATTTCGTCTTCTACCTGCCGAACTATCTCGGCCATCCGGACAACTACACGGTCGCCAACCCGTTGAAGACCCCGGCCCATATCGTCCCGGAATGGTACTTCCTGCCGTTCTACGCGATCCTGCGCGCCATCACCTTCAATGTCGGGCCGATCAATTCCAAGCTCGGCGGCGTGCTGTGCATGTTCGGTGCCATCGTCATGCTGTTCCTGGTGCCGTGGCTCGATACTTCCAAGGTGCGCTCGGCGGTCTACCGGCCCTGGTACAAACTGTTCTTCTGGCTGTTCGTGGCCGATGCCATCCTGCTGGGCTGGCTGGGCTCGCAGCCGGCGGAAGGCAGCTATGTGTTCATGGCGCAGATGGCGACGCTGTTCTACTTCGCCTTCTTCCTCATCGTCCTGCCGGTTCTTGGCCTGATCGAGACACCGCGCAGGCTGCCGAACTCGATCACCGAGGCGGTGCTCGAAAAGAACAAGGGTGGCAGCGGACATCCGGTGGGCGCCACGGCAGCACCTGAGACCAAGGGCTGAGCGGTAGAGAATCTAAGGGGATTTGGCATGAAGAAGATTCTCACCTCGCTGGCGCTGATCGGCCTTGTGGCCGCCGGCACCGGAGTAGCAGGCACTTGGGCGTTAGCGGCTGAAGAAGCGCACAACGCGGCGGCACCGACGCATTTCCCGATCAACGAGCCGAAGGAAATGAGCTGGAGCTTCACCGGCCCGTTTGGCACCTATGACAAGGCGCAGCTGCAGCGCGGCCTGAAGGTCTACAAGGAAGTCTGCTCGGCCTGCCATTCGATGAACCTGGTGGCGTTCCGCACGCTGTCGGACCTCGGCTATAGCGACGCGCAGATCAAGACGCTGTCAGCCGAATACACCATCCACGACGGCCCCAACGATGCCGGCGACATGTTCGACCGTCCCGGGAAGCCATCCGATCATTTCCCGGCGCCGTTCGCCAATGAGGAAGCCGCCGCTGCCTCCAATGGCGGCGCGGCGCCGCCGGATATGTCGCTGCTGGCAAAGGCGCGCGGCGTCGAGCGCGGTTTCCCGCAGTTCGTCTTCGACATCTTCACCCAGTATGATGCCGGTGGTCCCGACTACATCCATTCGCTGCTGACCGGCTATGACCAGACGCCCCCGGCCGGAATGGTCATCCCGGAAGGCACGCACTACAACCCGTATTTCATGTCGGGCGTGTCGCTGAAGATGCCCAAGCCGCTCTCCGACGGCCAGGTGACCTATGACGACGGTTCGCCGCAAACCATCGACCAGTATTCCCGCGACGTGGCTGCCTTCCTGACATGGGCGGCCGAGCCGCACATGGAAGACCGCAAGAAGATGGGCTTCCGCGTGCTGGTGTTCCTGCTTTTGTTCGGCGCCCTGGTCTACATGACCAAGCGCAAGGTATGGGAAGCCGTCGCACATTAGGCGTTGGGCCGTTCAAGGCACGACATGGGGCGCCGCGAGGCGCCCTTTTCTGTTTTTCGGGTGGATTGCACCGCCACGTCTCGGCGGTGTCACATGGCCGTCACCACACATCGCGATCCTGCGGCGCTCTCATCAAAGGATTACGCCCATGAATAGATACGCATCGCTAGCGGCAGGCCTGCTGCTGCTCGTCGTTGGTTCCACGGCCCGCGCCGAAGACGCAAAGCCCTTCATCACCAACAAGGACGTCGACCTGACGATGATCCTGCCGCCGCCGCCGGCCAATGATTCGGCCGAGACCAAGGCCGAGCTTGGCGAGGTGCTGACCATGCAAGTCACGCGCACACCCGAAATGGAAGCCCGCGCCATCGCCGATGCCGAGGAAAACGTCTGGCGTTTCGCCGACGTCATGGGACCGAATTTCAACAAGGACAAGCTGCCGAAATTCAGCGCCTTCTTCGATCGCGTGGTGGAGACCGAAGGCGCCGTCGTCGATCCGGCGAAGGACGTCTGGAAGCGCCCGCGTCCGCACCAGCTCAGCGATCTCGTGAAGCCGGTGGTGAAGCTGTCGAGCTCCGGTTCCTGGCCGTCGGGCCATGCGACCGTCGGCACGATGATGGGCATCATTCTGGCTGACATGGTTCCGGAGAGGCGTGCCGAGATCATGGCGCGCGCGGCCGAGTTCGCCCATAACCGCATCGTCGGCGGCATCCACTATCCGTCCGACGTCGAGATGGGCAAGATTTCCGGCAGCGTCATCGCCGCGGTCTTGCTCAACCGCGATGACTTCAAGGCCGAGTACGAAGTAGCCAGGGCGGAGCTTCGTTCCGATCTCGGCATGTAAAATTGGCCGATAGCCATCTGTTCGAGCGGGGCGCCTTCGGGCGCCCCTTTTCGTGTCGGCCAGGGCCTGCGGCCCACGGCAAGGAAATCGCCTGGCATCGCTGCCAAATCCTTTGTCGGATGCGCTTGTCTCGACCGTCACATCGCGCTAGCCGTTGTCGGTCGCGCCGGGTTACGATCGGCCCCGCGCCGTTTCGCTTCTGTCAGCTGGATCATCCGGAGCCGCTTCATGAAATCCTCGCTCGAAGACACGCTGCTGGCGTCGATCCGCACCATCCCCGACTATCCCAGGCCCGGCATCCTGTTTCGCGACATCACCACACTGCTCGGCAACGCACGCGCTTTCCGCCGCGCCATCGACGAGCTGGTGCATCCCTATGCCGGGCAGAAGATCGACAAGATCGCCGGCATCGAAGCGCGCGGCTTTATCCTGGGCGGCGCCGTCGCCCACCAGCTCTCGGCCGGCTTCGTACCGATCCGCAAGAAGGGCAAGCTGCCTTATGAGACCGTGCGCGTCGCCTACAGCCTGGAATACGGGCTGGACGAGATGGAAATGCACAAGGACGGCGTCGCGCCCGGCGAGAAGGTGATCCTGGTCGACGATCTGATCGCCACCGGCGGCACGGCGGAAGCGGCGGTCAAGCTGCTGCGCCAGATCGGGGCGGATATTCTCGCCGCCTGCTTTGTCATCGACCTGCCGGATCTGGGTGGGCGCGCCAAGCTCGAGGCGCTCGGCGTGCCGGTGCGGACGCTGATCGGCTTCGAGGGACATTGAGGGGTCGAGTCTGTTCCTTCTCCGCTTGTTGTGGGAGAAGGCGGATCGGCGCGCAGCGCCGAGACGGTTGAGGGATGGGTGACGCAGTGCCGTCGGCGCCAAGCTGGAGCACCCCTCATCCGACCTCGCTTCGCGAGGCCACCGCCCTGGGCGAGTCACGGGCCTCGCCCGCCCTTCGGGCCCCACAAGGGGAGAAGGAAGAGACGCCTCACCCAACCCTCACCAGCACCGCACTTTCGAATTCCAGCACCTTGCCGCCGGTCGAATCGGAGGCCTCGCAGAGCAGCGCCAGCAACCGCCAGCCGGGGCGGGACGCGATGGGGCGGTGGGAAAGGGCCGTGCGCGTGAAGGTGATGGTTTGCCCGGCGTAGACGGGCTTCAGCCATTTCAGGTTCTTGAATCCGGGCGAGGGGCCGAATTCGGGCACCGGGCCGTCCCAACCTTCGGCATCCAGGCGGGTCTCCAGGTTCAGCTTCATCCAGGTGGCCGCAGTGTGCCAGCCGGAGGCGCAGAGCCCGCCTAGCACGCTCTTCCTCGCCGCCTCCTCGTCGATATGAAAAATCTGCGGGTCGTATTTGCGGGCGAACGCCTTGATCGCCTCGGGTTCGAATGTGTGCGAACCGAGTGTGACGGTCGTGCCGATGCGGAAGAATTCATCCAGCGTCATGACGCATTCCCCGCGGCATCGCGCGTCAGGAACATGACGGAGTTCTCGAGTTCGAAGACGCTTTCGCCGCGCTGGTTGACGAGTTCGCTGCGCATGGTCACGAAGCCGAGCTGCGGCTTCGACTTCGACAGGCATCTGGCCAGAACCACGAGGTTGCCCCGCAGCGTATCGCCGGCGAGCACCGGCTTCTTCCATTTGACCTGATCGACGCCGGGCGCGCCCTGACAGGTGGAGTCCAGCAAGAAGGCATCGCACAGCATGCGCATGAACATGGCGCAGGTGTGCCAACCCGAAGCCGAGAGGCCACCGAGGATGCTGGCCTTGCCGGCCTCCTCGTCGAGATGCATCGGCTGGGCGTCGAACTCGCTGGCGAACTCGATGATCTCGGCCGCGCTCACCTGTTTGGTGCCGAGGTCGAACTTGGCCCCTTCGACGAAGTCCTCATAGGCCCATGTCTTTCCGGTCATGGTCTGCAAATCCGGTTGTAGAATGCGCGATCCCCTTGGATCGGAAAATCCGGATGCAGGCCGCGGGCGGTTTGGTCAAGCCCTTTCTGGTGAACCAGCCAATGTATGGCCGCTTCAGAGCCAGGGTGCGGCGGGCGGAAATGTCCGATCAAGGCACATCCGCACATGACCGATAATGAAGCCGAGTTCAGCAAGATCGGCAAAGCCGCACTAGCCTTGGGCAATGCGCTTCTCGTAAAATGGGTTCAGTGGAGGGTATCCTTATGGGGTTATTTAACGTCGATAAGTTGATGGCCGGGAACATTGCTCAACTGCGCATAGAGAAGGAGTTCTTCAGCTCGCTTACGTCCCATCCGGGCGAGGTCGGACGTCTTAACGAAACCCATCTCGTTCGAATGCTACGCAGGTACCTGCCGGCGAAATTCGGGATAGGGACCGGCTTCCTAGTCTCGGGAGGCGAACACGGAAGAATGAGTCCACAGTGCGACATCATCATCTTTGATGCGCTGAACAACGTGCCGTTTTACTCCTCTGAAGCATGGCAAATCTACCCGATCGAGATGGTGTACGGCGTTATTGAGGTAAAAACGAACATAAAAAAGGATAATCTTAAAAACGCCTTCACTAACTGCCTTTTCATACGAAATATGTGCAAGAATCCAGATGGAGAGCCAAACAAGAAATACCTTTGGCAATTGCCTGCCGAGAAAAAGACGCCGGTGCGATACGAAAGACGACCATCGGACCTGCCCCCACGTTTTTTTGTCTTCGGGTATGGAGGCCCGACTGAAGCTAAATTAGCGAAGATGTTCCAGGAAATCACAAAAAAGGTGGAACACGCTCATGTGCACGGGCTTTGCGTCTTGGATCAGGACAGCGGCCTGTTCTTGGAACATGAGGCCTATCGAAAGCCGGAGCAGCGTGTGTCGGCCATCAAAGAAAACGGGCTCTGGCACTTTCTCATGGAACTGCCCAAACGCCTAAGTTCGATGCTTCCAGTTGTTCCGCTCAAGGTCGAAAAGGAGGGTTCCAGTATCCTTCGTCCTGACACATACCCCTACAGACGAGACGCGTTCGATCAGGTGGATCTTGAGCACTACAGCTCGTTCGCGTCCTGGGAGACGTTCTCACCCGGCGATAGCCCCGCGTGGAGCCCTCGGGAGGGAGATAGAACTGGAAGGTCGCACAACACAGGCTGAGTCCTCTCAAGTCGAGAGCATTGAAGCGGGCAGCGGCTCGCTCTGACCCAGCTGCGGCCGAGGCAGCTTGCGAAGCCAACTCGCGGCGCGGGTATAGAGAGTGCTTGGACCCAAAAGCATCCACAGATACCGATCTGTTGATTTTGAGATTCCCTTGCTGGTCGAACACGCCGCCGCTGCTGCGTGTCCTCAATCACATCACGTGTTGAACTTGAACAGCATGACGTCGCCGTCCTGGACGACGTATTCCTTGCCTTCATCGCGTGCCTTGCCGGCTTCCTTGGCCGCCACTTCGCCGCCCAGCGTGACGAAGTCGTTGTAGGCGATGGTCTGGGCGCGGATGAAGCCGCGTTCGAAGTCGGTGTGGATGACGCCAGCGGCCTGTGGGGCCTTGTCGCCCTTGTGGATGGTCCAGGCGCGCGTTTCCTTCGGCCCGGCGGTGAAATAGGTGATCAAATGCAACAGGTCGTAGCCGGCGCGGATGACCTTGTTCAGGCCAGGCTCGTCGAGCCCAAGCGAGGACAGGAACTCCATCTCTTCCTCGTCCGAGAGCTGGGCGACTTCGGCCTCGATCGCGGCCGAGATCACCACGGTGCCGGCGCCCTGCGCGGTGGCCATCTTCTCCACGGCCCTGGTGTGCTCGTTGCCGGTCGCGGCATCCACCTCGGCGACGTTGCAGACATAGAGCACGGGATGCGAGGTCAAGAGGTTCAGGCCCTGCAGGATGCGCAGGTCCTCCGCCGAAATCCCCTTGAGCAGGATGCGGGTCGGCTTGCCGGCCTGCAGCAGCTCCAGTGCCGCCTCCATCATCGGCAATACGGTCGTCGCTTCCTTGTCCTTGCTGCCCGCGCGCTTGCGGATCTGGACGATGCGGCGCTCGATGCTGTCGAGGTCGGCGAGCATCAGCTCGGTCTCGACCGTCTCGGCGTCGGCGACAGGGTCGATGCGGCCCTCGACATGGGTGATGTCGTCATCCTCGAAGCAGCGCAGCACATGCACGATGGCGTCGACCTCGCGGATGTTGGCGAGGAACTGATTGCCCAGCCCTTCGCCCTTGGAGGCGCCGCGCACCAGGCCGGCAATGTCGACGAAGGAGATGCGCGTCGGAATGATCTCCTTCGACTTGGCGATTTCGGCGATCTTCTGCAGGCGCGGATCGGGCACCGCCACCTCGCCGGTGTTCGGTTCGATGGTGCAGAAGGGATAATTGGCGGCCTGCGCGGCGGCCGTCCTCGTCAGCGCGTTGAAAAGCGTCGACTTGCCGACATTGGGCAAGCCAACGATGCCGCATTTGAAACCCATTTTGTCCGGTCCTATCGGGAAAAAGCGAAATTTGATGAGGGCTATGGGCGATAGGGGTTAGGAACGTCAAGCCCTGTAAGGCCACATGCGCCTACGCTTCAGTCCTTGTTGCCGAAGAGTTTCTTCAGCATGGCGGCCATCGGGCCGGTCTCGGGCAGTTTGGCGGGCGCCTGCTGGGGGCGGGCCTGGCGGACATGGCTTTGCTGTTTCGGGCTTTGCTGTTTCGGGCTCGACTGCTTCTGCGCCGGCTTTTCCGGTTCGACGCCCGCCTTACCCTGGACGGCAAGGGCGGCCTTGTTCATGAAGCCGGATTCGTCGCCCTTGACGATCATCGCCGCATTGTCGGCGATCGCATCGAGCAGCGGGTCGAGCCAGTCGCGGTCGGCCTTGGCGAAGTCACCGAGCACATGATGCTGGACCATTTCCTTGACGCCGGGATGGCCGACGCCGATGCGCACGCGCCGATAGGCGTTGCCGACATGGCCGTCGATCGAGCGGATGCCGTTGTGGCCACCGGCGCCACCGCCGGTCTTGATACGCAGCTTGCCTTCGGCAAGATCGATCTCGTCATAGAAGACGGTGAGGGCGGAAAGGTCGAGCTTGTAGAAGCGCAGCGCTTCGCCGACGGACTGGCCGGACAGGTTCATGAAGGTCTGCGGCTTGATCAGGATGATCTTTTCGCCGCCGAGCGTGCCTTCGGAAATCAGGCCCTGGAACTTCTTCGACCAGGGCGAAAAGGAATGGCGGCGGGCGATAGCGTCCGCCGCCATGAAGCCGACATTGTGCCGGTTTTCAGCGTATTTCGCGCCCGGATTGCCGAGGCCTGCAAAGACAAGCATCGTCGCCTCCGGGCGTGAAAAGAGTTACTTCTCTTCGGCGGCGGGAGCCGCTTCGGGAGCCGCAACCTCAACCGTCTCTTCCGTCTCCGGCTTCATCGCCGAAGAGCCGGCAACGGTCGCGATGGTGAAGTCGCGGTCGGAGATGACCGGCTTGACGCCGGCCGGCAGCTTGACCGCCGAGATGTGGATCGAATCGCCGATGTCGGCACCGGTGAGATCGACGGTGATGAATTCCGGGATCGCATTGGCCGGGCAGTGGAACTCGACTTCGTGACGCACGATGTTGAGCACGCCGCCGCGCTTGATGCCGGGCGACTTGTCTTCATTGATGAAGTGCACGGGAACATCGACGTTGACTTCGGTGTCCTTGCCGATGCGCAGGAAGTCGACATGGACAGGGAAATCCTTGACCGGGTCGAGCTGGAAGTCCTTCGGCAGGACCTGGATCTTCTTGCCGTCGACATCGATCGTGGCGACCGTGGTCAGGAACCCGCCGCCATGGATCTTGTAGTAGATGTCCTTGTAGGTGAGCGCGATCGCCAGGGGAGGCTGTCTGTCACCGTAGATTACTGCAGGCACTTTACCGTTGCGGCGAACTGCACGGGCGGACCCCTTACCGACCTGTTCGCGCGCTTCGGCCTTGAGCTCGTAAGTATCGTGGCTCATGGCTTTTCCTTTCGCGTGTTATGGAGCGCCTACGGTTGGCGATGTGCCAGGCCGTAAACGTCGAAAGCCGCCAGACCTCGGTGCCCGAATGCCGGAAACCGCAGCGAGCGGATCTTTGTTCGGGATCACAAGGGGAAGGCAGCCTTCCGCCGCGTTGCCTCCAAGGGTGTCTACGCGGGTGGCGGCTCTATAGCGGAAGGCGGGCAGGCGTGCAAGCGGAGGTGGGAAAGGCCGTCGTTAACGGTCGCCGCTCAAGGCATAGCGCAGTGCCTGGACCTGCCGGTTCAGGGCGTCGAGCTCGGCCAGCGTCATGCCCGAGCGCTCAACCAGGGTTTCGTTCAGGCAATTGCACTGGACGAGCAGCTTGCGGCCGGCTGATGTCAGGTCGACCTGTACCTGGCGCTCGTCGGTCTGGCTGCGCCGGCGGGTCACCAGGCCGGATTGTTCCATGCGCTTAACCAGCGGCGTGACCGTGCTCGATTCCAGAGCGAGCCTGTGCGCGATCGTGCCGACAGACATCCCGTCAGCCTCGCCCAGCACGTTGAGCACGAGATATTGCGGATAGGTGATGCCCATCTCGTCCAGCATCGGCTTGTAGGTGCGATTGATCACCATGCTGGTGGCGTAGAGCGTGAAGCACAGCTGATTGTCCAACGGGAGAGGCACGACGCATTCCTTTGCCGATTAAACGCCTAAAATATGTACTGCAAAAAATGATATCGCGATACATATTTTTTGTAGACACGGGGATCAAGCTGCGCTAGCGATATCTTATCGCGATATTGTTTATTGCGATACTAATCGAACGGAGATTGAGATGACCTCGCAGACCAAATCAGGCTCAGGCAGCGGCACGATCACCACCAAGGACGGCACGCAGATCTATTACAAGGACTGGGGAACCGGCCAGCCCATCGTCTTCCATCACGGCTGGCCGTTGAGCAGCGACGACTGGGACGCCCAGATGCTGTTCTTCCTGTCACAAGGCTACCGCGTCATCGCCCATGACCGCCGCGGCCATGGCCGGTCGACGCAGACGGATATCGGCAACGAGATGGACACCTATGCCGCCGATGTGGCTGAACTTGTCGCGCATCTCGACCTTAGGGATGCCATCCATGTCGGCCACTCGACCGGCGGCGGCGAGGTGGCGCGCTATGTCGCCCGGTATGGTGCGGGCGGCCGTGTTGCCAAAGCGGCCTTGCTCGGCGCGGTGCCGCCGATCATGCTCAAGACCCCAGCCAATCCCGGCGGCCTGCCGATCGAGGTGTTCGACGGCTTCCGCGCAGGCGTTGCCGCCAACCGCGCGCAGCTTTACGTGGATGTTCCCGCCGGCCCGTTCTACGGCTTCAATCGCCCGGATGCGCAGGTTTCGCAAGGTGTGATCGACAACTGGTACCGCCAGGGCATGATGGGTGGCACCAAGGCGCACTATGACTGCATCAAGGCCTTTTCGGAGACGGACTTTACCGAAGACCTGAAGAAGATCGACGTGCCGGTGCTGGTCATGCATGGCGATGACGACCAGATCGTCCCCATTGCCGACTCGGCGCTGTTGACCATCAAGCTGCTCAAGAAGGGCGAGCTCAAAGTCTACAAGGGCTTTCCGCACGGCATGGCCACGACCCACGCCGAAATCATCAACGCCGACCTGCTGGCCTTCTTCAAGGCCTGAATCCTTCCCGCCTGAATGGCAAAGGCACCCGCCATATGGCGGGTGCCTTTGCCTGGATACAGCTCGGATGATTTTATGCGGCTGCCTGCGCCTTGCGGGCTTCCTTCATGTTGGGCAGGAACACCGTCAGCAATCCCAGGAACGGCAGGTAGGAGCAGATCTGGAAGACGAAATCGATGCCCTTCATGTCGGCGACGACGCCAAGCACGGCGGCCGCGATGCCGCCGACGCCGAAGGCGAAGCCGAAGAAGATGCCGGCGATCGTGCCGACGCGGCCCGGCACCAGTTCCTGCGCGAAGACGACGATGTTGGAGAATGCCGACGACAGGATCAGGCCGATCAGCACGGTCAGCACCATCGTCCATTCCATGTTGGCGTAGGGGAGCGCCAGCGTGAAGGGCAGGACGCCGACGATCGAGAACCAGATCATCGCCTTTTGTCCATAGCGGTCGCCGAACGGACCGCCAAGCAGGATGCCCAGCGCCGAAGAGCCGAGGAAGAGAAACAGCATGACCTGCGACATCTGCACCGAAACGCCGAACTTATGGATGGAGTAGAAGGTGTAGTAGCTGGCCAGGCTGGCGATGTAGGCGTTCTTGGTCAGCACCAGCAAGGTCAGCACCACCAAGGCCCACATCACTTTGCGGCGCGGGAAGGGCGAGACGAAGCTTGCCGTCTTGCGATTGCCTTGCGCGGCGCGCAGACGGCTGTACCAGCCGCCGACCTGCCACAGGATGACGATGCCGATCAGCGAGCCGACGGCGAACCAGGCGATGCTGGTCTGGCCGAAGGGCACGACGATGAAGGCGGCCAGCAATGGGCCCATGGACTGGCCGAAATTGCCGCCGACCTGGAACAGCGACTGCGCCAGGCCAAACCGGCCGCCGGATGCGAAGCGGGCGATGCGCGAGGACTCCGGATGGAAGATCGCCGAGCCGATGCCGATCAGCGAGGCGCCGATCAGGAGGAGGTAGTAGTGCCCGGCATAGGCCAGCACGACCAGGCCGATCAGCGAAGACGCCATGCCCCAGGGCAGCGAATAAGGCATCGGCCGCTTGTCGGTAACCGCGCCGATGATCGGCTGCAGCAGGGATGCCGTCACCTGGAAGGTGAAGGTCAACAGGCCGATCTGCCAGAAGTCGAGGCCGTAATTGTCTTTCAGAAGCGGATAGATGGCCGATAGCAGCGACTGCATGATGTCGTTGATGGAGTGGCAGAGGCTCACCGCCAGGATGACGGTGAAGGCCGTCGCCTGGACTGAAGCGTGACTGGCGGTCGCAGGCGGCGCGACGCTGGTGGCTGTTGTATCGGTCAAGATAGGCTCCGTAGTCTTTTTGGCGGTTTTTCCCGCAGGCGGTGTGGCGGGCGCTTCCCGCAGGCTGCCTTATAGTCCGGTTGCCAAGCGACTTCTTTCGTGGTTTGGTCCAAGAGTTTCGCAAGTGGGCCATACCGAATGCCAAAAACCAGGGAGATTTTCGGCGCCGGCCACGCCGATCTCGAGCAATTGCACGGGCTGCGCTGGCAGTGGCTCGAGCAGGCGGTCGGGCCGGCGGTGGTGTTGCCGACCGAATATCCGGACGGCTACCACGTGCCGCACCACCACCACAGCCGCAGCCAGTTGCTGCATGCGCTGGTCGGCGTCGTGCTGGTGACGACGCGGCATGGCCGGTGGATGGTGCCGCCGGACCATGCGATGTGGATCCCGGCCGGCATCGAACATTCCGTCGAGATGCTGGGCGATGTCTCGATGCGCTCGGTCTATGTCATGCCGCAGGCGATTCCGGGCCTGCCGGAGGGCATGCGCGTCGTCGGCATCACCGACCTGATGCACAGTCTGATCGTGGAATCCGAGAAGCTGCCGCAAGGCGGCGAGCTTGAAGGGCGCGGCGGCCTGATCATGAACCTTCTCCTGCACGAGATCCCGCAATTGCCGGAGCGGCCGCTCGGCCTGCCGTTCCCGTCGGATCCCAAACTGGCGGCGCTCTGCCGGCGTTTCGTCGCCGCACCCTCACCGCATGCGACGATCGACGAATGGGCCGATACGGTCGGCATGAGCCGACGCTCCTTCACGCGCGCCTTCCAGCGCCAGACCGGCCTGTCGCTGTCAACATGGCGCCAGCAGGCCTGCCTGTTCGCGGCGCTGCCGAGGCTCGCCGACGGCGAGCCGATCACCCGGGTGGCGCTCGATCTCGGCTATGACAGCGTGCCGGCCTTCATCACCATGTTCAAGCGCATGCTGGGTTCCTCGCCGCGCGGCTATATGCGCGGCGCGCGCGATGCCGGCGAAGGCATGCGGCGAGCTCCGGCCCGGTCAGAGGCACCGACGCCATCGGCCTTGCCGCAGGGGTGACGGGTTTTCAGTCGAACAGGCTCGACACCGATTCCTCGGTCGCCGTGCGCGAGATGGCTTCGCCCATCAGGTCGGCGATCGAGATGACGCGGATGTTGGGCGCGTCGAGCACGCCCTGCGTCGGTTGGATGGAATCGGTGATCACCAGTTCCTGCAGCTTCGAGCCGCTGATGCGAGCGACCGCGCCGCCCGACAGCACGCCGTGGGTGATGTAGGCGGTGACGCTGGTGGCGCCGTTGGCCAGCAGCGCGTCGGCGGCATTGCACAGCGTGCCGCCGGAATCGACGATGTCGTCGATCAAAAGGCAATCCTTGCCGGCGACCGCGCCGATGATGTTCATGACTTCCGATTCGCCCGGACGCTCACGACGCTTGTCGACGATGGCGAGCTGCGCGTCGAAGCGCTTGGCAAGCGCGCGGGCACGCACCACGCCGCCAATATCGGGCGATACGACGACGACGTTGCCAAGCTGCTTGTATTTTGCCTTGACGTCGCGGGCCATCACCGGCACCGAGAACAGATTGTCGGTCGGGATGTCGAAGAAGCCCTGGATCTGGCCGGCATGGAGATCCAGCGTCAAAACCCTGTCGACGCCGGCGCGGGTGATCATGTTGGCGACCAGCTTGGCCGAGATCGGCGTGCGGCCGGAGGCGCGGCGGTCCTGCCTGGCATAGCCGAAATAGGGGATAACGGCCGTAATGCGCTTGGCCGAGGAGCGCATGAAGGCGTCGATCATGATGAGCAGTTCCATCAGGTGATCGTTGGTCGGGAACGAGGTCGACTGCAGGATGAAGACATCCTCGCCGCGCACATTCTCCTGGATTTCGACGAAGATTTCCTGGTCGGCGAAGCGCCTGACACTGGCCTTGCCCAGCGGGATGTTGAGATAGCGAGCGACCGCTTCGGCCAGCACCCTGTTGGAATTGCCCGCGAAGAGTTTCATGCACCGTTCCTGGTGGAGGACGGAGAGGCCTGGCGGACTCTCCTGCGCCTTTTAACCGGGCTTTTAGCGGCCCGCGCCGGTATTGCAAGCGTCGAGATCGTGAATCCGCCGGCTAAGCTCACGAAAACTGTTAGCCATCACCGACTGGCAGCGGAGAGCTGCGGACTTCCGCTGCTCCCTCTGCTCGTTCGAGCATCCGGATTTTCCCAAAACCGTTTTCTACTTTTGGGTTCTGGGCTAGCTCGCCTTGCCACTGAGAAAGGCCGCGAACTGGTCGATGGTCTGGTCGGCGATCGCCTGCATGGTGGCTGGCGAGACCGACTTCCAGCTGTCGGCGCCGGCGCCGGAACCGGTCGAAGGCGCCTTCATCTGGCCGTTGATGCGGTGCAGCCGGTTGCCGGATAGGTCGTAGACGTCCCAGACATAGATGACGGTGGTGTCCTTGCCCTCCGTCATCGCCGAGAAGTAACCCTTGAGCACATGGGTGGCGGTCTGGTCCTGGCTGCCGGCCAGCGTGATGCCGCGCTGCCTGGCGCGTGTCTGCAGTTCCGCCGTCAGCGGCGTGGCGGCTTCCACCGAAGCGCCGACGATCGGCGCGATCTGCAGCCGGGTCTTCGACAGGATGGCGGCAGCCTGGGCGGAGGTGACGGGCGCGGCGGCGGGTGCGCCCGCTGTCGTGGTGGCCGTCGCGGCCGTAGATGGCGCCGGGGCGGGAACGGTGCCCGCCGAGCTGCCCTGCGTTGCCGGCTGCGTCGAAGCCGCCGGCGGGGTGATGGCGGAAGGCTCGAGGACGTCCTTTGCGTTGGTGCAGGCAGCCAAAGCCAATGCCACAAGCAATGACACGGTCGTCACATGCGATCGTCTCATTTGCCTTCTAACTCCTTGGCGAAGAACGCCTCCCATTATGGATTCACTGCACGATCAAGTCGAGATCATGGCGGGACAGCGGCTTCGGCTGGGATTCGGTGGTCAGGTAGGTGCGGCCAAGCGTCATCGCCGTCTCGGTCTCGGAATCCATGATGATCATATGGGCAAACAGCGTCATGTTCGGCGCGATCGGTTCGGGATTGCCCTGGTAAAACATCGGCATATCCATCCAGGACGGCGTGAAGCGGGCCCCGACCGAATAGCCGCAGGCGTTCAGCCGGTGCTTGGTCAGGCCGTGCGCTTCCATGGTACGGGCGTGGGCGTCGAACACGTCGCCGAAGGTGTTTGCGGGCGTCATCGCCTTTTCGACGGCCAGAAGGGCGGCGCGTGCCGCATCAAACAGCTCCTGATGGCGCTTGGAGACCTTTCCGGTCAGCACCGTGCGCATCATCGGCGCGTGGTAGTGATGGAAGACCCCTGCCCATTCAAGCGTCAGCTGGTCATTCTTGGTGAGCTTGCGGCGGCCGGCCTTGTAGCGGCACAGCAGCGCATCGACGCCGGAGCCGATGATGAACTCGTTGGCCGGATAGTCGCCGCCACCGGCGAAGATCGCGCCCTGCATGGCGGCGAGGATCAAGGCCTCGTCGCCGCCCTGCTTGATCAGCGGCAGCGCCGCGTCCAGCGCGTCGTCGGACAGATTGGCGGCCTTCTCCGCCTTGGCGACCTCGGCCGGGCTCTTGAACAGGCGCAACCGCCCGACGATGCCGGAGGCATCGGCGATCTGGCCGAAGGTCTGCAACTGCTCGTCCAGGCGGCGGCCATTATAGGCGGTCAGACCGTGAGTGTCGTATTCGACGCCGATCCGGGCGCCGAGCAGGTCGAGTTCGTTGAGCAGGTTGCGCAGGTCGACGGCCGGATTGGCGCCGTCGCGATCGGTCCACAGCACGATGTTGTCGATGATCGAGGTCTGGCGGGCCTGGCGCAGGTCGGCCGAACGGGTCAGAAGCACCATGGAACCGTCGGCCTTCACCACCAGGCACTGGAAGAAGCAGAAGCCGAACGTGTCGTAGCCGGTCAGCCAGTACATGCTTTCCTGCGCGAACAGCAGGATGGCGTCGAGCTTCTTCTCGGCCATCTCGATCATCAGCCGGTCGCGCCGCGCGTCGAATTCCGATCGTTCAAAATGCAGCGCCATTATACCTTCTCCAAAACGATTGCCGAAACCTGCCGGCCATAATCGGGTTCCCTACGGTGCGTGGTGCGCCGGTAGGAGTAAAACAGATCTTCCTCGGCATAGGTGCAGCGGCCAAGGCCTTCGGCCGTAACGCCGGCCTTGGCCAGCCGGTCGATCGTATAGCCGTTGAGGTCGAACATCGAATGGCCGGCATGTGCCGAAGGCACGAAATATCGTGCATTTTCACTGTCGGCATCGACGAAGCGGGCGACGAATTCCGGCCCCACTTCGTAATTGTCGGGGCTGATCGAAGGGCCAAGCACGGCAACGATTTTTTCGCGACGGGCGCCGAGGCTCTCCATGGCGGCAACGGTGTTTTCGAGTACGCCCGTGAAAGCGCCTTTCCACCCGGCATGCGCCGCGCCGATGATGCGCGCGCCGTCATCCGCGAACAGAACCGGGCCGCAATCGGCGGTCGAGGCGCCGATGGCGATGCCCGGCCGGTCGGTGACGATGGCATCGGCCTTGGGACGCTCGCCGGCGAAGGGTTCCCTGGCGATGACGACGTTGGGTGAATGGACCTGCCAGGCGGTCAGCAGATGGCTTGCGGGCACGCCCATCCAGGCGGCGACACGGGCCCGGTTCTCGGCGACCAGCGCCTGGTCGTCATCCGACCCAGTGCCGATGTTGAGGCCCCGGTAGATGCCCGTGGAGACGCCGCCAATGCGGGTGAAGTAGCCGTGGCGGATGCCTTGTGCCTGCGCCTGGTCCAGTAGCGGCGACCGAACGGGATCCGGTTTGGTCTGATTCAGCATGCGGGCGTTGTTGTCCGTGTGGGCGGTTTCGTCAAGGAAAAGCGGCCGGCGGTCCGGCCGTCTTTTACCGGACGGGAGATTGGGAGGGGTAGCGACGAAAAGTCAATCCGCCGTGGCGAAGGACCTGACGGCGACGCCGCGCGGAACGACGGCTAGGACCTTGAAGAGTTCGCCCATGGCTCGCGGGCCGGCGAGGCGCTCGACGGCATCTGATATCTTGTCGCGTGCTGCCTGGCCGGCATCGGCGCCCAACTGGCCGGCACGCTCCAGAATGCCCATGCCGAGCAGGAAATTGCCCTGCGTCGACAGGTAGGCGTCGAGACCGTACGCGCGCACGGTCGCTGCAAGGGCGGCGAAATCGACATGGGAGGTAAGGTCGGCTTCGCCGGGATTGGCCAGCACATCTTCGTGATTGTGCCGGCGCAAGGCCTGCAGCGTGTCGCCGACCCCGCGCCGCAGATGGCCGTAGTCGAGGAACAGCCCGGCGCCGCCATGAGCGGCTATGCGCTCGGCGATGGCCGCCATCAGGGCGGTGCGGGCGGGCGCGATTTCGACGATCGCGCCTTGCGGCGCGTCGGCTGCATCCCCGGGCAGCAGCGTCGGGTCGACCGAGCCGACGCCCGCGAAGAAGCAAAGATTGTCCGCGTCGTCCAGGCCGACCATGCGCTCGCGCCACTCGGCGCCGGCGCGGACGAACTGGCGGATGGGCATGGCATCGAACAGTTCGTTGCCGACGATCAGCAGTGGTTGCCGCGGCAGCGTGTCGATGGTTTCGTGCCATGAAACAGCGAATGGTGTCGCGCCGAGCGTCTGTTTCTGGATTTCCGTCAGGCGCGGGCTGGTCTCGATCATGGCGAAGGCGGCGCCATTGGCCAAGGCGGGGTCGAGCCGCGACAAGGTGCGCAGCATGTCCTTCATCAGCGTGCCGCGGCCAGGGCCGATCTCGGCGACGGTGACCGGCATCGGCCGGCCGATCGCTGCCCAAGCCTGATAGAGCCAGACGGCGACGAGTTCGCCGAACATCTGGCTGATTTCCGGCGCGGTGATGAAGTCGCCGGCCGCGCCGAACGGTTCGCGTGTGGTGTAGTAGCCGTCGCGCGGATCGAACAGGCACAGCGCCATATATTCGTTGATGGGCATCGGACCCACCGCCTCGATCAGGTCGACGATACGGGATTTCAGTCGCGTCATGTCGCCTGCGGCTGCACTTGCTTCACCGGCTTGGCTGTGGCCATCGCCCAGATGCCGGCCAGCACCATCGGCGTCGACAGGATCATGCCCATGGTCAGCCAGTTTGTGCCGAGGAGATAGCCGAGCTGCTGGTCGGGTTCGCGGAAGAACTCGACGAAAATTCGTGACAGGCCGTAGCCGCAGATGAAAGCGCCGCCGACAAAGCGCGGCGTCTTCAGCTTGAGGCGCGAGTGGGTGAGGATGCGCAGCACCACAAACAGCACCAGCCCTTCGAGCAAGGCCTCGTAGAGCTGGCTCGGATGGCGGGTGAACGGTCCGCCATTGGGGAATTCGATCGCCCAGGGCACGTCGGTCGGCCGTCCCCAGAGCTCGGAGTTGATGAAGTTGGCGACGCGCACGAGGCCGAGGCCGACCGGCACGCCGGCCGCCACGACATCGAACAGCGACCAGGTGCGGATGCCGCGCTTAAAGGAAAACAGCGTCATGGCCAGGATGACGCCGAGCAGGCCGCCATGGAAGGACATGCCGCCTTGCCAGACGGCGAAGATATCGAGAGGATGGGCGATATAGCGCGCCAGGTCATAGAACAGGACATAGCCGGTGCGGCCGCCCAGAACCACGCCGACGGCCGCCCAGACGATGAAATCGTCGAGGTCCTCCAGCTTCATCGGCAGGACGCCGTCGGGCCAGAGTTTCGGATTTGCGGCGAGCCGCTTGGCATACCACCAGGCAAACAGGATGCCGACGATGTAACCGATGCCGTACCAGTGCACCGCCAGCGGCCCGATCTGGATGAGGATCGGGTTGATGTTCGGGAAAGGCAGTGAAGCCAGCGGCAGCAGGAAATACTCGTTCAACGGGGAGCTCTCGGTTGCGATCGGCGCGGACCATGCGGCAGGGTTTTGGCAGGGTCAAGGCAAGGGCACGGCCGTCCATGGCTGGTGAACGGGATCGCTTCAAGATCCGTCGCGCGGATGGATGTCCTCAACCCCTGGGCTTGCCGGCCACCACTTCACGCAAGGCGTCGTTGATCCTGTCCTGCCAGCCTGGGCCATCTTCCTGGAAATGCTCGAGCACGGCCCGGTCGATCCTGATCGAGACAAGCTCGCGGACATTCGGGGCGGTGGAGGGTTCGCGAGGCGGGGCCGGTGCCGGCTTCTTCACCGGCTTGAAGACAGCTTCGGCGGCTTCCATCGGATTTGTCGGTCTGCGCGGGGGCGTTGCCATTGGTTATCCCGGGTTGAACGTGCCTGAAGGGAGACGAGGGCGTCACAATAGGCGACTTGCCACCACCAAGTACAGCTTCGGAGCGTTCGGGAGCCTCCCGCAGGACGCGGCAGTCGCCATGCGGTTGTGCGCCATAGCAACGCAGATGCCGCACCAACGCCCAACGTTCTTGCATTCCTCGCGCCACGTCACTAATTCAAATCATGCAAGCGAGGATCTGCCATGTCGACCGGACCGAACCGCATTCTCGATGAATTCGCCAAGTTGATGACCGATGCCGCCGGTGCCGCTCAAGGTGTGCGGCGCGAGGTGGAGACGGCCTTCAAGGGCCAAGCGGAACGCATCCTCAACTCCATGGATGTCGTGCAGCGCGAGGAGTTCGAGGCCGCGCGCGAGATGGCGGCCAAGGCGAGAGAAGAGAACGGCAGGCTCGCCGAGCGCATCGAGACGCTCGAGGCCAGGATCGCCGAACTGACCGGTCAGGCTACACCTGCGGCTCCGGCGAAGCCCAAGCCGAAAAAATAATTCGTTAAACTTTTCCACAAAGCACCAGCCTGAAAATCGCTTTGCCGTGAATCGCTTACCGGCATTGCGTGACTCTTTGTGGCAGGCACCTTTCCACATGCGAATGACGCAGTGCGAAAATTGGGCTGTTCACGCGACTCCCGATCAATAGACTGAATTTGTTGCATGATTCGGAGCAGGGGTCATGCGCCGGGCGGTGGGGTCCGGTCTGGGGTCTTTGCGTTGAGAAGTCCCGGCCGTCCGAGTTCTAGACAAGATTGTTCGTCGTGTGTGCCCCGCGGAGCGTGTGGCGCTCCCCCTGAACACAGGAAGCATTCCATGGAACTTCTCGAACTCGAATTTTCCCGCGAAATCCATCCGGTGGATGTGATCGAGCAGGTGGCCCACAACAATGACTGGTCCTTCGAACGGGCCGGCGACGACGAAATCTCGATCTCGGTTGCCGGCAGCTGGACCGACTATCACGTCTCCTTCTCGTGGATGGAGGATTTCGAGGCGCTGCACCTGGCCTGCGCCTTCGACATCAAGGTGCCGGAAACCCGCACGCTGGAAGTGATGCGGCTGTTGTCGCTGATCAACGAACAGATGCTGTTCGGCCATTTCGACCTCTGGGAGCAGGAAGGCGCGATCATGTTCCGCCAGTCGCTGCTCCTGGCCGGCGGGGTCGAACCATCGAGCCAGCAGGTCGAAGTGCTTTTGTCCTCGGCGCTGGAAGCCTGCGAGTGTTACTTCCAGGCTTTCCAGTTCGTCGTCTGGTCGGGAACCTCGGCCAAGGACGCGCTGGCCGGCGTGCTGTTCGAGACCTTCGGCAACGCCTGAGCAAGAAGCGTTCGACATGAGTTCCAGCAACGAGCGCAAGCCCGAGATCAGTTTTGCCGACTTCGATCGTGTCGACATCCGCGCCGGCACGATCGTCGAGGCTGAACCGTTTCCGGAGGCGCGCAAGCCGGCCTTCAGGCTGAAGATCGATTTCGGCGCCGAGATCGGCATCAAGAAGTCGTCGGCGCAGATCACCAAATATTATACGCCCGAGACTTTGATCGGCCGGCAGGTGTTAGCGGTGGTCAATTTCCCGCCGCGCCAGATCGGCCCGTTCATGTCGGAAGTGCTGACGCTCGGTTTCCCCGATGAAGAGGGCGCCGTCGTGTTGGGCGCCATCGAACGCAAGGTGCCGGACGGCGGGCGGCTATTCTGAAATAGCGGGCAGGAAGCCCCGGCAGACGCCATCACGGCGTCGCGGCCGATTGAATTGACGCGATAGCTGGAGGCCGAAACGCGCCGAGAATGGCTCCGACCGTTGCGGCTGAGAGCACAAGATGCAGGACGTCGGACGGCCACGCCAGTCCAAAATGCATCAGCACAAGGTTCAGGAAGGAAGGCGACGCCGCATCCGCCGGAATCAGGAGCAAACCTCCGACTCTGCGCGAATGGGCTTATGCTCGAGCCTACAACACTTGTCATGAACGCACCGCAGACTGCCACGATGGCTTCATCGCTACAATTGGCACCGGCCACACCACACCTAGCTAAAGCTCGCCCGCGGCGGCTCGGCTGTGTCGACCCTGTCAGGCCGCGATCGTGCGCTTCACGCCGAGCGCTTCCTCGACCGCGTCGAGAAACATTTCCGCGCTGGCCTTCCAACTGTAGCGCGTGGCGCGCTCGCGGGCTTGGTCGCGGCTGATGTCGAGCGCGGCAAGTGCCGCCTCGCGCAGGTCGTTCGAAACCGCGCCGCCAAAGCCGTCGCCAACGATGTCGATAGGCCCGGTCACCGGATAGGCGGCGACCGGCGTGCCGCTGGCCAGTGCCTCGATGATGACGTTGCCGAAGGTGTCGGTGCGGCTGGGGAAGACGAAGACATCGGCCGAGGCGTAGACTTCGGCCAGTTCGTCATTGGGACGATGGCCGAGAAAATGCGCCTGGGGATATTTGGCCTTGAGCTTGGCAAGCTCCGGACCTTCGCCGACGATCACCTTGCTGCCCGGCAGGTCGAGATCGAGGAAGGCGGAGAGGTTCTTTTCAATGGCCACGCGGCCGACGCACAGGAAAACCGGGCCGGGAAAGCCGAGGTCCTTGCGCTTGTCGGGCCGGAAATGCTCGGTGTCGACGCCGCGCGTCCAGGGCCTGAGCTTGTTGAAGCCGCGCGCCGTGAGATCGTCGGCGAGCGACTGGGTGGCGACAAGCGTGCCCTGGCCCGAATTGTGGAAATCGCGCAGCCAGCGATAGGTCCAGCTCTCGGGCACCGGCAGGCGGGCGCTGAGATACTCGGGAAAGCGGGTGTGATAGCTGGTGGTGAACGGCCGGCGGGCATTGCGGCAATAGCGCCGCGCCATGATGCCCAGCGGTCCCTCGGTGACGATGTGGATGTGGTCGGCCTTGTAGCCATCGATCAGGCGCGCGACATGGCCGGGCGTGGTCAGCGCCAGGCGGATGTCGGGGTAGGTCGGCAAGGGCAGGGTGCGAAAGATGTTCGGGGTCAGGAATTCGACCGCGGCGTCGAAGGATTTCAGGGTCTCGGTTAGCCGCTCCAGCGTGTGGACGACGCCGTTGACTTGCGGGCGCCAGGCGTCGGTGACCATCAATATGCGCATGGCGGCCCTTTGCTCCGGAGGTCGGCGGTTGCCTTGAAACGATGCCGGAACGGCGACCATGCGGCCGCCCTCGCTTCGCTCCAGCGCACCCTGACGGGCACGAGGTCGAAGTGAGGCGGCAAGGACGAATCAAGTGCGGTCGCGCGCTTCATGCGCACTCTTGACCATGGTTTCATGACGGGCGGATGAAGCAGACGGTGGTCCCGAAAAGTCGAAACCGGTTTTCAGGCAAGATCTTGCCCGGATAGTCAAATAGAAATCAGGCCGGAACCTTGATCACGACGCGCAGGCCGCCCATCGGACTGTCGTCGAGCGTGATGTCGCCGCCATGGCTGCGGGCGATGTCACGGGCGATCGACAGGCCGAGCCCGGTGCCGCTGGCGTCAAGGTTACGGGCCGCGTCGAGCCGCACGAAGGGCTTGAACACGTCTTCGCGCCTGTCGGTCGGAATACCTGGCCCATCATCGTCGATGGTGACCAGAAGCGAGCCGCGGCCATGGTTGGCGGCGACCTCCACGGTGCGGGCATAGCGGAAGGCATTGCCGATGATATTGGACAGCAGCCGCGCGAAGGCGTTCGGCCGCACATGCACGGTCGGATCGCCGGAAAGCGTCGTCGACAGTCTGCATTTGCGCAAGTTCGCTTCTTCGCCGAGCTTCTGGAAATAGGCTTCGAGATCGAAACGTCCCGGATCCTCCGACGCCTCGCCCTTGGCAAAGGCGAGATAGCCTTCCAGCATCGACTGCATGTCTTCGATGTCCTGGTCCAGCGCCGCCTTGGTCTCGGCCTTGCCGCCGGCCAGCGCCAGCTGCAGCTTGAAGCGGGTGAGGATGGTCCTGAGATCATGGCTGACACCGGTCAGCATGGCCGTGCGCTGCTCGATCTGACGCTCGATGCGCTCGCGCATCTGGATGAAGGCAAAGCCGGCGCGGCGCACCTCCTCGGCCCCGCGCGGGCGGAAATCGCGCGGCATCGGCCGGCCCTTGCCGAAGCTTTCGGCCGCCTCGGCAAGCGCCAGGATCGGCCGGATCTGGTTGCGCAGGAAAGGGATGGCGATCATCAGCAGCACCAGCGAGGTGCCGACCATCCAGATCAGGAAAATGTGCGTGTTGGAGGCATAGGCCTGGCTGCGGCGCACGAAGACGCGCAGCACCTTGTTCTCAAGCTGGACGCGCACCTCGACGATGTTGGAATTCCCGACCGTGTCGATCCAGAAGGGCCGGTTGATCTGGCGGGTGATTTCGGCGGAGAGAACATCGTCGAGGATCGAGAAGAACGGTTTTGGACCGGGCGGCGGCAGCGGATCGGGCGGCAGGAGGTCGACCTTCAGCTGCATGCGGTCCTGCGCGATGCGGATGATGTTGGCGTAGTCGCCGTCGTGCGGGTAGGTTTCGATCAGGTCGATGATGGCGGCGATGTCGCGCACGGTGGCCTGCGACAGGCGTTGCGTCACGGTTGCCCAGTGACGTTCCATGAAATCGAAGGCGACGACCGACTGCAAAAGGATCATCGGCGCGATGACGATGATCAGCGAGCGCGCATAGAGGCGCTTGGGCATGTAAAGCGAAACGAGGCGCCAGAACCGGTTCCAGCTGCGCGGCACCGCCTTGAGCGTCCGCGCGGCGCGTGCGCTCAAGCCGTCATTGTCCGGCTGTTCCAGTTCCGTGGTCGCCATTGGCTCTTTTCATCCGTCGGCGGTATTAGATCAGCATGACGTTTGGCTGAATCGTCATCCTGATCTAACTCTTTGTTGGAGCATAATCTTTTCCGAAAACCGGTTCGCACTTTTCGGGATCATGCTCTTGGGCTGCGGCCGGTATTCTATTCCACGCTGAGCCGATACCCAATACCGCGCACGGTCTGCAGCCAGACCGGGTTGGACGGATCGCGCTCGATCTTGCGGCGCAGCCGGTTGATCTGGACGTCGATGGTGCGCTCGCCGACTTCCGAATCGTCGCCGACCAGCTCGTGGCGAGGGATGGTTTCGCCGGCGCGCGCGGCGAAGATCGCCAGGATCTCCTGTTCACGGTCGGTCAGCTTCAGCGCCTCGCCGCCGCGCTTCAGTTCGCGCCTGGCGATCTGGAAGGTGTAGGGACCGAACACCAACTGTTCGACCTTGGGCGTCGCCGCCGGGCCGCCCCGGCGCAGGATGTTGTTGATGCGCAGGATCAGCTCGCGCGGATCGAAGGGTTTTGGCAGGTAGTCGTCGGCGCCGGCTTCGAGGCCCGAGATGCGGCTGTCGGTCTCCGACAAGGCGGTCAGCATCAGGATCGGCACGTTCTTCTCGGCGCGCAGCGCCTTGGTGAGATCGACGCCGCTTTCGCCCGGCATCATGACATCGAGCACAAGCAGGTCGAAGTCGAGGCCGGCGAGCTTGCGGCGGGCCTCGTCGGCATTGCCGGCGACGGTGACGCGGAAGCCGTTTTCGGTCAGATATTGCTTGAGAAGATTGCGGATACGGGTGTCGTCGTCGACCACGAGCAGATGCGGCGCATCGTCGTCCGGTGCGGCCGCCTGGTCGATCCTCTCAGTGCTCTCCATGGCTTTTCCCTGACATTTTTGCGGACCCAACGTCGATCTGAGCTCTCAGTTCCGGATTGACCATCGCTTCGAGGAAGCGTTCCACCAAGGTCCGTTCGGCGGCACCGCAATCTTCCAATGCAGCACGGATGCGGCGCGACTGTGGCCGCGCCAGCGCCAGCGCCAGCGCACGGCCCTTGGCCGTCGGATAGAGTTCACGTTGGCGGCGGTCGCGCGGGCCCTGCAACTGCACGACGTGATCGGTGTCGATCAATTGTTTGAGCACACGCGCCAGGCTCTGCTTGGTTATCTTCAGCACATCGAGCAGTTCGGCGACGGTCAGGCCCGGCCGGCGGTTGACGAAATGCAGCACGCGGTGGTGGGCGCGGCCGAAGCCGTAATCAGCCAGGATCTGGTCGGGATCGGAAGTGAAGTCCCGATAGGCGAAGAAGAAGAGTTCGATGATGGCGAAGTCGATGCCGTCCTCGCTGGTGATCGCGGTCCTGATCGGTTTTCCGGCAGGTGGGCTTTTATCCGTCATCATTTCTCCATCGGAACGGGAGATTATGTCAGTACTATTGACGTAATTTCCCTGCAATGGTAATTTTTGACAAGCTTTTGGGCGAATTGCGAACGAAAAGGCAAGGCAGGCCGGTTTTTCCGGAACTTCCTGAGTTTGCCAGAGCGCGATTATCCGCCTACGCTTCGAGACACCGGCCGGCGTCGCCAATCGCAATAGCGCGGCCAAAAAAAGAACACGCAACGATACTGAGATATGCGGACGGAGGTCCGCGGGAGGTTACCATGGCATCCGTTCCCTTCGATCAACTGGACGGCTTCATCTGGATGAATGGCGAGTTCGTTCCGTGGGGAGACGCCAAGATCCACGTTCTGACCCACGGCCTGCATTACGCCAGCGCGGTCTTCGAGGGCGAGCGTGCCTATGGCGGCGAGATCTTCAAGCTCAACGAGCATACGGAGCGCCTGCATGAATCGGCGCGCCTGCTCGGCTTCAAGATTCCCTATTCGGTGGCCGAGCTCAACGACGCCTCGACCACGCTCCTGAAGAAGCAGGGCTTCCAGGACGCCTACGTCAGGCCGATCGCCTGGCGCGGCAGCGAGCAGATGGGCGTTTCGGCGCAGAACAACCGCATCAATGTCGCTATCGCCATCTGGCAGTGGCCGAGCTATTTCGACCCGGCGCAGAAGCTGAAGGGCATCCGTCTCGATGTGGCGGAATGGCGCCGGCCCGACCCGCGCACGGCGCCGTCGCGGTCGAAGGCCGCCGGCCTCTACATGATCTGCACCATGTCCAAGCATGCCGCGGAGGCCAAGGGCTATGCCGACGCCATGATGCTCGACTGGCGGGGCCAGGTCGCGGAAGCGACCGGCGCCAACATCTTCTTCGTCAAGGACGGCAAGATCCACACGCCCAAGCCCGACTGCTTCCTCGACGGCATCACCCGTCGCACGGTCATTGGCCTGGCCAGGGATCGCGGCCTGGAGATCATCGAACGCGCCATCCTGCCGGAAGAACTGGAAGGGTTCGAGCAGTGCTTCCTGACCGGAACGGCAGCGGAAGTAACCCCGGTTTCGGAGATCGGCCCTTACCGATTCGAAGTCGGCGAGATCGCCAAGAATCTCATGAACGACTATTCTATCGCCGTTCAACCCAAGCATGCCATCGCCGCAGAATAACGATAGTCACAGCTTTTCGGGCAAGCAGGGGCGGTTTTCGGGCCGCCCCTTTTATTTCAGCGTTTGTGCATTTGACTTTCATCGAATTCGGCGTCTCTCATGATGCTGTCGGCCCGGGAGGCTGACAGCTATGGAGGGACTAATCATATGGACATGAACACGCTTCTTCCGATCATCATTCAGATCATTGCAGGCATTATCGGTGGTCAGGCGGTCGGGGCGGCGATCAAGACGGCGGCGATGGGTCAGCTTCCCAAAATCCTGGGCGGAGCCATCGGCGGTGTCGGCGGCGCGGCGATCCTCGGCAGCCTGCTCGGCCACGGCGTCGATCCGGCGGCGGCCGCGGCGGCGACCGGCGGCCTGGGCAGCGCGCTCAACCTGCAGAACATCGTCGGTGGCGCCGGCGGCGGCGCGATCCTGACCGGCATTCTGGGCGCGGTCATGGGCGCCATGAAGAAATAAGCCTGCCAATCTCGGGCTGGCAAATGGGCGGCTTCGGCCGCCCATTTCTTTTTGGACACGCACTGTTTGACCTTCCGGCTGTGGACGGTTTTGACCGATGTCTCTACATGATCGCTGACACAGCGAAAGGACGATCATGGGTCAGCTCAATGCCGGCATCGTGCCGGTCACACCGTTCCAGCAGAACTGCACCATCCTGTTCGACATGGATGACAAGCACGGCGTGGTGGTCGATCCCGGCGGCGACATCGACAAGGTGCTGGGGGTGTTGAAGGACAATGCGATCACGGCCGAGGCGATCTGGATCACGCACGGCCATATCGACCATGCCGGCGGCGCCATGGAGTTGAAGGAAGCACTCGGCATCGAGATCATCGGCCCGCATGAGGCCGACAAGATGCTGCTCGACAATCTGGAGAACCAGGGCAGGCGCTACGGTATCGGCGGTGTGCGCAATTGCGTGCCCGATCGGTTTCTTACAGAAGGCGAGACGGTGTCATTTGGCGGCCATGTGTTCGAGGTGCTGCATTGCCCCGGCCATGCGCCTGGCCATGTCGTCTACTACAACCGCGCCGCCAAATTCACCCATGTCGGCGACGTCCTGTTTCGCGGCTCGGTCGGCCGCACCGACCTGCCGGGCGGCGACCACGCGGCACTCATCGCCTCGATCAAGGACAAGCTGTTGCCGCTTGGCGATGACATCGGCTTCATTTGCGGTCACGGTCCCGGCGGGCGCTTCGGCGAGGAACGGCGAACCAATCCGTTTTTGACCTGAATGAGATCTGGACCGGCTCCGGGTTCGAAAGCCTACAGCATGTCGCGGCGAACAGGATTGCCGACCTGCTGTAAACTTCTGATTATGCATGTCGTTATCCCGGAACCGAGGACACTTCCGGGCGACATGCATTAGCAAGCCGATAGCAAAAAGCGCCGGCCTTGCGGTCAGCGCTTTTTTATTTGGGGCAGGGAAGCCTCAGTTGGCGGTGCAGAAATGCTGTTCGCCGTCACTGCCGGTGAAGGTGCCGGTCCGGGAATTGAAGCTGCGGTAGCGGTCCGAGCAGTACTCGTACCAGCCGCGCGTCCACGGTTCGGCATAGCGGTCGGCATAGACCACCTGCGGTTCCACGTAGTAGCGGCGCACCGGGGCCGGGCGTATCCGCACGTCACGATCGTAATAGCCGTCATCGTAATAACGGTCGGAATCGGGCGGCGGCCGGTCATTGGCCAACGCGCCACCGATCAGCGCGCCGGCGGCAAGGCCGAGAACGCCGGCCGCGACAGCATCGCCATGGCCATGGCCGTGATGGTGCCAACGGCGCCAGTCATCGGCATTGGCCGCCGAAAAGGTCCCCAGCGTGGTGGCGACCACGGCGGCGGACAGTACGGCTGTCTTGAAAATTCGGTTCATCTTGGTCTCCTTCGTGCCGGGCCGTGCAGTTTTGCAGGGGATGCGGTCCGGCTTTACGAATGATTAATATGGGACCGTGGCTGAACGGGGGCTGAACGAAAATTTGACCGCACGCCTTGTTTCTCGACATCAAACCCGCGCCTACGGGGCGCTGACCAGACCTGCCGGAGCCGGCGTCGGTGCGAAGCCGGCTCAGCCGACCGACAGGTTGACGGCCTTGGGTCCCTTGCCGCGCTTGTCCGGCTCGGTGTCGAATGTCACTTTCTGCCCATCTTCGAGACCGGGAAGACCCGACGCCTGCACGGCCGAAATATGGACGAAGACATCCTTCGCGCCATCATCCGGTGTGATGAAGCCGAAGCCTTTGGCATGGTTGAAGAATTTGACGGTGCCGGTCTGCGGCATGGGAAGCTCCTTTGATCCCATAAACTCCAGTCTCGGGCCGGCAAATGCCCGAATGGAAATTTGTCCTTTATTTTAGCGCCATCGGCAAGTGAAAGTTTTCCGGGCACTTAAAGCACGTCGTGCTTTAAGTGCTTGTTATGACGCGTGTCATTGGCCCGGACCGGATGAACTTCCAGATGACATGCGTTTATGCTGCGCCACGGACATGAAAAAGGCGCGACGAAAACCGCCGCGCCTTTCAAAAATCTGTCTGCCTGGCCCAGGTGCTGATCAAGCTGCTCGATCGCGCATCCGCCTGGGATGTGCGGCGCCGATCGCTCAGGCTGCGCGCAGGTTGACCGCCTTCGGGCCCTTGCCCATGCGGTCCGGCTCGACGTCGAAGGTGACCTTCTGGCCGTCGACCAGCGTGCGTAGGCCCGAGGCCTCGATCGCTGAAATGTGGACGAACACGTCCT
This sequence comes from Mesorhizobium sp. B2-5-13, assembly GCF_006440535.1. NCBI lineage: Bacteria > Pseudomonadati > Pseudomonadota > Alphaproteobacteria > Hyphomicrobiales > Phyllobacteriaceae > Mesorhizobium > Mesorhizobium sp. B2-5-13. The sequence continues at coordinate 72,626 of NZ_VFUI01000014.1, read as the reverse complement.
TGGCGCCGCCGTCGGGCGTGATGAAACCGAAGCCTTTGGTCGCATTGAAGAATTTAACGGTGCCGGTCTGGGCCATTGGGGAAACTCCTTCACCCGTTCAGTCTTGGTGGTCCTGCCCGCCACCTGGCGTCGAGGGCAGTTCCCGGTGGTTGCTTCGGCAGTCATGCATTGGCGCATGTCAAAACCCCCCGCCGAAAAACGGGGCCGTCAGAGATTCACAGTATCGGGGAAAGGTCGTCCAAAACGTTCCGCTCTCCGGGTCGCAAATGCCCGAACACAGAATTTATCGCACGGAAACGTGAACGTTGCAAGATAGCGCCGCGGGCCGCCGCCACGAGCGCATCCGACGCAAAAAAATCGACCGATCAGGGCGTCGACCGGCTGCAAATAGACTTCGTTGCCCGAGGGGTCATCGGCCCACGGCCGTGGTCATATATAGGCCACAAGTGATGATTGCCGGCAACGCGCGGCGAGGCCTCACTGATCCCGGTCATTTCCCGACAGAGGCCGCGAACGGGGTTGCAATTGGCAATGCAATAGCGAGGATCATGCCATAGGCGACTGATTTAAATCTTGTTTTGATCGATATCATTGTCAGCGAACCGCCAAGCAGTTTTGAGCGGTATTGACCGAGACGGGGATCGAGGGAGAGACGATCATGAGGTTTCTTGCGGCAATCTTCTCACGGCAGGGTTTTACCATCCTGTTCCTATCGGCAATTCTCGCCGCCTGTACGGTCGTCGTCGATGAAGGACCGGGGCCGCGCCCGCCGCGCCCTGATCCGCAATTCTGCACCAAGCAGTACGAGCCGGTCTGCGCCCGGCGCGGCGCAGATCGCCAGACCTTCGCCAATGCCTGCCTTGCCGATCGGGCGGGTTACCGCATCGTGCGCGACAGCCCCTGCCGCGACGGCGGTGGTGGTGGCGGCGAGCAGACGTTCTGCACCCGCGAATACGCGCCGGTGTGCGCCCGCCGGCATGGCGAGATGCGCACCTTCCCCAACGCCTGCGAGGCCCGTGCCTCGGACTACCACATTGTCGGCAACGGGCCGTGCTGAGATTCTGCCCTCCCGCAAGAAGGGAAGGCAAGGCGGCGCATTATTTTTCCACGCCAACATAAGCTTTGCTCTTGAGCAGGCCGGCCAGATGAGCAGCGTTCGAGGCCGCCATTTCGATGGCTTCGCTGACCTTGTCGGGGGCTTTCGGCAGGTCGACGTAATTGACGTCATGCATGGCTTCACCGACCCAGTAGACGCCGCCATTGGCGGGGATGGTGAAGCCGACATCGTTCAGCGCCTGGAAGCACTCCGCGTGGCAGTGATGCGCGCCGTCCTCGTTGCCGACGATCGCCACCAGGGCCACCTTGCCGGCGGCCGGCATGCGGCCCTTGTCGTCGGTTTCCTCGAGAAAGGCGTCCATCCGCTCCATGATGCGCTTGGCGACGCTCGATGGTTGGCCCAACCAGATCGGCAAGCCGAGAATGAAGATATCGGCGGCGAGGATCTTTTCGCGCAGGCCAGGCCAGTTGTCGCCCTTGCCCATGTCGGAGAGCACGCCAGGCTTGATGTCATGATCGAGCGCGCGCACGACCTCGCCTTCCACGCCATGCGGTTTGAGCGCCGCGAGCAGATCGGCTATCAACTTGTCGGTTGACGATTTCTCCCTGTCGTCCGAGGCTTTCAGCGAGCAATTGATGGAGAAGGCGGTAAGGGACATTGGGCAACTCCTGTTTGGCCGCGCAGGCTCAACGTCGCGACCGGCTTGTGGTTGCGCGTACCTTGCTGTGGCTCCCGGCCGTTCGGCCGCGCCCACATCTTGAATCTCTCCTCGGCATGGCTTAGGTCCCGCGGGGCGTAGAAACACGGCAGGTGTCCCATCAACAGAGATCAGAGAAGAGCGGCGGGTGCGGGAGCCAAATCTGGCGCGGCCAAATCTGGCGCGGGAGGCCAGCCGCCGCTGGGCCTCGACCAGTATGTGCAGCAGGCGCTGCAACTGCACCAGGCCGGGCACCGGCAAGAGGCCGAAGCGATCTACCGGCAGGTGCTGGCGCGTCAGCCCAAACATGCGGCCGCAGCGCATTTCCTGGGGTTGCTGTTGCACCAGACCGGGCGCAGCGAAGAAGGGATGGATTTCCTGGAACAGTCGGTTCAGCTGCAGCCGACGAATCCCGACTTCCTCAACAATCTCGGCACCGTGATGCGCGATCTGGGGCGTGTCACGGCGGCTATCGATTTCTTCCGCGGCGCGGTTGATCTGCGGCCGGAGCAGCTTGCGGCGCGCGACAATCTCGGCTCGTCGCTGAAGCAGATCGGCCGGTTCGAGGAGGCCGAGGACATCTATCGCGGCACGGTGCAGCGCAACCCATTCCACGTGCGCGCGCGGATCGGCCTTGCCGAAACCCTGCAGGAAGCCGGACGCCTCGACGAGGCGCTGGCTGTTTTCCAAGAGGCACTGACCATCCGGCCTAGGGATGCCGACCTGCTGCACGGACTGGGCGTCGGGCTGATGGAGAAGGGCAAGCTCGACGAGGCGGCCGACCTGTTCCGGCAGGCGGTGGCGATCCAGCCCGCCATGGCCCGCGCGTGGCTGATGCTGACGCAGGTCAAGCGCCAGAAGGAGCGCGATGCCGAATTGGCCGGCATGGAGGCGCAGCACGCCAAGGCGCCTCAGGACAGCCTGGCACGCATGCAACTGTCGTTTGGCCTCGGCAAGGCCAATGATGATCTGAAGGATTATGGCAAGGCTTTCGACTACTTCGCCGAGGGCAATGCCATCCGCCGTAAGGGCATCGACTATGATCCGGTGAAGACACGTGCCGAATTCGAGGCGATGAAGACGGTGTTCGATGCCGGCTTCTTCGAAAAGCACAGACCGAGCCCGATCACCGACGATGCGCCGATCTTCGTCGTCGGCATGCCGCGTTCGGGTACGACGCTCGTCGAACAGATCATCGCCAGCCACGCCCAAGTCTACGGCGCGGGCGAGCTCGGCATCTTGAAGACGGCGGTCGGCAGGCAGTTCCCGTCGAACATGCCGGGCGGGTTCCCCTGGGGCGTGGCCGACACGGACGATGCGGATTTCGCCGAGGCGGGGCAGGCCTATCTCGACATGCTCCATGCCCGCTATCCGCATATGCGCCACGTCACCGACAAGATGCCGGGCAACTTCCTGCTCGTCGGCTTCATCCACATGATGCTGCCGAAGGCAAAAATCATCCACTGCGCCCGCGATGCGGCGGCGACATGCCTGTCGATCTACAAGGTGCATTTCCGCGGCGACAGCCACCGCTATGGCTATGACCTCGGCGAGCTCGCCGATTTCCACAATCTCTATACCGATATCATGGCGCACTGGCACAAGGTGCTGCCCGGCGTCGTGCACGATGTGCGCTACGAGGATTTCGTCGCCGACCAGGACGGGCAGAGCCGGGCGCTGATCGACTATCTAGGCCTGCCATGGGAGGATGCCGTGCTGTCGTTCCACCAGACCGACAGGCCGGTGCGCACGGCATCCGCCGCGCAGGTGCGCCAGCCGATGTACCAGGGCTCGGTCGATCTGTGGAAGCGCTATGGCGACAGGCTGAAGCCGCTGCTCGACAAGCTAGATCGATATTGAGGTGAGGCCGGCCCGCGAACGGTGGTTGCCTGCGCTTCCGGTACTCACGTACTCAAACGTACGCTCCGTTCCGGTTCTCGGAAACCATCGTTCTCGACTCGGCCTGACCTCAATCTCGACCTAGCTTGGCGTCAAAGCTCCATGAAGGGCTGGAAGCCGCCGAAGATCATGCGCTTGGCATCGAAGGGCATGGTTCCCCAATCGGGTTTCAGGCGCGGGTCGGCCATCACCTTGGCCATCACAGCATCGCGATCCTGCCTGGATTTGTAGACGGCCCAGGAGAAAACGACGATCTCGTCGTCCTTGGCCTGAACGGCGCGCGGAAACGAGGTCAGCTCGCCATAGGGCACATCGTCGCCGATACATTCGACATAGGCGAGCGCGCCGTGTTCCATCCATATGGGGCCATCGAGATTTGCCTTCGGCACGGCAAGCACGAAGCCATCGACATAGGACATGGCGGTCTCCTCTTTGCTAGAAATAGGCGCCGGATCGGCGGGGATGCGATCCGGCGCGGTTGGGCGCATCCCTCTCGGCGAGGGCGCGCACGCTAAAGCTTATTCCGTCGGTGCGTTCATTGCCCAGGCGACGCCGAAGGGGTCCTTCACCTGGCCCCATCGGTCGCCCCAGAACATCACCTGCAGCGGCGTGACGATCTCGCAACCGGCGTCGACAGCGCGCTTCCACCAGGCGTCGATATCATCCTTGCCGAGATGGAGCTGCAACGTATAGCCCTGCGCCGCCTGGTGCGGATGGCCGTGTTCCGGATAGGCGTCGCCGAGCATCAGCGTCGAGCCGTTGATGTAGAGATGGATATGCATGGTGCGGCCTTTTTCATCCGCCGGATAGGCAAAGACTTCCTCGGCCCCGAAAGCCTTCTTGTAGAACTCGGCGGCCTTGTTGGCGCCGTCGACCTGCAGATAGGGGGTCAATCCGCCAAGCACTTTTGGCCGGGGTGGGGTCTGGTCGGTCATTGCATGTTCCTCTTCACGTTGGATTGGCCTTGCGGACCATAGGACGGACGAGAGGACGCCAATCCTACAGGGTCGCGAAAATTTTTGGCCTGATATTATCGGGCAACCGGCCGGCTGTTGAGACCGGCGTACAGGCCGTGGTCATATGACCTTGGCCGAGGACGTGGCCGCGCGACGGCTGTCGCGGGCATCGAAGATTTCCGGAAAACCGATATCCTTGCGCAGTTCGGCCGGCAGCGACAGCAGGATGCGTTCGCTGCGGTGACGGGCGCGCGCCGCGGCATACCGGGTTGCGATGCGGCCGATGGATGACAGGACGGACATGACGACTTCTCCCTGGGTTGGCGCCGGCATCATCGTGTCGGCATCCCAAGGACGGGGCAGCAACGGGCGATCCGACAGATTGCCGAATCTTTTTAGCGGCCTCTGTTATCGGCAATGCGCTGACTTCAGGCAGCAGTCTCCAATCGTTCGATCGTTTCAAGATCGGCTCTCTTGGCCTTCGCCTCGACGGCGAGGTCATAGCTTGCCTGCATGTTCATCCAGAACTGCGGCGTGGTGCCAAAAAACTTCGCAAGGCGCAATGCCGTATCAGGCGTTACCGGTGTCGTCTCGCTAGCCAGGCGCTCGATGCGGGTGCGCGGCACATGGAGCTTTTTGGCCAGCGTGTAAGACTTCAGACCAAGCGGTAGAAGATACTCTTCGCGGAGAATTTCTCCTGGATGGATAGGCGGGTTGATATCAAGCATTTGGGACCTGCCTTTCAATGGTAGTCGGTTATTTCAACATCTTCTGCTTGCCCATCCACCCAGCGAAAGCAGATGCGAAACTGATCGTTGATGCGGATCGAATGCTGACCGGCGCGGTTGCCTTTCAAGGGCTCAAGCCTGTTGCCGGGAGGCGTCTTGAGATCTGACAGTTCGACGGCATTGTCGATCATGTAGAGCTTTCGTTGGGCTGATCGTACAAGATCCGAAGGGAAGCCCTTTGGAGTCTTGCCGTTCGAAACGGCTTCGCTGGTCTTGTCCTTGAATGAGCGTATCATCCCCGGGTTCCGCTGGACGTACCATGGCATGATACGTTCCGGAAATCAAGAGGGCGCCTCATGAATGAGGCCAAGGTCCGGCCTGGCGACGACAGGCCGGACTTCATCGGCATGAATCAGTCCCGCCGCTCAGCCGGTTCCCTCGGCCACCTCGCGGAAGAAATTCTCCGGATCCTCGACCTCGGTCAGCTTTCGCTTCTCGATCAGCCAGAAGCGGTTGCCGACAGCACGGATGAAGGAACGGTCGTGTGAGGCGAGCAGGCAGCTTGCCTGGTGCTTCAGCAACTCCTCCTCCAGCGCTTCCTGGCCGTCTATGTCGAGATGGTTGGTCGGCTCGTCGAGCAGATAGAAGCTGGGATTGGCGAGTCTCAGCGCCAGCATCATCAGCCGCGCCTTCTGGCCGCCCGACAGCACACCGATCCTGCGTTCCTGCATCTCGATGACCACGCCGGCGCCGGCAAGCAGCGAGCGGGCGCGCTGTTCTCCGACATCGTAGCGGCGCGAGACCATCGCCAGCGGCGTATCGTCGCCGCTGATTCCGGACAGCGCCTGGTCGCTGTAGCCGAGCACGGTCGACGGCGTCACCTTCACATTCCGCACCGTGTCCGGCTCGAGAATGGCGTTGCGGATCAAGGTGACGAAGCGCGACTTGCCGACGCCGTTGCGGCCGAGCAGCACGATGCGATCGCCCTGGCAGATGTGGCGATTGCCGGTCCTGAACAGCAGCGTGCCGTCCGGTGTCTCGACCGCCGCGTCGTCGAGCGTGATCAGCACCTTGGCGTGCGTGCCGCGATTGGCGAGTTTGATCGCCCCCGCCGATTTCTCGCGATGCGCCGGATTGGCGGCCTCTTCGAGCTTTTCCGCGCGCTGGTTGAGCTGTTTGGTCTTGACGGTCAGCAGGTCGCTGCCGGAATTGATGCCGATGTTGTTGAGCTTGGCCGCCTGCCGGCGCAATTGCTGGGCCACCTTCATGTCGCGCTGGAACTTTCGCTCAGTCGAGGCGTCGACCTCGTCCAGCGCATCCCTGGCCCGCGAATAGGGGAGAGAAAACACCGGCGACTGTTCCGGGCGCAGGAACAGCGTCCGGTTGGTGGCGGCGTCGAGGAAGGCTCGGTCATGGCTGGCGATGATGACCGGCACCTCGCGCGGCAGCGCGTTGAGCCAAGTTTCCAACTGGCTGATGCGGGCGAGGTCGAGATGGTTGGTAGGCTCGTCGAGCAACAGCACGTCGGGATCGGTGACCCAGACGCGGGCGATCAGCGCCAGCCGTTGCCAGCCGCCGCTCAGCGCCTGCATCTCTCGCTCGCGCATTGGTTCGGGCACGTCAAGCGAATCGAGAACGATATCGACGCGCCACATCTCGCTGTCGGCCTGCTCCGGCGGCAAGGCATCCGCCACCACCTGATAAAAGGTGCGGCCAAGCAGGGCAGGGGCAACGGACTGCTCGACATGGCCGACACGCAGGCCGCGCGTGCGGGTGATGTCGCCCGTCGTCGGCTCCAGCTCGCCGGTCAGGCATTTCAGCAAGGTCGACTTGCCGCGGCCGTTGGTGGCGACGATGCCGAGCCGGTCGCCAGTGCCGATGCTGAGGTCGAGATTGGAAAAGAGCGGCGCACTCATGGTAACGCCGAGGGATTTGAGGCTGATCAGGGCCATGTTCGATTTCTCTGGTCTGTCCGGAAAATCCGGCTCGATGCACTTTGACGGTGCGCATGCCGGTCATCAGGCCAGGCGTTGCGGCACCACGAAGGGCAGACCAAAAAATCGAGGCGGGAAAAAACCCGGACCGTCCCTGGTCAGCCCTGCAAGCAAGCTCGCAGGGCGGAAATCGGGCCACGCTGACGATGGTGATCGAAAAACACGTTAGCCCTCCTTTCAAGACGTTCGAGTATGGGGACCGGTTACACCAAAGGCGGGGCCGATGGCAAGGGCAAGGCTTCCAACCGGCGGGGAAACGGGTCCAGCACCAGCACGCAGCCGGCGATGATCGCCACCGCGCGCCGAAGCACTGGATGACGGTCAGCGACTCGCCAAGCAGCATCGTGCCGATCAGCACTGCGATCGTGGTCACGGCGAATTCGACGCTGATGGTCCTGGTCGCGCCGATGCTGGCCACCAGCCTGAAATACACGACATAGGTCAATGCGCTCATCACGCAGGCCAGTATCGCCAGATAGAGGAAGTCGACAGGGCGCGGCACTGCCGGCACCGGCACGGCGAGCAGCAGCGGCAGCGTCATCAGGCCGCCAAACAGGAAGGCGGCGCTGGTGAGTTCCAGTGAGCCGGCCGACCGCAAATGGCGATTGGCGTAGTTGCTGCCGAACGCCGCCGAGAAGGAACTGAACAGCGAGGCGGCACAGCCGACCGCAAAGGAAGCGGTGACCGGAACCGCGGGGAAACCGACCAGGACGATGATGCCGGCAGCGCCGAGCAGCAACCCGCCAAGGCCGCGAACAGTGATGCGCTCGAGCCCCCAGAGCTGGCCGATGATCATCGAGAACAGCGGGATCGCGGCAACCAGGATGGCCGCCATCGCCGTGCCGATGCGCGGCGTGGCATAGGACAGACCGATCAGCTGCGCCGCGACCGTCGTTGCGCCGACCATGGCGAAGTGCCGCCAGCCGGCGCTGAAATCCAGCCGTCGCCGCGTGGCGGCTGCAAGCAGAACGAGCGTGATGCCGGCGATCAGCGCGCGCAAGGTGACCGCGCCGACCCAGCCAAAGGCATGCACCACCTTGAGCAGCACCAGGAAGGATAGCCCCCAGGTGACAGCCAGGAAGACGTAGGCGGCGATGTCTCTGGGTTTCATGGGGGAGTTGGCTGATGGTTTTCGGAGCGAAAGAGCTGAATTGCAAGGCCCCGTATAGGTTCATCCCACGACTGGCAAGGTGGCAAGAAGAGCTGATCCATGTTGGAGGACAGAGGGGGGCGCGAAGGATCGCTACCGTCCCGGTCTACCTGTCTTCCCCGGCCGGCGCTTTTCGCGGCGGGCGTCGCCTGGGTCCTCGTAAGAGCCGATGCCGGCGCGCTGACGGACGATTGGCTTATCGGTGTCGCCGCGATCCTTCGCGCCCCCCTCTGTCCTGCCGGACATCTCCCCCACGAGGGGGGAGATTGGCTGTGGCTTCGCCGGCACTTTTCCCTCTACCGGTTTCTCGGTACGGCGCACCGTCATTTCGTCCAGAGAATTCTTCTTAAACAACGGTTTGGCGGCGTCGCCCGGGATGCCGAAATCGGAGCCGTGCGCCTCTTCGGCCGACTGCTTCTTGAACAGCGAGCGCGACACCGCCCCTGACGGTGTCGGCATATCGGTACCAGGCCCCATATCGTCGAGCGAGGGCTTGGCGAACAGCGGCTTCTTCACCGGCACGGCGCCGTCGGCGCCCATCTCGTCGAGATCGGGCTTGCGAAAGAGGTTGGGCCTGGCGGCCTTGGCCGCCTCTTCGGCGGCGCGTGCCTGGTCGAGCTTGCGGAAGCGTTCCTGTTCCTCCAACGTGCGATGCTTGGCCACGCCCTTGTTGTGCTTGCCCTTTTCGCGGCCCGAGGCCGGACTTTGGCCTTCCACCTCGCGCGCCAGCGGATCGTCGGAGATCGACAGTTCCATCTCGCGCAGCCGCTTGATCTCGTCGCGGATGCGGGCCGCCTTCTCGAAGTCGAGATTGGCGGCGGCGTCGCGCATCTGCTTGTCCAGCGCGTCGAGATGGGCCTTGAAATTGTTGCCCATCATGGCGCCGGCGCCGTCGGTGAACTGCGAGATGTCGGCGCGGACGTGGTCCTTCTCGTAGACCGAATCCAGAATGTCGGAGATGCGCGACTTGACCGATTCCGGCGTGATGCCGTTGGCGGCGTTCCATTCCATCTGCTTTTCGCGGCGGCGATTGGTCTCGGCCATTGCCCGTTCCATCGAGCCGGTGACCTGGTCGGCGTAGAGGATGACCTTGCCGTCGACGTTGCGGGCGGCGCGGCCGATGGTCTGGATCAGCGAGGTTTCCGAACGCAAAAAACCTTCCTTGTCGGCATCGAGAATGGCGACGAAGCCGCATTCGGGAATGTCGAGGCCTTCGCGCAGCAGGTTGATGCCGACCAGCACGTCGAAGGCGCCAAGCCGCAAATCGCGCAGGATCTCGATGCGTTCCAGCGTGTCGATGTCGGAGTGCATGTAGCGAACGCGCACGCCCTGCTCGTGCAGATACTCGGTCAGATCCTCGGCCATGCGCTTGGTCAGCACGGTGACCAGCGTGCGGTAGCCGGCGGCGGTCGTCTCGCGGATTTCGCCGACGACGTCGTCGACCTGGCTCTTGGCCGGGCGCACCTCGACCGGCGGATCGATCAGCCCGGTCGGGCGGATGACTTGCTCGGCAAAGACGCCGCCGGCCTGTTCCATCTCCCAGCCGCCGGGCGTCGCCGAAACGGCGACCGAGAGCGGCCGCATGGCGTCCCATTCCTCAAAGCGAAGCGGCCGGTTGTCCATGCAGGAGGGCAGGCGGAAGCCATATTCGGCCAGCGTCGCTTTTCGCCTGAAGTCGCCACGATACATGCCGCCGATCTGCGGCACGGTGACGTGGCTTTCGTCGATGAAGACCAGCGCGTTGTCGGGAATGTATTCGAACAAGGTCGGCGGCGGATCGCCGGGCTGGCGGCCGGTGAGGTAGCGCGAATAGTTCTCGATGCCGGCGCAGGAGCCGGTGGCTTCCAGCATTTCTAGGTCGAAGCGGCAGCGTTGTTCCAGCCGCTGTGCCTCCAGCAGCCGGCCGGCGCGCTCGAGCTCGACCAGGCGGTGCTTGAGCTCTTCCTTGATCGACTTGATCGCCTGGTTCAGCGTCGGGCGCGGCGTCACATAGTGTGAGTTGGCGTAGATCTTGACGCTCTTCAACTCGCCCGTCTTCTGGCCGGTCAGCGGGTCGAACTCGGTGATCGCCTCGATCTCATCGCCGAACATCGAGATGCGCCAGGCGCGGTCTTCCAGGTGGGCCGGGAAGATTTCGATCGTGTCGCCACGCACGCGGAATGAGCCGCGCACGAAATTGATGTCCTGGCGCTTGTACTGCTGCGCGACGAGGTCGGCGAGCAGGGCGCGCTGATCGAGCCGGTCGCCGATCTGCATCTGGAAGGTCATCGCCGTGTAGGTCTCGACCGAGCCGATACCGTAGATGCAGGACACCGAGGCGACGATGATGACGTCGTCGCGCTCGAGCAGCGAACGGGTCGCCGAATGGCGCATGCGGTCGATCTGCTCGTTGATAGAGGACTCCTTCTCGATGAAGGTGTCGGTGCGCGGAACATAGGCTTCCGGCTGGTAATAATCGTAATAGGAGACGAAATATTCCACCGCGTTGTCGGGGAAGAATTTCTTGAACTCGGAATAGAGCTGCGCGGCCAGCGTCTTGTTGGGCGCCAGGATCAAAGCGGGCCGCTGCGTCTCCTCGATCACCTTGGCCATGGTGAAGGTTTTTCCGGAACCGGTGACGCCGAGCAGCACCTGGGTGCGGTCGTTGTTGTCGACGCCCTCGACCAGATCCTTGATGGCGGTCGGCTGGTCGCCCGCCGGTTCGAAGTCCGACACCATCTTGATGGCGATGCCGCCTTCGGATTTCTCCGGCCGGGCAGGGCGGTGCGGTGTCCACAGCACGCCGTCCTTGTGCAGCGGATTGCCGGATTCGATCAGCGCCGAGAGCGCGGCCACCGTGGCGGTGACGCTACTGGACGACATCGTCTCGGCTTCCTCCAGCGAGATGTCGAGGCCGGCGACCGGATTAAGGCCGGCTGCCGTGCGTTCGCGGGCCGACGCGGCGCCGCCCATCGAGGTGCCGCGCGCGGTGCGGCCCGGCGCGGCGGACCGCTCGGGTATCTTCTTCGGCGACTTGGCGCCGCCGCCTTTGCCCGTGGTGCGTCCTTCGCGTTCGGCCTCCTGCTCGATCTGCTCGGCCCAATCGGCGATCGAGCCAGTCAGCGGCGTGCCCGACAGTTCGGCCTGCGGCATCTCGGCAAAGCCGCCCTTGTGCAGCGGCTCCGAGGCGTCGAGGAAATCGGTCAGCGGGCTGCGCCGCTTCGGCGCGGCGCGGTCCTCATTCGCCGTCGGCGGCGTTTTTTTATCGGGGGATTTGGCCATGCCCCGAATATGGGAGGTCTTGGCGAAAATGGAAAGAGCACGATGAAGGCAGGCGTGCCGCCGGCTGCGGCTCCTGACAGCAGGCTGTCAGGAGTGGGCAGGTATGGCGCGCTTCCTGCTCGCAGGGGTCAGGCGCCGCGCGCGTTGTCGGCCACGCGGGTCGGCGATCCATTCAGGCGCGGCACCACGACGAGCCGGGTGACCTTGCCCTTCTTGAAGGCGGCGAGGAAGCGCGCATAGTCCTTGAAGGCGACGCAACCGCTCGACTGGGCGTAGCGGCCCCGAAGCAGGTAGGTATGGGCCAGCAGGCCGTCGCGATTGTATTTGTTGCGGCCATCGACCGGTGTTAGGCGCAAGGCCTCCACACCGTGAAAGCGCGACTCGCGCAGCGACAGATTATAGGTGTTGGGCGGTGTCGGTCCGCGGTTCTTCTGGTCGGCATAGCGCGGCTGGTCCGCCATGGCGCCTTTGCCCGAATGCGCCTCGAGCCTCGAGCCGTCAGGCATGTAGACGGTGCCGGCGCTGATGTCGTAGACGGCGACGCCGTTGCCTGCGCCACTGCCGCCGCGCGGGCCGCCGAACAGGTTCTTGAACGCCTGGCCGAGGCCGCCGGCGGGAACGTCGGGCTTGGCATAGGCCAGCACGTCGCCACCATCGCGGGTCCGGCCTTGCCGGGCCGGCTGCGTGGCTTGCTGGACGGGCTTCGGCTGGGGCGCCGGCTTCTGCTCCAAAGCCTTGGGCTGTGCGGCCGGCTTGTCCTCTTCCACCACCCTGGGCTGCTGCGGCGCGTCATATTGCGGGCGGCGGGTCGGCAGCGGCACGTCATCGGTGAGCGCATCCGGCAGCGAGGCGGCGTCGCCCGGCTGTTGCTGCTGTGTCTCGACCGGCGCAACCGCGACGTCGGGCGAGGATTCGGTCATCGGCAGCGGCGAGGCGAAGGCTTCGTCCTCGACAGGCAGAGACTCGACCAGGGCAAGCGCCAACTGCGCGTTGTCGGGCGTTTCCGACTGGGCAAAGCCCATCGGCGCCGCTGCGGTCTGCACGACCGAACCCGTATCGGCGGGGGCGAAACGTTCCGCCGCCGGAGCCGGCATGTCATTGGACAGGCTGGCCATGACCTGTAGGGACGGCACGAGGGACGCCTCGGTGATCTGCGGGGCGGGGCTGGAAATCAGGGGACGGATGCTGGCCGTGCCCGCCGGCTTTCCCGCGCCGGCGAAGGCGGCAGCGAGCTTTGTCGGCGACAGCGACGCTTCCATCAGTTCGAAGCGCTGCTGCGATTTCGACTTCGCCGGCGTTGGCTTGGCCTGCACCACCAAGCGCCCGGATTTCTCCGCCCTGGAGGTTATCGCCGCCAGCTTGAAGCAGCTGGCGCCGCACTGTACGGCGTGGTCGTGCAGCGCTTGCGCGCCGCCATGGGCATTGGCTGTCACGAAGGGCGCCGCAGAGCTGAGGAAACGCTGTTTCAACGGATCGGCGAGAGCGAGCGTGCCCGGCATGGACAGCGTCTGTGGCAGGCCGATCGACGCCGTCGAGAGCGAGGCGCCGACGGAGCTGAGGCCGGCCATGGTGCCGATCAGCCATAGGCCGACGGCAGCGCTGACGCCCGGCACCGCGACCCAGCGGACAACCCGTTCAGGGGTGAAGGATGAGGCACGTGGCGCTTCGAAAGCGGTCTCGCCGCTCCAACGCCTGTCCCCGACAATTTTACGACTCAAGAACGCCATGCAACCAATCTTGCTCCAAGCGGCTCCCACGTCCGCGGCTGTGATAGCCGCGACGACCATTCTGTGAGTGATCCCAGGTGGTCCCCGACGCGTTTGCCGCGCCTGTCGTTAGTTGCCGATTGCTTCAAAATATGGACAAAGTTGGTTAACCAATCCCTCTCAAAACCAATGGAGAGACGTGGACTTTGTGCCGAAAAAAGGCTCGTCCACGACCATGCACGCGGTATTGCAGCCCTTCCAAGGCTGTTTTGCTGCCTGTTTTTGCCTGCTGAGTCAAGCAAAACAGCCTTCGCTAGTCTTAGCAAAAAGGCGGTTCGGGCGATTCCCGCGGCAATGAGGCACGCCGACATGCGTCGGCCGCGCCGCTGCTATGCCACCGGCTGCCTGCAAATAGTGTTGCCGTCCTGCCACAATTCTTCGGCCTGAAGGATCGCCTCCCGGCGGCCGATTGACTCGTTTTGGGAGGCAGTGCAATCCGTTCAAGTGCTTGGTTTTAGGTGGCAAAGGCCACTTTTGGAGGCTTTTTCCATGAAGCGTCGAGACTTCTTGGCGCTGTCGGCGGGAGCTGCGGCGTTTTCCATTCTTCCGGCCGCCGTCAAGGCCGCCGTGCCGGTTGCCTATGACCGCAATGCGGAGGTGCCGTTCAAGGACAAGAAATCATTCATCGACTGGATGGTGGCCAATCGCGGCGAGGATCCGAAGTTGCTGGCGGAGCGGTTCGATCGCTTCCAGATCATGGTCTACAACAAGGACGTGCTGGACGACCGCAACAAGCGCGCCTTCCTGCTGACGCCGCGCGAGGAGTTCGTGCTGCCGCAGAATATGGGCCGCGCCTATGATCATGCCTTCCTCGACATCGGTTATGGCGTGACGATTTCAGGCCCGCATCTGGTCGGGCGCATGACGACGTCCATCGACGTGCAGTTCGGCGAAGCCGTGCTCGAGATCGGCACCGGCTCGGGCTACCAGTCGGCCTACCTCGCCAACCTCACCGACAAGGTGCACACGATCGAGATCATCAATCCTCTGGCGCAGCGCACCCGCCGCACCTATGATGGGCTGATCGAGCGCGGCTACAGCGAATACGGCTCGGTCACCAGCCGCAATGCCGATGGCTATTATGGCTGGGAGAGCGTCGGCCCGTTCGACAAGATCATCGTCACCTGTGGCATCGACCACATCCCGCCGTCCCTCCTGCAGCAGCTCAAGCCCAACGGCGTGATGGTCATTCCGGTCGGTCCGCCGGGCGCCCAGCATGTGCTCAAGGTGATCAAGCAGCAGCTTGCCGACGGCACGTTCAACATCGTCCGCTCGGACATCTACAACGGCAAGGTGGTGCCCTTCGTGCCCTTCACCAAGCTGGAAGGCAACCAGATCGTCGGTACGCATAACGGCTGAGTTGCCGCGCGGCGGCACCGGCCTTGCTGAATTTCGCACCAAGGGGCCTGAATGGCAGCCGTCGCACCGATCTCTCGACCAGGCATCGCCCCGCTGGAGGCGCCACGGCTTGCGCACTATCTCGCGGTCGGGCTGATCGCCGGCGCCATCATCGCCCTGCAGATCGCCGTCATGCGGGTGTTCGCCGTGGGCAGCTGGTCGCATTTCGGCTCGCTGGTGGTGAGCCTCGCCATGCTTGGTTTCTCCTTGTCCAGCGTCGTCATCTTCGCCGGCAAGGGCTGGTTCGACCGCCACTGGCAAGGCGCGGCAACAGTGGCCCTGCTGCTGATCGGCCCGCTCGCCGTCGGCTCCAACCTTGTCGCCCAGACGGTGCCGTTCAACGCCATCTTCCTGGTTTCCGATCCCCAGCAGAAATGGCGGCTGCTCGCCAATTTCCTGCTCTATCTCCTGCCGTTCCTGGCCGGCGCCTTCTTCCTCGGCATCGTCTTCCTGAAAAGCCGCACCGCCTTCGGCCGCGTCTATTTCGCCGACCTGACCGGCTCGGGGCTTGCCGGCCTCGTCGTGCTGGTGTCGCTGTATCTGTTCGCGCCTGAAACCATCATCGTCGTGCCGCTGCTTTTGTGGGCCGCCGGCTCGCTCTTGTGGTTCGCCGCGTTCGGCGCCTGGAAGAGTGTTGTCGCTGGTGCCGTGGTTGCGGCGCTGTCGATCGCCGGCTACCTCATGCTGCCTGGGCTCACAGGCATACCCGACATCGCCGTCTCGCAATACAAGGGTGTCGCCTATGCCCGCAATTTCCCCGACGGCAAGCGCATCTACCGCAGCGTCTCGCCGTTCGGCGATTTGCAGGTCTATGCCAGCTCCTATATGCACTTCGCGCCGGGCCTGAGCGACAACGCCGCTTTCGGCATGCCCGAGGTTCCGGCCAACACCTATGTCGGCATGTATCGCGACGGCGACGGGCCGGAAGGCATCATGCGCAACTTGGCGCCGGCCGAGCAGGTCTATTTCCGCTATCTGCCGATGCACTATCCCTATGTCATCAAGCAGAAGCCCAAGACGTTCGTCGTGCAGTTCGGCGGCGGCATCTCCACCCAAGCGGCGCTCAATGCCGGTTCGACATCGGTGACCGTCGCCGAAAGCAACCCGATGACGTTGCGGGCGTTTCGCGATTCCGTGCTCAGGGACGTCACCGGCAATATTCTGGCCGAGCCGCGGATCAAGGTGATCGACTATGACGGGCGCCTGTTCCTCGCCAACACGGCGGAGCGCTACGACGTCATCGACCTCAGCCTCGCCGACAGCGTCGGCCTGTCCAATCCCGGCGGCTTCGCCATTTCGGAGAAATATGCCTACACGCGTGAGGCGATGCTGAGCTACATCCACGCGCTTGCCGATGGCGGCGTGCTGTCGATCACCTTGTGGAACAAGGAAGAGCCGCCGAAATCGGTGCTCAAGCTCTATTCGACCGTCGCCGAAGCGGCCAGAACCTTCGACCGCCAAGGTGCCGCCAACGATATCTTCGCCGTGTCGAGCTATCTCTCCACCACGACCGTGCTGTTCAAGCGCGGCGGCTTCACCGAGGCCGAAATCAAGACGCTGCGCGACTACACCAAATCGATGTCCTGGGAGGAGGTCTACTATCCAGGAATAGTTTATGACGGCTCGGGGGCGCAAAAGGTACTCGATGATTACCGCGCCTCGATCTTCGGCAGCGGACAGGACGCGACGCTGACCCAGCCCGCCGATGCGTCAGCGCCTGCAAATCCTGACTGCGACCCGACGGCGCCTGCCGATCCGACACTCGATGCTTGTGTGGATGCCGGTGCCGATGCCGGTCCGCAGGTGCTGCCTGCGACCGCGTTGCAGCGCATGACCTGGCACGCGCTTTTGACCGGCGGCTGGGAAAAGCTCGCCAACGATTATGTCTTCGACGCGCGCGCGCTGAGCAACGACCAACCCTATTTCGCCGCCTATGTGAAGGTCGCCGACCTGCCGCGCACGCTCGACCGGCTCGACCTGTTCCAGGACGACTGGGGCTATCTCCTGATCTGGGCGACGCTCGGCATTGCCTGCATCACGGCGGCATCGCTGGTGCTGCTGCCGGTCATCTTCGGCTGGCGCATCGTGTTCTCACGCTCGCGCGGCAAGCTCGGCACCATCCTTTATTTCGCCTGCCTCGGTCTCGGCTACATCATGGTCGAGGTCGGGCTGATCAGCCGCTTTACCGTGGCGCTGGCCAACCCGACCGTCTCGGCCTCGGTTCTGATCTCCTCGATGCTGGTGTTCTCCGGCCTCGGCAGCCTGTTCGCCGAGCGCATCTTCGACCGCGCCAGGACGCTGCTGCCGGTTGTGCTGCTGACGGTCTGCGTGCTGCTGCTGGCCTACGGGTTCTATCTGTCGCCCGTGCTCGACCGGATCGGCGCCTATCCCTATGCCGTGCGGCTGCTGCTCTGCTTCCTGCTGGTGTCGCCGCCGGCCTTCCTGATGGGCATGCCGATGGCCACCGCGATGACCTGGCTGGCGCGGCTGGGCAAGGAGCATCTGTTCGTCTGGGCCTGGGGCATCAATGGCTGTTTCTCGGTCATCGGCTCGGCCGCCGTGCCGATCGTCGCCACCAGCTTCGGGCTCAGTGCCGTGCTGCAATGGGCAGCGATGGCCTATGTCGTTGCCATCCCGGCGTTCTTTGCCGTGCTCCTGCCATCGAAGGCGCCCGCTCTCCGGGTGGTGCCCGCCTGATGCCGGACCGGCGCGCCATCGTCGCCGGACTGCTGGCCACGGCGGCGTTTCCGGCGGCAAGCCAGGGGGCGCGCTTGCACAAGGCGGTCTCGACCATCGTGCCGCTCAAGGCGTCACCGTTTCCGTACCGGGGCAAGCTGCCCGACGGCTCCGGGCCGTTTCTCGACGTCGATGCGAACGGCCGCCACGGTCACACCTCGCCGCGCGGGGGAATCTATTGGGAAGACGAGACCTATTCCGATCGCTCGACGCTGCTCGCGATTCCCAAAGGGTTCGATCCCGCCAGGCCTGCTGTCATCGTGGTGTTCTTCCACGGCAATGGCGCGACCTTGCAGCGCGACGTGGTCGGGCGCCAGCGGGTCGTCGCGCAGGTCGAGGCTTCAGGCCTCAACGCCGTGCTGGTGGCGCCGCAATTTGCCCGCGACGCGCAGGATTCCAGCGCCGGCAATTTCTGGACACCAGGCTATTTTGCCAAGTTCATGGCCGAGGCGGCGCAAGGCCTGGCCACGCTGACCGGCGCCAAGGCGGCAAAATTCGAGGCCATGCCGGTGGTGATGGTCGCCTATAGCGGCGGCTACAATCCGGCCGCTTCCGTGCTCGGGAATGGTGACATCGGCAGACGCCTGCTCGGGGTCATCCTGCTCGACGCCGTCTTCGACGAGGCCGGCATCTTCGCCGACTGGATCGCGCATCACAGGAAGAGTTTCTTCGTCAGCGCCTATGGCAAATCATCGGCCTCCGGCAATGCCGAGATCAGGCGGTTGCTGGCGGGCCACGGTATAGATGCCAGTTCCGATCCACCGCGCCGCCTCGAAGCCGGCACTGTCGCCCTGCTTGCCTCGGACGCTGCGCACGACACCTTCGTCACGCGGGCCTTTGTCGGCAATCCACTGCAGTGGCTGCTGGCCCGGCTGCACGGGTTCGCGCGCTGAGGCACCTCCATCGCCTCATTGCGCGCTCAGTTGAACCACAGCGCGAACGTCAAGAACCCGCCGCCGCCGAACTGGCGCTGGATCTGATCGAAATCCTCGCTGGTCAGGATCTTGCCGGTTTCGAGGTAAGGGGCGATGCCGGGACCGGTGATCGACAGCACGAGGTCGAAGGGTTTTGGCTCGTCGAAGAAGCGCTTCATGTTGATGCCCTTGCCGGTGATGCGGAAATGCGGCAGCAGCGCGCGGCCTTCGAGCAGATCCTCGGCCATGGTCAAGGTGGCGAGCCAGGCCTGGACCTGCTCCTCGCCGACTTCGAGGCCAGTGAGCGGGTTTTCGCCCTTCTGCTGCGGGCCGGGCAGCCATTCGCGGTCATTATCGGTCTCGGCGCGGATCGCCTTCCAGTCCTCGCGCGACAGCCGGATCATTTCGAGCAGCTCCTGGCGCGCCGCCTTGCGACGCTCCGGCTCGATCACCGGCCAGTTGATCATGTGCACCATCGAGATGAAATCGGCGATGCGCCATTCCGAGGAGAAGATGCTCGAGCCCATCTCACTTGGCGGCGGCACGAGGATGTCCTGCAACGGCAGCTTGGCGCGCGGAAAAAGCATGTGGAACGAGCCGTCGAACGTGCCCCTGAAATCATGCGCCAGCCAGAAATCGGCCTGCGCCATCAGGAACTCGGCATAGCCCTGCAGCCAATAGCCGTCGGCGCGATCGAAGCGGAAAGTGAGCGCCGGTGCGGCGCCGTCCGGCGCCATGCCGCCATGCGACAGCGCGGCCATGATCGCTGCCATGCTTTCATCCGGCGCGATCGTGCCGTCCTCGTTGAGGTCGATACCGACATGGGTGAGGTCGATGACCGTGCCGATATCGGCATCGGCCGGCACCGAACCCAGTGTCGCGGCGGATTTTCCCAGCCGGTCGCGGAACGCGACCAGTATGGCGCGGAACTCTTCATAGGCCAGCGGCTCGGGTTTGGGATTGGGCGGCACGGGCAGCTGCATCAGTGGCAGCATGAAGGATTGCGGGCTTTCGAAACCATGGCGGTGCAGGCCGCTGGCCAGCAATTCCAGCGCCGTGAAGAACTCGCCGGCGCCGGCGGCATAGGCGGACGCCGGATCTTTCGGCGCGGCCGCTTCCAGGGTAGACAGCGCGGCGTCGCGCGCGGCTACGGTTTTTGCCTCGAACAAGGCGGTTGCCGCTTCCGGCATGGCGGCCGATGCGGACGACAGTGGCACGAGCAGAATGAAAGCCGATCCCAGCAGGCTTGCTATTCGCGTCATTTTTCCCTCCCATTTGTCGCCAGCGACCATACACGGATTTACGATGTCGCGCCTGTCGGCGCCGACACGCTGTCCACATCGTTGATTGCCATCGTTGATTGCCGACGGCTTCAACCAGCCCGCTGGACAGTCTAGACAAGGCAAACGATTGGGCGCGCCGTGTCGAACTATCCGCTCTCCTATAAACTGTCCTGGCTGCCGCATTTCCTGAAACCGTCGCTCGTCGGTGACGCCACCGGGTTCGCGCCGGCATCGGGGACGCTGATGGACCCGCCACCGAGACAGACGGTGCGGCTGGCCTTCATCGGCGACATCTCGGCGGTAGCCAACCGGGGCGCGCCGGACTGCGATCCGGCGATCAAGGCGCTGCTGGGCACGGCCGACCTGGTGATCGGCAATTGCGAAAGCCCTGTTGTCGACAGGCCGAGCGCCGTGCTGGGGACAAAGCTCGGTACGCATCATGCGATGAGCGAACGCTTTCTGGCCGAGGCACTCGCGGCGGTCGGCATCGGGCGCGAAAAACTGGTGCTGTCACTGGCCAATAATCATGTGTTCGACCAGGGCGTCGCCGGTTTCGACGTGACGGTGGCCGCGTTGAAGCGGCTCGATATCCGCACCATCGGCCTAGCCGCCAATGGTCCGGTTCGGTCGATCAAAGTCGGGCCCCTGGATGTCGGCTTCGCTGCTTTCACGCTGTGGCGCAACGCCGACGAGAGCTTGTTTGCCGGTCGCGTGTCGATGGACAGCGACCCGACAGGCTGGCCGCGCGATCGTTTCGACCTCCTCTGCGCCGTGCCGCATTGGGATTGGGAATTTCGGCATTTTCCGCGTGCCGGAACACGGGCGCTGGCGCGGCGGCTGGCCGGGCAGGGCGTAGGGCTGATCGCCGGCCATCACGCGCATGTCGTGCAGCCGGTGGAGCGGATCGGCGACGCGATCGTCGCTTATGGGCTCGGCGATTTCCTCGGCACCGCTTTTGCCCGCCAGCCATGGCCGGGGCGGATCGGCGGGATTTTCGTCGTCGATGTGAGTGCCGATGCCGATACGCGCGGCAGGATCGCCGCCCACGGGCTGCATCCATTCATGCGGGTACGCGTGGGCGACCATGAGCGGCTGGTGTCGGTGGAGGAATTGGAGAGTTCGATAAGGGGAAAGGTCGAAGGGCGGCTGGGCGCAATCTTCCCTTCTCACACAAGGGGATAAGGGATCACCGCTCTATCCGGCTGGCGTCATTCCTGCAAAAGCAGCTATCATAATGGAGCAAAGCGGGCTTCGGCAGCGGGGGGATGGCAATGGAAACTTTCATGCCGGGCGCGGCCGACATCGCGGCCATCAAGAAGGACATCGAGACCTACGAAGCGACAAGGGCCTCGGTGGCACGCGGGGTCAAGTGGCGCGTGCCGTTGTTCGTTGGCCTGGTGGTCGTCTTCGTCGCGCTCATTGCCTGGCTGTTCAACAAGGTCGCCGATCCCAACGAGCAATGGTTCTCGACGCCGCATGTGTTTCTCTATGGCATCGGCTTGGTGGTGGCGATCGTGGTCTATTTCAGGGCAATCAGGCCGGCGGCGAGGCTGCAGCAATCGTTTCGCCAGACGCTGCTGCCAATCATCTTCGGCTTCATTGGGGATATGCGCTACCAGCACGACGTGACGCCGCATTCCTTTGACCGATTGCCGCGCGAGACGGTCGGCGGTTTCACCATGAGCCGCTTCGATGACATCATCTCAGGACGCTATGACGGATTTGCCTTCGAGCTGTACGAAGCCGATCTCTGGGACAGGGGCGCCACCAAGAACAAGACCACCACGTTCAAGGGCGTCATCGTCGCTTTCGAGGCCTTCGAGCCGTTTCCTGGAATACTGGTCGCGGCGCGACGTGCCACTGGCGTCATCGGCTTTTTCCGCGGCATGTTCGCGACCAGGATGCAGGAACTGCCGTCCGGCGTGCCTGAGCTTGACGCCGCCTATGAGTTCCGCACCGACAATGTCGAGGCGGCGCGGCCGCTGGTGACCGGCCGGCTGGCGCAAGCGCTGAAATGGCTCGGCGAAACCTGGCCGGACGAGCCCGCGCGTGTCGCGCTCAACGGCAGCGACGGTTTTCTGCTCCTGCCGCAACCGAAGAACTTTTTCGAGCTACCTGATATTTCGGTGCCGCTCGACTACGCCAGCCATGTCGCACCGATGATTTCGGACCTGGGTGCCATGCTGGCGACCGCGGCACTGGTGCGCAAGATCGGCGCAAGCTAGTCCGGTTGGGCAAACGATCAACAATCGTAACCGGATTTGTCGCGCAGGTAGTCCGCTTCTTCCTTCGACATCCTCTTGAACATCACACACACGGTGAAGCTACCGACTTGCCGCCCGTCGCGCCTGTATCCCCAGTCCGAAATATCGTCCCTGGTGAATTCTATGTTCTGGCCGAGGACGACATTGCGCACAGCTGCCGGTTCGTTTGCCAATATGCCGACGAACCCTGTTTCGGTACGCTGGAACGGGATGACCCAGAAGTGCTCGCTGATATCCCCATCGCGCACCTCGACCTTCAATTTGAACCTGTCCGTCCCCGAGGGCGGCGTTCCGGCCAGGGCCAGGAACTCATCCAGGCTGGCAAGAGCCTTTGCAGTGGCCGTCGCCATCTCGGGGTCGTCCGTGGCAAACATAAGCGGTTTGTCATCGTTCGGATTCGCGGCTTGCGCGCCGGCCGATCCCGGAGCACACGCCAGCATTATCAAGGACATCATGGATCGGACTGCAAGCTTCATGGAAAGGCCCCCTTCATGGTAACGGCGCACCATCCGGCATCCGTTCCAGATTTGCAACCGGAGCGCGAGTTTCGTCCAATTCAATTTGGCGATCCGAACTGATCCATGACACAAAGTGTGTATCGATAACCGCTCGGCCGTCTGTTTCGTGATGCTGCTCGAGACGGATTGCGGCGGCCGCGCCGTGATCGCAACCGCTCGCCACAATCCGTCTAAACGACTCTTTTCGCGAACAGAAATGCGCTCGCCGGGGGAACCGAAGCGGCCTGAAATGATGTCGGCCGCGGACAATATGTCGGAATTAAGCCTATGATATCCTTTGCGAAAATTCACCCAACGTGATTTGCCGATCATGGCTGTCTCGTTCCAGTCTCGGGCCGTTCGGTGCTGCTCTCTCCCAAGCGGTACCGGAAAACCGAAACAGCACGGAGTGCTATCCATGAAGAAGACCCTCGCAACCACCGCCGCTCTGCTCGCCTTCCTCGGCACGGCCTATGCCGCGACCGTTCAGGGCACCATCCAGGCGGTCGATCCGACAACCAAGTCGGTCACGCTCGACGACGGCAAGATCTACCAGCTGTCGCCCGATGCGTCGGTCGGGAAACTGAAGGTTGGGGCCAAGGTGGCGGTGACCGTCGACGACAAGACCGGCATGGTGACGTCGATCAAGAAGGCTTCATAGCGACTGCTGACCGGACTTTTGAGACCCTGCTCCAATCTGGCCGGTTCCTTCGGGGACCGGCCATTTTCATTACCTTGGGCACTCACCGCCAGGCGACGACGGTGGTAAAACGCCGTTCCGGCAGCGCCGCTATGGTTTTTGCCAAAAGGCCGCGCTATTCCTTGGCTGACGGGGGATCCGCATGGCCGAGGAACAAAGGGGATTTCGCCTGTCGCGGCGGCTGCTGCTGGGGGCGGCTGTTTTCGGCGGCGCGGTACTGTGGGGCGGTACCACCGTGGCGCGGCTGGCGCGTGGCCCGTCAGGGCCGAAGAACACCGGACGCATCGCCGATATAGACGGCATCGCGCTGCCGCTGAAGCCGATCGCCAGCCCGCCGGCCTTCGATCCGTCGCTGCCCTGGCTGGCAAAAGGCGGCGACATCAACGACGCCAGCGGCCTGTCGAGGACGCCGGTCTACGGCATGGTCGAGGTCAGCGAGGAAGAACACATCGCCAGGGCGCTGGCCTTCGCGCGCGCCACCGGGCTGAAGGTGTCGCTGGCGGCGATCCGCCATTCGATGGGCGGGCATGCTTTCGACGACAATGCGCTGGTTCTCGACCTCAGAAAGTTCAACAAAGTCACGGTGAACGCCGCGGCCAAGACAATGACCTTGCAGCCGGGCGCGTGCTGGCACGACATCCAGAACATGCTGCATCCGCTTTTCGCGGTGAAGGCGATGCAGTCGACCGACATCTTTTCGGTCGGCGGCTCGCTGTCGGTGAACGCGCATGGCATGGACCATCAGGCAGGCTCGGTGGCCGGTTCGATCCGCTCGATGCGGGTGATGCTGGCCGACGGTTCGGTGACCACCTGCTCGCCAGCCGACAACAGCGAGTTGTTCCGCCATGTCGTCGGCGGCTACGGCCTGTTCGGCGTGGTGCTGGAGGCGACGCTCGATATCGTCGACAATGCCGTCTACCGCACCTCGCGCGAGATCATCAAGTCCGACGATTTCCCGAAATTCTTTGTCGAGGTGCTGGAGCCGAACAAGGACATCGGCCTGTTCTACGGCCATCTGTCGACCGCGCCGGGCAATTTCCTCGAGGACATGATCGTCTACCGCTACGATAAGGTGGCGGAGCAGCCGCCCGCCGACCAGCCGGCGCTCGGCGAACCCGATGGCGTCGGCCTGAAGCGGGCGATCATGAACATGGCCAAATGGGGCAGTGCGTTCCAGGAACTGAAATGGTTCACCGAAAAGACGCTGGAGCCGAAATTCGAGAGCTGCACGGTGCCGCGTACCTCCGCGCTTGCCGAGGGCGAGGCCTGCCTCGTCACCCGCAACAACCCGATGCACGATTCGGTGCCGTATCTGTTCAACAACCTCATGGGCGAGACCGACATACTGCACGAATATTTTATTCCTCGCGCCGCCTACGTCGAATTCATCGCGGAAGCGCGCGAGATCCTGCGCAACCAGGATCTGCCGGTGCTCAACGCCTCGGTGCGCATCGTCCACAAGGAGGACGTGGCGCTGACCTATGCGCCGGAGCCGGCCTATTCGCTGGTGCTCTATATCAACCAGCCCGCCGATGCCGATGGCAATACCAGGATGCGCGTGCTGACGCGGGCCCTTATCGACGTAACGATCAAGCATGGCGGCCGATTCTTCCTGCCCTACCAGCTGCACTATACGGCCAAGGAGCTGCTGGCGTCCTATCCCGAGCTGCCGGCTTTCCTGGCGGCAAAGCGCCACTATGACCCGACGGAACTGTTTTCCTCGACCTTCTACCGTGCCATCAAGGCGCTGAGCGGGACGGCTTAGCAGTCAGAGGAGAATTCCATGCGGATGGGATCAGCGGCGGCGGTGCTCGCCTTCGTCGCACTTTGCCCCGGACCGGCCGGCGCTGAAGACCTGAAAGCCTTCAGGCTGACGATCGACGGCAAGGCGGTTGATATCGATGCCGGCGAGAGCGCCCATGTGACGTTGCCGGACGGCAAACAGGTCGAAGTGAAGCTCGACAAGAACGATTTCGCGACCTTTTCCGGCGACAGTTTCTCCTTCAACCATCCGAGCGGCATTTCGGTGACCAAGACCGATCTCGGCGAGAACGTCACGCAATATCTGATGGCCTCGGCGCTGGGCACGATCGTCGTGGTGCAGGAATACGGCAAGATGAACCCGGTGTCGCTGAACCAGCTGATGCTGCAGGAGATGACGAAGGAATCGGTCAAGGCGGGTGCCAAGCTGACGCAGCAGCCGACGACGCGCAAGCTCGCGGACGGCAAGGAATTGACCGGCATCACCGCCGAGGTAAAGACCCGCACCGACACCGCTTATTTCGAGATCGTCGGCTACGGTCTCGCCGACCAGGGACTGTTGTTCATTACGCGTGTCGCGGGCGAGGACGCGGCGACCGAGAAGCCGCTGATCGACAAGTTCTGGCAGAGCCTGAAGCTGAAGATGTAGGCGAGGCCTACAGCTTGCCCGGCACCAGGCCGGCCAGCCAGTTCACGGAGCGCTTTGCCGCGTCGGCAGTTGCCGAGACGGCGCGGCCGAGATCGGTCTTGACCACGGCGTAGCCATTCTTCGTGCGATAGAGCACGCCGGTGCCGCCATCCACCACCTGTTCATAGGCGACGGGGCGCGCAGCGGCCGCGTCCAGGGCCGTCGTGGGCGATCCGACCGGGACGCTCGGCCGATGGCTGAGTTCCGGCGGCAGCGGGCTTTCCGTTCTGACGATCCGGCTGGCGGGCTTCAGTTCCGGGCCCGACGCGATCGCGGCCAGGTGCGATGAGGACACCGAACCTTTCGCGCGACAGATGCCGGACACCAGCGGATAGTTGAAATTGCGCTCGTGCAGGATCTGGCTTTTCATCGCGGCTTCGCAATCGGCGATGGTCGACCACTTGGCCGGCGTCTCGCCGATATATTCGCACAGCTTGGCGTCGCAGTCGCAGCCGACGATAGTCATGGCGACAAGGGCGGTCTTGATCACGGTCTCGTCCCTTCGAGATGCCCCCCGGCAGCCCAGTCAGGCGCATGTCGCGTTCCAAGCGACATGCATTCTCCATTGCGCGCGAACAAGGCGGGATTTTGGCTTCGACCGTGGAATGTGCGTGGCGGCGCGTGCCTACCCGGTGCCCGGCAAGATCCGTTTGAGGAAATTGGCGATCAGCCGCACCACGTCATGCGGGCGCTCGACCTGCGGGATGTGGTTGACACCATCGAGGACGGTCAGTTCGGCGTGTGGAAACAGCGAGGCGATCTCTTCGCCCTGGGCCAGCGGCGTGGTCGAATCCTCTCGCCCCCAGATGACGAGAACCGGCGGCGTGAAGGCGCGATAGTTCGCCTTGTTGGCGGCAAGCGATTTCCGCTCGTCATTGTAGAGGCCGCTGAACAGCCAATGACCAACGGCATTGGTGGTGCCCCTGACGTTCAGCGGGCGCGTGTAGATGGCGATGCGCTCGGCCGTGACGAGATCGTCGTTCTCGATAAATTTGCGCAAGCCGAACCGGGTCATGAGCGGATTGGTGAAGGTCGAGGCAGTCAGGAGCTGGCGTGGCCAGTCCCTTTTCAGGAGGGATGCGAACGGCAGGGCCGAAGCCTCGGTCTGGCCGAGGCCAATCGCCACGTCGAGCAGAATCAGCGCATCGATGCGATTCGGAGCCGAGAAGGCGGCTTCGATCACGCCGCCACCACCATAAGAGTGGACGCCGACGCTGAGATGCCGAAGGCCGAGCGCGTCGGCAAAGCCAAGGACACGCCTGGCGTGAGCGGCGCGCGAATAGTCCTGGTCGGCCGGTCTTTCCGAATAACCGAAGGGCGGCATGTCGACGGCGATTACGCGGAAGCCCTGTTCACCCAGCGGCGCTGCGATATCGCGGTAGGTCTCGGCCCACGATGCCGTGCCGTGGAACAAAAGCAGGGGCGATCCGTCCGACGGTCCCCAGACCTGGTAGTGCATCTTCAGCCCGTCGACCGTCGCGAACAATGCTCCCGCCGGAGCCGCTTCCCGCGGCGACAGGGTCTCGCGAAAAGCCGCTGCGGCGCGAAAGCCGACGAGCGCCACAATGACCAGCACGACCAGCGTGAGCGCGAGCCAGCCGACAATCCGGATCAGTCGACGCATGGCAGGACTGTCGCCTCAATAGTCGTAGACGTGTTCGAGCCCGGCTCCGGCCTTCATCAGCGATGGCAACACCAGATGCAGCTTGCGCACGGCCACGACCATGCCGGTGCGGCGCGTCGAGGGATCCGCCGGGAGCGGATAGCTGAACAGGATGCGCATACCTTCGGGGACGGCGATCGAATCGGTTGACAGCACCGTGATCATGATCTCCTCATTGCCACCGATCTCGACAAAGGAGACACCCTTGTCGATCAGCCGCGGGATCATGTCGGTGAAGACCTGATATCGCTTGGTGACGAAGATTGTGCCGTCCGGGCCCAGGTCCCGTTCCAGCAAGGTGTCGGGCTCGTCGCGGGTGGCCTCGCCGACCGGCCCCTTTGCCCAGACATGGACATCGAGGAAGGCCGGCTCGGAAGTCGCGGCAAGCGCCTTCTTGATGAGGTCGGCATATCCTTGCTTGATGGTGTCGGCGAGGCCGAAGGCGAGCTTGCGTTCGCTGGTGCGGATGGAACTGTCACCAGGCGCCGGCTGCACGGCAAACAGTCCGGCGCGCTTTTGCGCATAGGGAAACTGGTACCACGGCACCTGGTCGAGAAAGCCTGCATAATCCGCCGCCACCTTGGCCTGGTAGATGTCGGCGGCGGTGCGCTTGCCCGATGCCGCCTCGGTGATGCGGCCGACCGTGTTTTCGTAGGCCCACTGCAATATATGCTCGATCGAGTGGCTGGTGCCGATGATGATCAGCATCTGGTGGTTGGCATAGTTGAATTTGTAGGGGGAACTGGCGCGCATCACCGTCGCGTAATCCTGCCAGAAGCGGCCGACATAGGACCAATAGGGAAAGCCGCTCGGCTGGTCCTTGGCGACGAAACCGGCGTATTCGCGCGCGGCGTAGACGATCGCCCATTCCGGATAGGTGAGGAAGGTCGATTCCTCCGGCCGCTGGTAGCCGGGGATCTCGGCGCGCACCTTGTCGGCCAGCGCCTTGGGTGGCGCGCCGTCGGCAATGCCGGGCAGCGGCGTCCTGTCGAGCGACGGCGTCGTCAGGAAGCCATAGGCGAGCCCAGCGATCGGGATCAGGATAACGATGACGATCAGCCAGAGGATCGCCTTGATGATGCGCTTTATCAAGCGGGCCATGGCCGGTCAGGCCGTGGCGAAGTGGTCGTAGATGCGCTTCGACAGCCAGAAGCCGATATAGACGGCGATGCCGCCGATGACGATGTGCGGCAGGTTGGCGAAGAAGCGGGTGGGGAATTCAATGTCGTTGAGGGAGCGGAAGCCGTTGATGAAGATGCCGGCATCGAGGCAGCCGGAGCCGGTAATCAGCCCGAGCACGCCGTCGAACAGATAGACCGAGCCGAACAGCTTGAAATAGAACACCGCCTGGCGGTGCGAGATGAAAGCGGCGGCCAGCGCCCAGACGCCGGAAAAGGCATGCAGCAGGTCGTCATACCATTGCAGCGAGAACAGGCCGAACAGATTGCCGTCGGCATCGTTGAAGGCCGGAATGTAGCCGATGGCCACGACCGCGAAGAACAGGAATGCATAGGCGACGGCAAGCTTCTGGATCAATGTCATGAAGTATCCCCCTTCAATTGACGTCGAACGTTAGCTGATTTTGTTTCCGGTTGCAGCCCCAACCGGAAACACCGCAACAATTGTGTGGGAGAGCCAAAAGACAGTCGGCGCCGGGATTTCTCCCAGCGCCTCCCTGTCAGATCAGGACACGGTCGCGGCAGCAACTTCCGTAAAGTCGTCGCGCCATGCCGGCCTTGATTTTGACGGTCCTGCCAGAAGCCGCCCGAGGGCGACGTCCGTTCCAGACCACGCCGGTCTTGGCCCTTGCGGGCTTTGCCCTGCGTGCCATCGAAGGTTTTTGCCGTCCTTCATGGCAGCATCGGTCCGCCGTCGGCGTTGGCACGCTTTCCGCGGCCCCGTAGGTCTCGGCTTCCGTCCCTCGAACAGGCAAGCCTGCTCTCGCTTCGGGCCGTACGGGCCTCAGGAAATCCGCCTTTCACTTCGCCTTTCGGCTTGATGATCGGTAGCCGCCTGAGATGGGTTGAACTTACGCCGGGTAAGGGGTTTGGGGAATGGCCGCGCCCCTGTGGATAGCGGGATTATCGGGGACCGATGCCAGAAGCTAGGGAAATTCAGGCGCGAAGGCCTTAGACAGCCTGCCCCGCTTTTCGGCGAACGAACCGACGGTGCCCCCTTGCTCTGCCGACAGGCGCGGGTTTCAATGCCGGCTAAGATCGGGGCCGGCTAAGATCGGGGCCGGCTAAGATCGGGGCCGGCAAAGGATCGGGCGCGGCATGTCCGGCGCCTTCCGGGGGAGGACGCGTAGTGAAGGTCGGGGTGGTGCTCAATCCGATTGCCGGTGGCGGCCGGCTGAAACGGCATTGGCCCGATGTCGCCGCCGCGCTGAAAAAGCACTTCGGCGATTTCGAACTGCGCGAGACGCAGGCCGAGGGCGACGCCGAACGGCTGGCGCTCGATCTCGCGGCAAACGGCTTCGACCTGGTGATCGCGGCCGGCGGCGACGGCACGGCCAGCGAAGTGGCCGACGGCCTGCTGCAGGCCCGCGAGGAGGGCGGCAGGACAGCCGAACTCGGCCTGCTGCCGTGCGGCGCCGGCATCGATTTCGCGCGCGGCCTCGGCCTGCCGAAGGAGATCGACGCAACGCTGAAACGGATCGCCGACGCCAAGGCAAGGGCGGTCGATGCCGGCCGCATCTGCTATGTCGACGATCATGGCGCGCTGGCCAGCCGGCACTTCATCAACATCGCCAGCCTCGGCCTGTCGGGCGCCACCGACCGCGCCGTCAATGCCGACAAACGCAAGGGCAGGATGTCGGCCAAGGCGCTGTTCCTGTGGCGCACGGTGGTCGAGTTCATCCGCTATCGCTTCCAGGACGTACGGATCACCGTCGACGACGCCACGCCGGTCGAGGCGCGGATGGCGCTGGTGGCGGTGGCCAACGGCAAATTCTTCGGCGGCGGCATGATGATCGCGCCCGATGCGGAGCTGACCGACGGGCAGTTCGACATCGTCATCCTGCGCGCGGCCGGCAAGCTGAAGCTGATCTGGGATATCAGGCTGCTCTATGGCGGCAGGCATCGCAACCATCCCGCCATCACCATCCTGCGCGGCAGGAAGGTGGTGGTCGAACCGCTCGGCGATGTGGAAAAGAACGGCGCGCTGGTCGACATCGACGGCGAGTCGCCGGGGCGCATACCGGCGACCTTCGAGATCCTGCCCGGGGCGTTGATGCTGAGATATTGAAGCGAGGCGTTGCCGGAGGGGTAGAGCGCCCGCGGCGGAACAGCACCGTTGCAACGCCTTGATGTACCGCGTGGAGGGTGTTTTCGCCAATCGCCGTGGTATGCAATCCGATCGAAACTCTCGCTCGGGAAACCAGTCGAGATGTTGCAGCTCTGATTCAAGTTGTTGCGGCTATGATTCTAGATTCTTGCCCAACGCATTGATTTCATTTTGCTGGCTCATGTTGCTCAAATCTCCAGCTTGGCCGGAAAACCGGGCGCACGAAGATCGGTTCCGACCGCGTCTTCCAGCAGCTTGACGATCTGGGTCGACCAGGCGTCGCCGCCATAGGCAGCCTTGCCCTGCTGAAAGATTGCGTCGACCCGCGATGCGAGCTCCAGCGGAACGCCGAAATCCCTGCCCATGGCGAGCGCGAAGCCAAGGTCCTTCAATGCCAGGTCCATGGTGAAGCCGATGTCATAGGAGCCGTTCAGCACCAACTGGCTTTCGGTCTCGTGCACGAAGCTGTTGCCGGAGGAGGCCACGATGGCGTGGTAGCTCTGCGCGAGATCGAGCCCTCCCTGCTTGGCCAGCATCAGCGCCTCGCCGGCGGCGACCAGATGGATGAAGGCCAGCATGTTGGTGATGACCTTGATCACCGCCGCCGAGCCGATCGGGCCCATCAGGAACGACTTCGCGCACATGGCTTCGATGGCCGGGCAGTGGCGCTCGTAGAGGATGGCGTCGCCGCCGACCAGCGCGGTGATTTTGCCGACCGCCGCCAGATGCACGCCGCCGGTGACCGGGCATTCCAGCGTCTCGACGCCTTGGGCCGAGGCGAGGGTGGCAAGCCGTAAAATCTCGTCACGACCGTTGGTCGACATCTCGATCCAGGTGCCGCCCTTGGGCAGACCTTCCAGCAACCCGCCCGGACCAGCCAGCACCGCCTCGCTGACTTTCGGCGAGGACAGGCACGTGATGGCATTGCCGACGCGGGCAGCGGCCTCGGCCGGGCTGTTGGCGGCCGTGGCGCCGAGCGCGACGAGGCGCTCGACGGCGGTGGGATCGCGGTCGACAACGGTGACGACAAAGCCGTTGCGGATCAGACTGGCGGCAAGGTTGCCGCCGAGATGGCCAAGGCCGATGAAGGCGTAGCTTTCGCTCACGGCATCAACGGTGTCTGCATCATCTGCAGATGCAGGTCCTTGCCGGTATAGGGATGGGCATCGCAGACCGCCTCGTTGAGCTCGACGCCGAGCCCAGGCTCCTTCGATGGGATGACATTGCCGTCCTGCCATTCGATCTTCTTCTTCAAGAGCGTGGCGTGGAAACCGTCCCACTGTTTCAGCGATTCCAGGATGAGGAAATTCGGCAGCGTCACCGCGAGCTGGATGTTGGCGGCACCGACGATCGGCCCGCAATAGCAATGCGGCGCGACCTGGATGTGATAAGCCTCGGCCATGGCGGCGATCTTCTTGGTCTCCAGAATGCCGCCGGAGCGGCCGAGATCCGGCTGCAGGATGGTGGCGGCGCGGTTCTCGATGACTCGGGCGAATTCGGATTTCGTCGTCAGCCGCTCACCGGTGGCGATCGGAATCGAAGTCGCACGCGCCACCTGCGCCATCACTTCGGGCATGTCAGGCGGCACCGGCTCCTCGAACCACAAGGGATCATAGGGTTCGATGGCGCGCGCCAAGCGCAGCGCGCCCGATGCGGTGAACTGGCCGTGCGTGCCGAACAATATGTCGGCGCGGGTGCCTACCGCCTCGCGGATCGCCTTGATCATGCGGGTTGAGACATCGATGTCGATGAGGCGCGGCTGGTGGCCGTCGAAGGCGGTGTAGGGGCCGGCCGGGTCGAGCTTGACCGCGTTGAACCCCTGCTCGACATATTCGAGCGCGCAGGCCGCGGCCATCTCCGGATCGTTGTAGACGTTCCTGCCGTCCGGCGCGTCCTCGGAATGCACGCTGCCGGTGTGCGGGTAGAGGTAGGTGTAGGAGCGCAGCGTCTCGTGCACCTGGCCGCCGAGCAGCTTATAGACCGGCTTGTTGGCCTCCTTGCCGATAATATCCCAGCAGGCCATTTCGAGTGCGGAAAAACAGCCCATGCCGGAAACGTCGGGGCGCTGGGTGAAGCCGGAGGAATAGGCGCGGCGGAAGAAATTCTCGATGTCGTGCGGGTCGCGGCCGACGAGATAGCGCTCGGCCATGTCCTCGATCATCTTCGCCGTGATGTGGGCGGAGAAGGTGGCGTTGTAGGCTTCGCCATAGCCGACCACGCCGCCATCGGTGGTCAGCTTGACGAAGATGAAATACTTGCCGCCGATGCCGGGCGGCGGGTTGCCGACAACCCAGGTCTTGACATCGGTGATCTTCATGTGTGGTCCTCCAGAACCAGTTCGGCGCCCTTCCACCCGGTCATGACCGAGGCAGCGTTGGTGTTGCCGGTGATGTTGTCGGGAAAGATCGAGGCGTCGATGACGCGCAAGCCTTCGAGCCCGTGCACCTTGAGGCGCGGATCGACCACGGATCGCGAGGGGTCGGGGCCCATGCGGCAGGTCGAAACCGGGTGATAGACCGTGCCGGAGCGCTTCCTGAAATCGGTAATCAGGTCGGCGTCGGACTGGATCGACGGACCGGGCAACACCTCTTCGGCGATGATCTCGGCCATGGCGGGCATCGAGGCGATCTTGCGCACGAATTTCACCGCCGCCAACATTTCGTCGACATCGGCGTTGGTCGAGTAGGCGTTGGCGACGATTTTGGGATAATCCAGCGGATTGCTGGAGCGGATCATGATCTCGCCGCGGCTCGACGGACGGCAGTTGGACAGGCCGATGGAGAAGCCCGGCCACGGATCCGGCGTCAGGATCGGCCGCTCGCCGTTCTTCGGGATGAGCGTCGAGAAGGCCTGGAAATAGAGCTGCATGTTGGGCCGGGAAAACGCCGGGTCGGTGCGGAAGAAGCCACCGCCATGGTTCATCGACAGCGACAGCGGGCCGGAGCGGGTCAGGATGTACTGCATGCCGACCAAAAGCTTGCCCCACCAGGGGCGCAGGATCTGATTGAGCGTCGGCAGCTTGCCCTTGAAGGTGTAGTTGATGCCGACATGATCCTGCAGATTGGCGCCGACATTCTCGTTGGCATGAACGACCGGGATGCCCAACCCTTTGAGCAGCGCCGCCGGGCCGATGCCGGAGAGCTGCATCAGCTGTGGCGAGTTGATCGAGCCGGCGGACAGGATGATTTCACGGCCGGCGTGGGCCGTCTTGGTCTGGCCGTTCCGCAGATATTCGACGCCGACGGCGCGCCTGCCTTCGAACAGGATGCGGCTTGCCAGCGCATTGGTCTCCACGCGGACATTGGCGCGCTTTATCGCCGGGCGCAGGAAGGCGCGGGCGGCCGACATGCGACGGCCGTTTTTGGTCGAGATCTGGTAGATGCCGACGCCTTCCTGGGCGGCGCCGTTGAAGTCGGGATTGAACGGCAGTCCGGCCTGCTGGCCGGCGGCGAGATAGCGTTTGGTCAACGGGTGGACGGCGCTGGCTGTATCGCTGATGTGCAGCGGGCCGCCGGTGCCGCGCCATCGGTCGGCGCCGGCCTCGTTGTCCTCGAGCGCCTTGAAGGCCGGCAACAGATCGTCATAGCCCCAGCCGGGATTGCCGGCGGCGCGCCAGTCGTCGAAATCCTCGCGCGCGCCGCGGATCCAGACCATGGCGTTGATCGAACTCGAGCCGCCAAGCAGCTTTCCGCGCGGCCAGTGATCGACATTGCCGCCGAGGCCGGGATCCGGCTCGGTCTTGTAGTTCCAGTTGACGGTGGGATCGAAGAAGGTCTTGCCGTAGCCGAGCGGCATCTGCACGTAAAAGCGCCGGTCACTGCCGCCGGCCTCCAGCACCAGGACCGAGAAGCGCCCCGAGGCCGACAGTTTGTCGGCCAGGACCGAGCCGGCCGAGCCGGAGCCGACAATGATGAAATCGTAGGTCTGCATGGTGGACGTCGGTGGCTCCTGAATGTGACACCAACCTAGGCGCGGCGGGTCCGCCAAGTCGCCGGGCCTTCCGGCATCGGTTGTGAAAAAAGCGACTGGTATATCCAGCCGGGTTGCCGGGAATACCGACAATCACGCTTGATATGTATGGGGTTGACGGACTATGCGAGGGCATCGGCCACTCTGCGCAAGGCAGGAGAACCCATGCGTGTCCTGTCGGATGCTTTCATTCCCGAACTGCCGGGCTATTACAAAGGCAAGGTCCGCGAGAATTACGACCTTGCCGACGGCAGGCGCATCATCATCGCCACCGACCGTCTCAGCGCCTTCGACATCATCCTGACCTCGATCCCGTTCAAGGGAGAGATCTTGACGCAGACGGCGCGGTACTGGTTCGAGGAAACGGCCGATATCTGTCCGAACCATGTGCTGGAATATCCCGACCCGAACGTCGTCGTCGGCACAAGGCTCGACATCCTGCCGGTCGAGATCGTCGTGCGCGGCTATCTGGCCGGGACCACCAGCACCTCGATCCTGACCCGCCACCGGCGCGGCGAACGGAAGATGTACGGGATGCGCCTGCCGGACGGCCTGCGCGACAATGAGAAGCTGGCCGAGCCGATCATCACGCCGACCAGCAAGGCCGCGGATGGGGGCCATGACGAGCCGCTGTCCAGGGCCGAGATCATCGAGCAGGGTCTTCTTACGCAGGAGCAGTGGGACACAGTTTCGAGTTACGCCCTGAAGCTGTTCGCCCGCGGCCAGGCGCGCGCCGCAGAGCGCGGCCTGATCCTTGCCGACACAAAATACGAATTCGGTACCGACAAGGACGGGACGATCATTCTCGCCGACGAAATCCACACGCCCGACAGCAGCCGCTACTGGATCGCCAGGAGCTACGAACAGGCGCTGGCTGATGGCACGCGACCGGAGAGCTTCGACAAGGATTTCATTCGCTCGTGGGTGACGGCGCGCTGCGATCCCTACAAGGACCCGATCCCGAGGATTCCGGACGAGATCATCGAACAGGCCTCCAAGGTGTATGCCCAGGCTTTCGAGGCGATCACCGGCAAGGCATTCGTTCCCGACACCTCCGGGGATACGGTTCTCGACCGTATCCGCGCTAGCCTTGCACGTTATTTTTGAGAGGTGCGATCTCGGGGAACCGCGTTCCTCGGCGATTGGGAGAAACCCTCTGATACCCGAAGCCGCTGAAAATCAGGCACAATCGGGCGAATGCCAGGTTAGCCGATGGCCTTGGGGGCGAGGAAACAGCAGCCGCCGCGCGTTGACCTATTCCTGTAGCGGCGATACGGGATCGATGACCATCACTGCTTAAGGATTCTGCCCATGGTGCAGTACGCGGACGGACGGCCGATCGGAGACCTGACGCTGCGCACGTTGGCCATGCCTTCGGACGCCAATGCCGCGGGCGACATTTTCGGCGGCTGGGTGATGGCGCAGATGGACCTTGCCTGCGGCATCCGCGCCGCCGAGCGCGCCAGGGGTCGCGTGGTGACGGCGGCGGTCAAGGAGATGTCCTTCGCCAAGCCGATGAAGATCGGCGACACGCTGTGCATCTACACCCATGTCGAACGCGTCGGCCGCACCTCGATGACGCTCAAGGTCGAGGCCTGGGCGCAGCGCTATCTCTCCGACCTGATGGAAAAAGTCACGCACGCCGATTTCATCATGGTGGCGCTGGACGGCGAGGGCAAGCCGAAGGCCGTTCCAGCCGAAAGCTGATTCGATACCGCCAATCCGGACATTTGTAGCATCGCCGAGCGGAGCGATGCGCTCAGCGACATCCTGCCGTTGCCTCCACGCCCAATTGTGCGGGCGTCGGAGGAAGACAATGCGTCAACACCTATTGAACGGCTGGCTTGCGGCGGCTCTCGCCGCGCTCGCCTGCCTGCTCGGCATAACCGCTTATGCCGAAGTCAAACAGGACCTTGGGCACACCGCCTGTCTGCGTGACACGGCTGGTGTGAAGGAGCGGACAGCGATGTGCACGATCTGCAGTTCGACGCCTTGCGGGGCCATGGCGCGAAGAGCCTGACCGGCTGCCTTTGGAATGTGGTCACCGCCACGCGCGTGAGCACACCTTGAGCGCCATGGGCGAACCAGGACTTCTCGTTCAGGGAACCATGACTTCGCCTTAAAACACGAACCGCCGCTCAGTGCGAAACTCCGGCCTCCTTGCCGCGCAAGGGTTTCAGGCTTGCATCTCGTCGAATCTGGCGCGCGCCGACTGAACGCGTTGGGTGTTCTTGCGGGCCCATTCGCCGAGCGCGCCGACCGGGACCAGCAGCTCGTGGCCAAGCTCGGTCAGCTCGTAGTCGACGCGTGGCGGGATGGTCGGAAACACCTTGCGGGTGACGAAGCCGTCGCGCTCCAGGCCGCGCAAGGTGGTGGTCAGCATCTTCTGCGAGATGCCGCCTACGGCCGCGCGCAACTCGTTGAAACGCAGCGGTCCGCGGCCAAGCTTGCCGACCACGAGCACGGTCCATTTGTCGCCGACGCGCTGCAGGATCTCCGACACGGCCCGGCAGTCCTCGGTATTATGCGGGTGCCTCAGTAACAAAAACGTGCCTCCTTGCGCGCCGGTTTGTCAGTATCACATATATCGCCGGTATCCAAACGATACCAAAAATTCCCGCAAGGAGAGCCCCTTATGTCCAAGCCCAAAATCGCCATTGTCATCGGTTCGACGCGCGCCGCCCGCTTCGCCGACGTGCCGACGCAGTGGATCGCCAAGATCGCCAAGGCACATGCCGATATCGATGTCGAAATCGTCGACCTGCGCGATTTTCCGCTGCCCTTCTTCGATGAGGTCGCGTCTTCCGCCTGGGCGCCGTCGCAGAACGAAGTCGCACAGCGCTGGCAGAAGAAGGTCGCCGGATTCGACGGCTTCATCTTCACTGCCGCCGAGTACAATCACGGCCCGACGGCCGTGCTGAAGAACGCCATCGACTACGCCGCCAACGAGTGGAACAAGAAGCCGGCCGGCTTTGTCGGCTATGGCAGTGTCGGTGGCTCGCGCGCTGTCGAACAGCTTCGTCTCCACGCCGTCGAATTGCAGATGGCGCCGGTCAAGTCCGCCGTCCATATTGCATGGGGCGATTTCCTTGCCGTCCGCCAGGGCGAGAAGAAGCTCGAAGATCTCGAGCACCTGAACCAGGCCGCCGCCGCGCTGGTCAATGACGTCGCCTGGTGGGCCAAGGTGCTGAAGGCCGCTCGTGCCGCCGATGCTATCGCCGGGGAAGCGCAAGCGGCCTGATCCGCCGGATCGGATTGTCCTCCCAAGGCTACGGGGCGGTGCTTGCGCCGCCCTTTTTTGTTGGCGGGTTTCTTGCAAAGAAGTTGCGGCTTGGCCTGAAACTGCTGGAAACGCCGCGCCGCACCAACCAAACCTCTTGGCGTTGCGGCGGAGCATAGGAGGTGAACTGTCACCGGACGTGCTGAGGGCCAGCCTGCCCGGGCGGGTTTCAACTGGCGGCGAACGGACAGCTAAAGGTCGCAATCGGCTGCCCCCGTGGCGCGGGCGAGCAGCAGGGCGCGTTCCCTGTCATTGCGGGTCAATTGGGCGGCGTGGCGGAACGCGGCGCTGGCTTCCGCCTGATGGCCGAGTTTCTGCAGGAGATCGCCGCGCACCGTGGGCAGAAGATGCGAGTCTTTCAGGCGCGGCTCGTCCTTCAGCATCTCGACGATGGCAAGGCCTTGTGCGGGGCCGAACGCCATGCCGACCGCCACGGCGCGATTGATTTCAACGATGGGCGAGGGGGCCGTGAGCGCAAGCGCCTGATAGTAGGCCGATATCGCGATCCAGTCGGTGTCGGCGGCAGTCACCGCGCGGGCATGGCAGGCCGCGATCATCGCCTGCAGCAGATAGGGGCCGGGCGCTGATGTCAGGGCCATGGCGCGGTTCAGGCCGTCGAGGGCGCGCCGGATGAGCGACCAATCCCATCGGCCGCGATCCTGGTCGAGCAGCAGGATCGGGTCGCCCGCCCCGCCGGTGCGGGCCGCGAAGCGGGAGGCGTTGAACTCCATCAGCGATACCAGCCCCTGCACCTCGGGCTGATCCGGCATCAGTGCCGCCAGCGAGCGGCCGAGGCGCAGCGCTTCGCCGCACAGGCCGGCGCGCAGCCAGTCCGGTCCGGCGGTGGCCACATAGCCCTCGTTGAAGATGAGATAAACCACCTCCAGCACAGCACCGAGGCGTTCGCGCCGCTCTTGCGCACGCGGCGTCTCGAAGGGGATGACGGCATCGCGAAGGGTTCGCTTGGCGCGCACGATGCGCTGGGCGGCGGTGGCTTCGGGCACCAGGAAGGCGCGGGCGATCTCCGGCGTCGACAGTCCCCCCAGCAGCCGCAAGGCCAATGCGGCGCGCTGCTCGGTTGGCAAGACGGGATGACAAGCGGTGAAGATCAACCGCAAAAGGTCGTCGTCGATATCCTCATCGAGGGCCCCCTCGATGTCGGGAATCTCGCGCTCCAGCTCGCTGAGGTCTACGGCAAGTTCGCGATGTTTGCCGTCGATCATGGTGGTGCGGCGCAGTCGGTCGAGCGCACGGTTCCTGGCGACCTGCGTCAACCAGGCGGCCGGATTGCGCGGAATGCCGTCGCGAGGCCAGCGCTCCAGCGCCAGCAGGAAGGCGTCCTGCGCGATTTCCTCGGCCAGCCCGACATCCCTGAGAGTGCGTGCCAATCTGGCGGTGAGCTTCGGCTGCTCGATCCGCCAGACGGCTTCGATGGTTGCGTTGGGGGTCAATCCTTCAGCCTGCCGAGGCGGTCCGCCACCTTCTGGACGTCCTCGGGAAATTCGCTCATTTCAAAGACCTGGCGGATTTCGATCACGTCACTCTCCCCGGCGGGGCAGCGGCGGGCCCATTCAATGGCCTCGTCGCGCGAGCGTACATCGATCACCCAATAGCCGCCCAGAACTTCCTTGACCTCGGCGAAGGGGCCGTCGACGACCACAGGCTTGCCGCCTTTGAAGCTGACCCGCGCCCCGGAGGATGGCGGATGCAGGCCGTCGAGCGCCAGCAACACGCCGGCTTTCTTCAGCTCGTGATTGTATTTCATCATCCCTTCCACCGCCTCGGCGCCGGGCATGACATCGGGCGCGGCGTCCGCGTAGCCGCCGGGGATCATCAGCATCATAAACCGCATGGTCTTTCTCCTGGGTTGGGTTGGTTTCAATCATATGACGAACGGGCAATGGCGAAATCGACACGCGCGGCAAGAAAGTTCAGGTCGCCAGCAGTTCAGGTCCGCAGTGGTTCGGGTCCCCAGTCAGGCCACAAGCCGGCTTGGTTGGACCGCCATATCGGCGGGGTTGCCATCTGGCCCCGCCGGTCGGCCCTGATATATCCGGCTGCGATCCATCACATGAGGGGCCTCGTGAAGTCATCCAGCCTGGCAGGCGCCGTTTCTCCCATGGTCCCGGTGCTTGTCTGCGCGCTCGGCATCTTCCTTCTGTCCGGGATGGACGCGGCCATGAAGGTCCTGGTCATCGCCGTCGGCGTCTACAACACGGTGCTGTGGCGCAGCATGCTCGCGACCGTGGTTGCGGGCGCCGGCTGGTCGGCGGGGCCGCGCACGCTGCCCACGCCTTCCGTGCTCAGGCTGCACGCATTGCGTGC
This sequence comes from Mesorhizobium sp. B2-5-13, assembly GCF_006440535.1. Classification (NCBI taxonomy): domain Bacteria; kingdom Pseudomonadati; phylum Pseudomonadota; class Alphaproteobacteria; order Hyphomicrobiales; family Phyllobacteriaceae; genus Mesorhizobium; species Mesorhizobium sp. B2-5-13. The sequence goes on along the minus strand of NZ_VFUI01000014.1, from coordinate 32,355 downwards.
CGCGGTCGTCGGCTTTGTCTTGCTGTCCTTCTTCTGGGGGCTCGCCAGACTGCCGCTGGCGGAGGCGATCGGGCTCAGTTTCGTAGCGCCGCTGTTCGCCCTGCTGCTGGCCGCGCTGCTGCTGGGCGAACGAATCCAGCGTCAGGCGATCTGGGCCTCACTGGCCGGCATTGCGGGCGTCGCAATCATCGTCGTCGGCCAGTTCGGGCAGACAAGCCATGCCAGGGATGCCTTGCTCGGCACGGCGGCGGTGCTGGTGTCGACGGTGTTCTATGCCTACAATTTGATCCTTGCGCGGCAGCAGGCGCTGTTGGCCAAACCGATCGAGATCATGCTGTTCCAGAACCTTTGCGTGGCGGTCATCCTCGGTCTCGCCGCACCCTGGCTCGCCATTGCCCTGCCGCGCGAGCTCTGGCTTCCGCTGGCCGGAGTGACGGCACTGTCGCTCGCCGGCCAATTCCTGATGAGCTGGGCCTATGCGCGGGCGGAAGCGCAGTATCTGATCCCGACGGAATACTCCGCCTTCATCTGGGCGATCGCGCTTGGCTTCCTCTTCTTCGATGAGGCGGTGACCTGGACCACGCTGGCGGGAGCGGGCCTCATCGTGGCCAGTTGCCTGATCGCGGCACGTTCAAATCCCAGGCTTGCCGAGCCGATTGAAGCCGCTGTCTGAGGGCGTAAGCTTCCCGCCCCACCGCAGGATCTGGCGGCGAGAAGGGAGGCAGCGATGGGCCGGGTGGATACCCTTCATCCAAGTAGATCCTTCATCTAAGTAGATCCTTTGCAATTTCTGGTTTATACACAATTTTACTAAATAGCTGCGGTTAACCGGCGCTCTCTTCACGGATAATAAGTATATGTCTTCCGAAAGATCGATGTTATGGTCAATTGTGTAATGATTCCCGGGAACGATATCGTTCCTTTCAGCATTGATCCAATGCGGCCATCCGAAGTTCGTATCGAACGGTTCGAGCTGGGCTGGCACCGCGAGGAGGATTTATTCGATGAGCTTCTTCGTCAACGCCGTGGGTGTTCCTCTTCCCTATAGCGGCACGTCCAACCACTGGTACTCAGCGACAGGGGCCGGGCCGGACATGTATGGCAGCGCCGGAAACGATTCCTTCTGGGGAGCAGGCGGTGCCAACGTCACGATGCACGGTGGTACGGGCGATGACATCTATTACCTCTATGGGGCGGGCAACAAGGTGGCCGAGGCCGCCGGGGCAGGCATCGACACGATCAGCACATGGATGAGCTACAAGCTCCCCGACAATGTCGAGAACCTCATCGTCACAAACCCCAATAACTACGCCTTCGGAAATGGGTTGGACAACATCATCACCGCCACGGCCGGGCACCAGACGCTGGACGGCGGCCGGGGAAATGACGTTCTGATCGACGGCGGCGGCGGCTACGACACCTTCATCATCTCGAAAGGCAACGGAAGCGACCTGATCGCCAATTTTGCCGCCAGCGACACCGTCCGCCTCAATGGCTATGGCTTCACGTCTTTCGACGCCATCCACTCGAACATGGTCCAGGCGGGATCGAACGTGCTGTTGAACCTCGGATCCGGCGAGATCCTCGAGTTCAAGGATACGACCGTCGACAAGCTGAATTCCAACCAGTTCCAGTTACCGATCGACATGTCCGGAATGAAGCTGTCCTTCAGCGACGATTTCAACACGCTCAATCTTCACAATGCCCAGGGTGGCACATGGGATACCAATTTCTCATGGGGGGCGCCGAACGGCAGCACATTGACCAGCAATGGCGAGCTGCAATGGTACATCGACGCCAATTACGGGCCGACGAGCTCCGTCCACCCGTTCAGCGTGAACAACGGCGTGCTGACCATCACCGCCGCGCAGGCGCCGGCCGACATCAAGCCGCTGATCAATAATTACGAATACACGTCAGGCATCCTCAACACACACAGCACTTTCTCGCAGACCTATGGCTATTTCGAAATACGCGCCGACCTGCCCGAGAACGCCGGCGCCTGGCCGGCCTTCTGGCTGCTGCCGGCAGACGGCTCGTGGCCGCCGGAACTGGATGTGATCGAAACGCGCGGACAGGACCCGAACTCGTTGATCATGACGGCGCACTCGAATGAAACGGGAACGCACACCAAGGTGACATTGACGGTGAATACCATGGATACCGCCGGCTTCCACACCTATGGTGTGCTGTGGACGCCGGACAAGCTCGTCTGGACCTATGACGGTGTCCAGGTCGCGGAAACGGCGACGCCATCCGATATGCACAAGCCAATGTACATGCTGGCCGATCTCGCGGTCGGCGGCATTGCCGGCGCGCCTCCCGATCATCTGGCGACGCCTGCCGAGATGAAGATCGACTACATCCGCGCCTATACGCTGGACAACGCGCCGGCGAGCGCTCTGCACCTCACCAGCAGCACCGCCACGCACAGCATCGCCAGCGGCACGCAGCACGGCGGTTCCGAATTCGGGGGCCACGTGTAAGGTCTCGGGATCATGCAGCGGCGGGAAATGCGGAAATGACTGGACCCTCCGGCCTGCGGCCGGTCTTCATGCGCGCCATCGCCGATGTCGGCGTCTTCTCGCTGCTGATCAACATCCTGCTGTTGGTGATCCCGCTCTATCTGCTGCAGGTCTATGATCGCGTGCTGCCGTCCTCCAGCGTCGAGACGCTTGTCTATCTTTCGGCCATCGCGGTTCTCGCGCTCGTCTTCCTCGGGCTGTTGGACGCGATCCGCGCCGTTTACACGCAGCGCGTCGCGGCGACCGTCGACCGCAAGCTGGGTGCGAGTACCTTCGCCGTTTCGCTCGGCGCAAGATATGCCGGCGGCCTGTCGCCGCTGCGCGACCTCGCCTCGGTCTGCGCCTTCATCAGGTCGCGCGGCGTGGCGGTGTTGTTCGACCTGCCCTTCGCCCCTGTCTTCCTCGCCTTGCTCTATCTCATCCATCCGGTGCTGTTCTGGGTGACGGTCGCCGGCGCGGTGCTTCTGCTTTTCCTGGTCGTGGCCAACCAGCTTGCCATCGGCAGGAACGATGCCTTGTCCACGGAGCGTTCGGCCTTGGCCAGCCAGGCGGAACAGGCCTTTGCCCGCAATGCGGAAACGCTGCGCGCCATGGGTATGGTGGAGAACGCCGCGCGGGTCTGGGGCCGGCACGTAGGGGCGGCGCTCACCTTCCATGACCGTTCCTCGAGCGCCAATGCGATCTTCAGCGGCGCCTCGCGGGCGTTGCGCATGATGCTGCAACTGGCGATCCTCGGCGCCGGCGCATGGTTGGTGCTTCAGGGGCAGATGACGGCCGGCATGATCTTCGCCTCTTCGCTGGTGTCGTCGCGCGCGCTGCAGCCGCTCGACCAGCTGATCGGCGCCTGGCGGCAGATCGCCGACGCCCGGCGGGCGTGGGCACGGCTGGAAAAGGCGCTTGCGGCACGTCCGGCCGGGTCGCGAAAACTGATCCTGCCCGATCCGGCAGGCGCGATTTCCGCGCAGGACGTTTTCTTCATGGCGCCGAATGCCCGACCCGGCACGGAGCCCCTCCTCAAGCGGCTGACCTTTGCGATCGGCGCCGGCGAAGCGTTGGCCATCGTCGGTCCGAGCGGCGCCGGCAAATCGACGCTGGCGCGGTTGCTCGTGGGTGCCGCCCAACCGACCGGCGGCTCAATCAGGATCGACGGCGCCGACCTCGGGACCTGGGACGAAAGCCAGCTCGGAAAGCATATCGGCTACCTCTCGCAGGAGGTCGAGCTCTTTCCAGGATCGATCGCGCAAAACGTCGCCCGCTTTGACCCGGAGGCGGACGACGGAGCGATCGTCGAGGCGGCAAAGCGCGCCCAGGTGCATGAGTTGATCTTGGCGCAGCGCGATGGCTACCAGACCATGATCGGCCCGTCGGACAGGGCGCTGTCGGGCGGCGAGCGCCAGCGAATAGGGCTGGCGCGCGCCTTCTACGGCAATCCGCGGTTCCTGGTGCTCGACGAGCCCAGCTCCCATCTCGACGGTAACGGTGAGGCCGCGCTCGAGGCGGTGCTTTCGGCCGCGCGGACGGCGGGCGTCACGGTCGTCGCGATCACCCATCAGCCTTCGATCGCCGCTGCTTGCGACCGCGTGATGCTTTTGCGCGGCGGCATGATCGAAGCCTTCGGTCCAAGCGGCGAGGTGCTGCGGCGGTCGGTCACCGGCAAGGCGGTCCAGCAGAGCACGGTGGTGACCGGGTCGTTCGCCCCGACGATCCGCGCGGGTGGCAGTTTCGGATCCTGAGATGACGACACGGAGCCTCGCCCGGGACAGTCAGCCCCGCACCGACATAAGACGCGTGGCCCTTACCGGCTATGCCGCCATAGCGCTGCTGGCGGGCGGCTTCGGCTACTGGGCCGTCAGCGCCCCCTTGTCGGGAGCGGTGATCACGCAAGGCACGATCTCGGCAACCGGCGGAAACATCCAGATCCAGCATCGCGAGGGCGGTATCGTCCAGGCGTTGCTGGTCCATGAAGGCGATCGCGTGCAACTGGCCCAGGATCTGATCGTGCTGGACCCAACGGCCGCGCAGGCCGAACTCAACCGGCTGACAAGACAGGCGATCGCGCTCAGGGCGAGTGCGGCGCGGCTGGAGGCGGAACGCGACGGGTTGGACAGGCTGGCGCCAATCACCGAAGCGGCGCCGGCACCTTTCCAGCCCGATTTCGAGATCCTGATTCGAGAACAGCAAAAGGAATTCGACGCCAGGCTCGCCCGGTTCCGGTCGGAAAAATCGATCCTGGCACAACGGGTCGCCATGCACCGGCAGTCGGTGGTGGGGTTACAGGCCCAGAAACAGGCCGTCCAGCAACAAGCCGAAGTCGTAAAGAAAGAACTCGGCATCAAGACCGGCTTGCTGGACAGGGGCCTCACCAATCGTACCGAATACTCCCAGCTTTTGCGCAGCGAAGCCGATCTCGTTGGGCAAGCCGGAGCGCTGGAGGCCAATCTCGCGACGGCCAACACCCAGATCGTCGAAGGCCAGGAGCAGACCGAGCGCCTGACCACGCAACGCGTCGAGGAGGCGCTGACGAAACTGGACGACGTTCGCTTCAATCTGGCCGATGTCGACGAACAGATCAGGGCGGCGGAGGCGGTGCTGCGGCGCACGACGATCAAGGCGCCGGTAGCGGGCATCGTGGTGTCGTCGACCTACAATTCCAAGGGCAGCGTGATTGCCCCGGGCGAAAAGATCATGGAGATCCTGCCCACTGCGTCGGGCCTGGTCGTCGATGCGAAGCTGCGGCCGAAGGACATCGATCAGGTCCGTGTCGGCCAGCCGGCGAAACTGCGATTGTCCGCGTTGAACTTGCGGTTCACGCCAGAGGTTTCAGCCACCGTGACGCAGATTTCGGCGGATCGGCTCATCGAGCAGACCACGCGTGAACCCTATTTCCGCGCCAAACTGACGATTGCCGCCGACCTGCCGCCCGGCGTGAGGCGCGATCAACTTTATCCCGGGACGCCGGTCGAGGCGTTCATCAGCACCGGCGATCGGACTTTTTTCGAGTATCTCGCGCGGCCGATGCTCGATTCATTCGCGCGCGCTTTCGCGGAGCAGTAGATCCCCTTGGACATTTGAACGGTCAGCGTGCCATCTCGCGGTGGCCGCTGGGCATGCGGGTGGCGATCAGCTTGTCGATGCGGCGGCCGTCGAGGTCGACCACCTCGAAGCGCCAGCCCTGCGCGTCGACGCATTCGCCGGTCGCCGGCAGATGGTGCATGTGCGACAGCACATAGCCGGCGACAGTCTCGTAATCGCGGTTCTCCGGCAGGTCGATGCCCAGCACCTCGGCCATCTCGTCGGCCTGCATGTAGCCGGCGAGTAGCCATGAGCCGTCATCGCGCTGGACGGCGTTTTCTTCCTCGCCGGCCTCGAGGTCCGAGCGGAAGACGCCGGTGATGGCTTCCAGAATGTCGGCGGGGGTGACAATGCCTTCGAAGTGACCGTATTCGTCATGCACCAGCGCCATCGGCACGTCGCTCTCCTTCAGCTTCTGCAGCACGTCCAGCGCATCGGCCTGGTCGTGCACGATGGGTGCCGCGCGCACATATTTGCGCGGGTCGAGCGCGCGGCCGCCGAGCAGTGCGGCCAGCACGTCGCGTGTCTGGATGACGCCGATCATGGCGTCGACCCCGCCGTCGCCCGCGGGCAGGCGCGAATGCTGGGTGTCCATCAGAAGCTTGCGGATCGTGGCTTCGTCGGACTGCAGGTTGATCCAGTCGACATCGGTGCGCGGCGACATGACGGCGCGCACGGCGCGGTCGCCAAGCCGCATGACGCCGGCGATCATGCGCCGCTCGTCGGATTCGATGGTGCCGTGATGCTCGGCCTCGGCGACCAGCATCTTGATCTCCTCGTCGGTGACCTTTTCCTCGCTTTCGCCGTGATGGCCGAGCAGCCAGAGCACGGAACGGCCCGAAATATCGAGCAGGAAGACCAGAGGGGCCGAGACGGAGGCAAGGATGGTCATTGCCGGGGCCGCGCGGGCCGCGACCCGCTCGGGATCGCGCAACGCAATCTGCTTGGGCACCAGTTCGCCGATGATCAGCGAGGCATAGGTGATGATGGCCACGACGATGCCGACGCCGAGCGGATCGGCGATGTTCTCGCGGATGCCTGTCGAAGCCAGATATTGCGCCAGCCTCTGGCCAAGCGTGGCCCCGGAAAAGGCGCCCGATAGCACGCCGACCAGCGTGATGCCGATCTGCACGGAGGACAGGAATTTGCCCGGATTGGAACCAAGCGCCAAAGCGCGGCCGGCGCCTTTGACGTTGCGGTCGATCATCGCCTTCAGGCGAGCCGGCCGCGACGAGACGATGGCGAGTTCGGACATCGACAGAAGGCCGTTCACGCAGATGAGGACGACCACGGTGGCGATTTCAACGTATAGCATGAGGGCTCAATAGCATTGCCGCACGGCTTTCGAAAATAGTCGGCGACCATTTTAGAAAGATGACGGCGGATGCAGGGCGATCAGACGGCGTCCCAGGGTGGCGATGAGAAATGCGCGACCAGCGCGTCGACGACGACCCGCACCTTGGGCGTCAAGGCCCGTGTCACCGGCCAGATGGCATGGACGGAAATGTTTTCGACCAGCGTGTCCACAAGCACCATTTCGAGCGTGCCGCTCCTGAGGCTGTCTGCCACCAGCCAGGTCGGCAGGAAGGTGATGCCGCAACCGGCAAGGACCGCGCCGAGCATCGACTCGCCATTGTCGAGCACCAGCCTTGCCCGCGGCGTGAACTTCACGACATGGCCATCGGCCTGCCTGATGCTCCAGGCGTGGGCGACGCTTCACTTGTCGGGCTTAGGTGCGCGACCGATTTGCCGACCGCCGATTTCGTTACACGCAGCCGCTCTCCGGCGCCGGTGAAGCTTCCTGCTCGATCCGAGCGGTATCAGTTGCCTGACAGTCCCTGGAAATCAATGGCCAGGGATGAGCAGACGGTTTATCGTCAGCCATCATTTTTCGTGGGGGCGGGAATGAAGCGGAAGCCGACGGGCCTGAGAACGATGGCGTTGACCGCGGATCTTGTCGCCCGGGTCGAGCGCGTCGAACTGGATCCCGGGCCTGAGCCTGGAACGGCCGAGCACACCAACGCGGAGTTCGATGAGTTGGTCGCTCGACTGCTTGCCGAATATCGGCCCGAAATGCTGTGGGTCTTCGCCTATGGTTCGTTGATCTGGAATCCCGAATTCGTTCCTGTCGAGCAGCGCCCGGCGACGGCGCCTGGATGGCACCGTTCGTTCTGCCTGAAGCTGACGCGTTGGCGGGGGACGCGCGAATTGCCTGCCCTGATGCTTGCGCTGGACCGCGGCGGCAGCTGCAACGGGATCGTCTACCGGCTGCCCGATGAAGATCATTTCGGGCAGCTCGGTCAGCTGATGCGCCGGGAAATCGATGCCAACCCACCAACCAACGTACCTTGCTGGATCAAGGTCAAGACCAAGCAGGGTCCGCTACGCGCTCTGGCTTTCGTCGCCGCGCCGGGTGGCAAGGCCTATGCCGGAGGGTTGCCGTTGGAGCAGGTTGCGGACACGCTGGCGCGAGCCGCCGGACACTGGGGGTCGTCGGCGCAGTATCTGTTCCGGACCGTCAGCAAGCTGGAAGAAAGCGGTATTCGCGATAAGAATCTCTGGCGCATCCAGGATCTCGTGGCTCGGCAAATTATCGCGTCCACCGGTGACGCATGATCTTTTCCTACCGGCAGGCGCGATAACCGTTCTTGCGGTTCTTGATGTCGAAGTGGAAATGGTTGCGGTGATCGTAATTGTAGCCGGGGCCGAGCACAGTGGTGAAATACTGGCAGCCGTCGGCGCGCACATTGTTGAGGAAGCCCCGGGTGCGGAAGGCGAACAGCCCGGGCTTGCGCACGTCGATGTCGTCGCCATTGTTGAGTTCGATGCTCATGACGTCGAGTGCGTTGCCCTTGCCGTGCTCCGACAGCACGCCTTCACCGGCAATGTTGCGGCAGGAATAGCTGGAGCCCTGGTGGATGGTCCTGACGCCGGAGAAGTAGCGCCAGCGGGCGGAGGGAACGAGTTCGTTCTTCGTCCAGGCGGCGAAGGTGGCGGCCATGTCGCAGGTCAGCGTCGCCGCGGGTTTCATCTGGATGCCGCCGATGGCCGAGACCTTGACCGGATAGTCGATGCCGCACTGGCCCTCGTGGATCGGCGCCAGATCGGTATAGGCGACATCGAGGCGCTTCAGCTGCTGGCGGCAATCGGCTTCGCTGGCTGGAATCTGCTCGACCGGCGACATCGGCTCATCCATGCGTGGATAGGCGGCCTGCGTCATATAGGGATTGGACGGAACAAGCTTCTGCATGCCCGTATATTGCGGCACGGCCGCGGTCTGCGAGCCGACATCGACGGCAGGCTGCAACGACAGCACGCTGCCGGTGTTGCAGGCCGAAACCGCGGCAAGTGCAAGGCTGGCGGCCAGCAACGCAGCGGGTTTCAATTGGCGTGCGGCGGCGAGGAAAACGGCGCGAAATGTGCCGGCCATTGGCGGAAATCCTATTCTGGATATCCGGCATTTTAACGATCAAGGGTAAAGGAAAACTCAGCGCCCGTGTTCATGCCTACGGCTGAATTGCGGCGGAGGTTCCGCTCACTGGCAAAACGTACCGCCATGCCGGCGCGGCTCCAGATCGAAATGAAAATGCAGCGCGTGGTCGGCGTCGGCGCCGGGGCCGAGTACGGTCTTGAACGGGCCGCAGGCGGCCTTGCGCACTGCGTCGAGGAACTTGCCGTCCTTCTCGGGCGGTGCCGGGCCAACCTCGATCGTCTTGCCGTCGGAAAGCGTAAAGCTGGCAATGTCGAGCGCGTTGCCGAAAGCATGTTCCGACAGTTTGCGCGTGCCGTTGCGCGGCCGGCAGATGAAGGCCGATGCCTGGCCGATCGATTTCAGGTCGGCGCCGAACTCGGCTTTCGCCGCCGGCTGGATGACGTCGGCGGCAAAACGCGCCGCTGCCTCGGCCATCGGGCAGTTGAGTTCGGTGCCGGGGGCAATCGCAATCGACTTGCCGAGCGTCTTCAGCACGATCGGGTAAGGGATCGAGCAGCCGATTTCGGGGTTGCTCTCGGCTTTGTGCTCCTCGAATTCGACGCCGAGCGTCTTCAGGCGCTCGCGGCAGGCGACTTCCTCCGCCGGCATCTTGTCGGCGGGAAGATCGGCCGAGCGTGGATCGGGCAGCATCTTCTCCTCGTCGGCCGCATCGGCCGGCTTTGGCGTCGGCTGAGGGGCGACGGCCGGCGGCTGAGGCTCGGGCGTCGTGGTGCCCGGCTTTGGCGTCGGTATTGGCACCACGGCTGGCGGCTCCGGCTCGCTTTCCGTTTCGGCTGGTGGTTCGGGCGGTGTCTGGCTTTTCCGATGGGCCTCTTCGTCCTTGAGCAGATCGGGGTCCTTGAGCAGATCGGGGTCCTTGAGCAGATCGGGGTTCTTGAGCAGATCGGGCGCTCCGCCGTTCTTTGGACCTCCAGCGTTCCGGTCTTGCGTCTTTGGAGTGTCCGCAGGACGTGGCTCGGGCACCGGAACATCGGCGGATGGCTGGATATCCTGCGTTTTCCGCGGCGCTGGATTTGGCGCCGGGTGCTGCCTGGCCCGCGCTCTCGACTGCCGCTTGCCTCGCGGGCTCAGCGGCTGATCGGCCCGCTGTGTCAGCGGCTGCTCCACGCGCGGGCTTAGCGCCCTGTGATGTTTGTGACGGTGTTTGGCCTCGGCCGGCATGACCAGCAGAGCCGTGACGGCCATCGCCGATGCAATCATCCTGGATCTACTGGAAGAGCTCAGCTTTGCCATCACCCACGAAACGGCGCCGGTCGGCTGAAGTTGCCTGGACAGGCGCTTCGACCCGATCACAATCGGTTACCTCCGCGTTACGCGCCGATCGCTTCCAGTCCCTCTTCCAGCAAGTCGGCGAGCAGCGGCATGCCGAGCAGGTATTTCGCCGTGCGCTTGTTGGCCCGCTCTCGCGCCGCCGCAACCGCCTCGGCCCATTCCGAGGCGTCGTAGTCGCCGCGGCCGACCCAGGCCAGCGCGATCAGCTCGGCGGCCTCGTCGATATTGAGGTCGTTGATCAGCTCGCGCAGCTCTTCCTCGGTGAGGTTTTCCGAGCTTTCCTCGGCAAGGCCGTCATGGTGGTGGTTGTCATGCCTATCGCCGTCGAACTCGACCTCGTGTTCGGCGCCGCCGGCATAGTCCTCGTTGACGGCCGCGCTCAGCGCCTTGGCCTTGAGAATGAACAGCCGCACGGTATCGGGGCCGATCGTGAGATCCCAGTCTTTGTCAAGCCGCCGCTGCACGGGCCCTCTCCGTGGATCGTCTCATTCGAGGGCGATGATACCGGATTTGCGGCATCCGTCACCTCATGTTCTCCAGACGGGCTTTTTCCGGGATGAAACGCGGATCGCTTGGCGTTAGTGTTGCATTGTCACACCCTCAGGAGGTTTTCCATGCATAAAAGAATGCTGATCCAGGCAGCCGCCGCGCTTGTCGCCGTGCAGTTCCTTGCCGTTCCGGTGTTTGCGGCAGGCAGTGGTGGCGACACCAATACGACCACCCAATGCAAGAAGGGTATGGTCTGGGACAAGAAGAAGAACAAATGCGTCGCACCCCAGGAAGGCAAGCTGGACGACGACAGCATCTACTATGCCGGACATGACCTGGCGATGGCGGGCCGCTATGACGAGGCGATCGCCGTGCTCAGCCTCGCCGCCAACAAGCAGGATCCGCGCATCCTCAACTATCTCGGCTACTCGCACCGCCATTCCGGCCGCGTCACTGTCGGCCTCGGCTATTACGAGGAAGCGCTGCGCATCGACCCGAATTACACGCTGGTGCGCGAATATCTCGGCGAGGCGCATCTGCAGATCGGTGATCTAGCCGGCGCCCAGCAGCAGCTGACGGAGATCGAAAAGCGCACCGGCAAGGGTTCGCGCGAATACGGCATGCTGGCCGAGCAGATCGAGCATTTCATGAGAAGCTGATCGGGTTTCATGGTCTCGAAACGGCCGCGAGCAATCGCGGCCGTTTTTGTTCTCCATCCCACAGCCACCTTCGCTGACAAAAGAAGGGATGATTTTTGCAAAACCGATTTTTGAGCGTGAAAAGCCCGCAAAGATTGCTATATTCAGGGAAATTGCGGTGAAACGGTTCCGTTAGCCCGAGGCTGCCGGACCGTTTTCTTTTTATACCCAACGACAAGGCTTCCCCCGAAACGCGGGGGCGGCGGCAGGAAAGGTCAGGCACTATGAACAAGGTCCCGATGACAGGCGAGGGGTTCGCGTCATTGAAGGAAGAACTGCGCTGGCGCCAGCAGGAAGAGCGGCCGCGCATCATCGAGGCGATCTCCGAGGCGCGCTCGCATGGCGACCTGTCCGAAAATGCCGAATATCATGCCGCGAAAGAGGCGCAGAGCCTCAATGAGGGCCGCGTCAACGAGCTCGAGGATTATATCGCGCGCGCCGAGGTGATCGACGTCACCAAGCTCAGCGGCGACAAGGTCAAGTTCGGCGCCACCGTGGTGCTGGTCGACGAGGACACCGAGGAGAAGAAGACCTACCAGATCGTCGGCGACCAGGAAGCCGACGTGAAATCGGGCCGCATCTCGATCTCCTCGCCCATCGCCCGTGCGCTCATCGGCAAGGAAGTCGGCGACGCCATCGAGGTCAATGCGCCTGGTGGCGCACGCGGGTACGAGATCGTCCAGGTGCAGTTTATTTAGGACCTTTGATAATTCTACTCTGGCCGCCAACTAGCCCGGTTTTCTGCGCTTCCGGTGCTCAACGTACCTTAAAGTACGCGCCGCTCCGGTTCTCGAAGAATCAAGCTATTTGACTCGCCAGAGCGAATTCTGAAAGGTCCTAAGCCGGCGCTTGTAATTTCAGTGCCAACAGTTTCTCCGCCTCAGCCACAACCTCGGTCGGCGTCACGCCCCCGCCGGCCGGCGCCAGCAAAGTCGACGCATAAGGCCCACGCGGCCCGGTCAAGCCCGGCTCCGTCGCCAAAAATACCGCAACCGTCGGCAGGCCGAAAGCGCTGGCGAGATGGGTCAATCCCGTGTCGGCGCCGATGACCAGTGTCGAGCGCCCGAGGATGGCCGCGATGTCGGCCAGCGGCGATTTGGGCACCACGACCGTGGATGACACGGCCTTGGCGATCGCTTCGGCCACCGTCTTCTCACGCTCGTTGGACCAGGTGGTGACCGGCGTCATGCCGCGCTCGACCAGCAGGCTGGCAGTTCCGATCCAGTCCTCGACCGGCCATTTCTTGTCCTCGCGGCTGGTGCCGTGCAGCAGGAAGGCGGTTTTGCCGTCGATGCCGGCCAGACTGCCGGAGGGTGGCACCATGCCGGAGTCGAGGGTCGACAAATCGGGCTGGTAGCCAAGCGCCAACCCGAACAGCCGCCGTGTCCGCTCGATGGCGTGCAGGTCGCGCGGCACGGCGTGGGTGATGTCGTAGAACAGCGTCGCCGAGGGTTCGCGCGCACTCGACCGGTTGAAGCCGGCAATCGGCGCACGTGCCTGGCGCGCCACCAGGGCCGACTTCAGCAGGCCTTGCGCATCGATGATGAGGTCATACCGGCAGGCGCGCAAAGCACGGCGCAAGGCCGCCGCCTCGCGCCAGGTGTTCGTGTCGAAAAGGTTCTTTCGCCAGCGCCTTATCGCCACCGTATGGATGGTGCCGATCGCTGGATGCAGGGCGACGATGCCGGCAAAAGCCTCCTCCACGCACCAGTCGAAGATCACGTCCGGCCGGTTGAGGCTGGCATCCTCGAGTGCCGGAAAGGTGTGGATGACGTCGCCCATCGACGAGGTCTTGACGATCAGCGCCTTCATGCCGCGGCCGGAAGTTCCAGCAGCCGGTCGGCCGCCGCGGCGACCTGCCGGACTTCCAATGCCTTCAGGCAGTTAAGGTGGCCGAGCGGACAGATTTTCCGGTGGCAGGGCGAACAGGACAGGCCGAGCCAGACCAGTTCGCGTCGCTCCGCCAGCGGCGGCGTATTTTCAGGCGAGGTCGAGCCGTAGACGGCAACGATCGGCGTGCCGACGGCGGCCGCGACATGCATCAGCCCGCTATCATTGGAGACCGCGAGCCTTGCCGCCGCGATCAGGTCGATGGCGTCCTCCAGCCGCGTCTGGCCGGCGAGGTCGACGACACCGGGGGCAAGGGCGGCGATCTCCGCCGTCACGTCGCGATCGTTCTTCGAACCGAACAGGGCGACCTTCAAGCCTTTGCCCATGAATTCGCGGGCAAGGCCGGCGTAGCTTTCACTTGGCCAGCGCTTGGCCGGACCGAACTCGGCGCCGGGCATCAGGGCCACGAATTCCCGCGGCGCCAGACCGACCCGGTCGAGCAGGGCGGCTTGGTTTTTCGGATCCACGGTCAGCCGGGGCGCGCGGAAACTGCCGCCCTGGGCGAGCCCGAAATAGGCCTGAGCAGTGCGCCGTTTCACGGCGTCGGGCAATGGCACGATGTCGGTCAGCAGGCCGTAGCGCATTTCCCGAAGGTGGCCGAAACGACGCGGAATGCGGGCAAAGAACGGGATCAGCGCCGACTTCCAGCTGCCCGGCAGGACATAGGCCATGTCGTAGCGGCCGCGCAGCAGGCGGCCGAAGCGGCGGCGATGGGTGAATTCGAGCGCGCCGGGCTGCAGCGGAAAGTCGATCTGCTGGCGGATTTCGGGCATGCGCTTGACCAGTGGTGCCGCCCAGGCGGGCGCCAGCACATCGATCGCGGCGTCGGGATGGCGTTCCTTCAGCGCCGAGAACAGGCACTGCGCCATCACCATATCGCCCACCCAGCGTGGGCCGATCACGAGGATCGTTGGGCTTTCAGCCATTCGACATAGTCTCTGACGCCGGTTTCTACTGTGCGGAATTGCCCGTTATAGCCGGCCGCGCGCAAGCGGGACATATCAGCCTGGGTAAAACTCTGGTAGCTGCCCTTGAGATGGTCGGGGAAGGGGATGAACTCGACCTCGCCCTTGCCCAGCGTGTCGATGACCGTTTCGGCGATGGCGCGGAACGGCTGGGCGTGCCCGGTACCGCAGTTGAAGATGCCGCTCGCGCCGTGCTTCCACAGCCACAGATTGACGTCGGCGACATCGCCGACATGGATGAAGTCGCGGCTCTGTTCGCCTGGCCCGAAGCCGTCATGGGCACCGAACAGCTTCGGATTCTCGCCGCGCTCGACCTGGTTGAACAGATGGAAGGCAACCGAGGCCATGGCCCCTTTGTGCGCTTCGCGCGGGCCATAGACATTGAAGTAGCGCAGCCCCGCGACTTGCGAATGATCGGCGTCGAACACCGTGCGCCTGACATAGTCGTCGAAGAGTTTCTTGGAATAGGCATAGACGTTGAGCGGCCGCTCGAGCGCAGCCTCCTCGCGAAATTCGGCGCCGCCGCCATAGACCGAAGCGGAGGAGGCGTAGAGGAAAGGCACGCGCAGCGCCTGGCAGGCATGCAGCAGCCGTTTCGAATAGGCGTAATTCACCTCCATCATGAACTTGCCGTTCCACTCGGTGGTGGTCGAACAGGCGCCCTGATGGAACACTGCTTCGATGCGGCCGAGCGAGCCGGCCTCCATGCGGGTCAGGAAATCGTCCTTGTCGAGATAGTCTGCTATCGTCAAATCGGCCAAGTTGGCGATCTTGTGACCGTCGGTGAGATCGTCGACGACCAGGATGTCGTCATGGCCTTCCGCATTGAGCGCGGCGACGATGTTGGAGCCGATCATGCCGGCGCCGCCCGTGACGATGATCATGAAGGCCTCTGCTTGCGTGCGATTCCGGTCCTTATAAGGGAGGCTGGCCGGGCTGTCGACAAAGCAGGTGATTGCGTCACAGTGGCGCCGCAAAGCTGCCGCTTCTGTCGGTTCGCCGCTGGACGGGACCATGAGGGACAAGAAATGCCGTCGACCGAACTGCTGATCGCGTTCTTCGCCACCACGGCGATCTTCGCCTACATTCCGGGTCCCGCGATGCTCTACGCCGCCGCGCAAACGATGGCGCGCGGGCGCTGGTCGGGGCTGACGGCGGCACTCGGCATTCATCTCGGCGGCTATGTGCATGTCTTTGCCGCCGCCGCCGGCTTGTCCGTGCTGTTCCATGCCGTGCCGCCGCTCTACATGGCGGTCAAGCTGGTCGGCGCGCTTTACCTCATCTGGCTCGGCATTTCGCTGTTTCGCAAGCGCGTGGAGGGCGACGTGGCGCTGCCGGCGATCGAGCGCAAATCGGCCCGCCGGGCGTTTTTCGAGAGCATCACCGTCGAGGTGCTCAACCCCAAGACCGCGATCTTCTTCATGGCGTTCCTGCCGCAGTTCATCGATGCCTCGGCGACCTTGCCGGTCTGGCTGCAATTCGTCGTGCTGGGCACGATCGTCAACCTGATGTTCTCCTCGGCCGACATCGTCTGCGTATTCCTGGCCGGCCTCGTGATCGGACGGCTGCGGCGTTCGAGCGGGGCGCAGCGCCTGATGCAGCGGGCCGGCGGCGCGGTACTGGTCGGCCTCGGCGTCCACGTCGCCCTGCAGAAAACCTGACCTGTCCGGGTTTGCCTCTGCCCCTGGCGTTGCGCTGTGCCGAATTGCGGTATATCCGCAGGCATGACCGGCCGGCCTCGCAAATCTGGTGTTTCGACCTATCTGAGATCGGCGTTTTCCGCACGTGGCAGATGACATGATCAAGCACAATCCGCCTTCACCCGAGCCCCTGCACCGCGCCATCGCGCGCTTCGGCGACGTCGCCGTGCTGGTGGCCGGCGACCTCATCCTCGACCGCTTCGTCAATGGCGTCATCGAACGGATCTCGCCGGAAGCGCCGATCCCGGTGCTGCATGGGCGGGGCGAAAGCTCGGCGATGGGTGGCGCCGGCAATGTCGTGGCCAACATCGTCTCGCTTGGCGCACGCGCCGTTCCGGTCTCGGTGATCGGCACTGATCCTGCCGGCGACAGCCTGGCGCGGATGCTGGGCGAGCTTGGCGCCGATACGGCGGGGCTTGTGCAGCAGCGCGGCCGCATGACCTCGTCGAAGAGCCGCTTCAGCGCGCTCAACCAGCAGGTGCTGCGTTTCGACGAGGAAGAGATCAAGCCGCTCGGCGAGGCCGAACGGGCGGAGCTGATCCGCCGTTTCCGGGATGCGTTGAAACAGGCGGACATTGTCATCCTGTCCGATTACGGCAAGGGCATATTGCTGGACGGCGTCGCCACCGAACTGATTGCCATCTGCCGAGAGGCGGGCAAGCCGGTGCTGGTCGATCCGAAGGGTCGCGACTATGCGCGCTATGCCGGGGCGACCGCCGTCACGCCCAACCGCAAGGAGCTTGGCGAGGCCGTCGGCCATGCGGTGTTCGCCGATGACGAGATCGTCGCGGCGGCACGCGAGCTGATTTCGGCGCACGGTTTCGACTTCGTCGTCGCCACCCGCAGCGAAAAGGGCATGAGCGTGGTCGGCCCCGACGAGGCACGCCACATCGCCACCCAGGCGCGCGAGGTGTTCGACGTCTCGGGCGCCGGCGATACGGTGATCGCGGCCTTCGCGCTGGCGCTTGCCGCCGGTGCCGATCCTGTCGCCGCGGCCTCGATCGCCAACGCCGCCGGCGGCGTCGTGGTCGGCAAGCGCGGCACCGCGCGGCTGAGTGTCGAGGAACTCACCGGCGCGCTGTTCCGCTCGCACGGACCGACCGCGCACAAGGACGCCATCCTCGACGTTACTTCGGCCGCGCGCATGGTGGCGGGATGGAAGGCGGAAGGTCTGAGCGTCGGCTTCACCAATGGCTGCTTCGATATCCTGCATGCTGGCCATGTCAGCCTGCTGCACGCGGCGCGCAGCCAGTGCGACCGGCTGGTGCTCGGGTTGAACAGCGATGCCTCCGTGCGGCGGCTGAAAGGTCCGGGCCGCCCGGTCAACGACCAGCATGATCGCGCCTGCGTGCTCGCCGCGCTCGCCTCGGTCGATGCCGTGGTGGTGTTCGAGGAGGATACGCCTTTGGCGCTGATCGAGGCGCTTCTGCCCGACATACTGGTGAAGGGCGCCGACTACACGATCGACACCGTGGTCGGCGCCGATGTGGTGCAGAAGGCGGGCGGCCGCGTCGTGCTGGTCGACCTGGTCGCCGGCAAGAGCACCACTGGCACCATCGGCAAACTACGCGCCGGCAGCGCCACCAACTGAGGGATCTCATGTCCGAATTGAACGATTATCTGGTCCGCTCGGCGGCCGCCATCACTGCCACGGTCGCGCGGGATTTGACCAGCGAGATGGAACGAGCGGTGAGCGCTGTCGTGTCGGCGCTTTCGTCTGGAAAGGCATTGCTGGTCTGCGGCAATGGCGGCTCGGCCAGCGACGCCATCCATATCGCCACTGAACTGGTCGGCCGCTTCCTGAAGGAGCGCAAGGCCTACAATGTGATCGCGCTGCCGGCGAACGCCGGGATGCTGACCGCCTGGGGCAATGATTACGGCTTCGATACGGTGTTTTCGCGCCAGGTCGAAGCGCATGGCGCTGCAGGCGGCGTGCTTTTGGCGATCTCGACCAGCGGCAATTCGCCGAGCATTCTCGCCGCGGCCGAACAGGCGCGCATGATGGATATGACGGTGGTCAGCCTGACCGGCGATACCGGCGGCAAGCTGAATCCGCTCACCGACATCCTGCTCAACGTACCCTCGACCTCGACGCCGATCATCCAGCAGGGCCATTTGTGCCTCTATCATTATCTGTGCGAGGTGGTCGAAGCGCGCCTGTCGAATGGCTGACAGGATCGGGAAGCCGCACCCATTGACCGAACCGGGCCTGTGGGTGGAGCGGATCGGCGGCCGGGTTTTCCCGGCACGGTCGCCGGCGCTGTTCCTGGACCGCGACGGCACCATCAATGTCGACACGGACTATCCCAGTGATCCGGCCGAGATCGAGCTGAGGCCGCAGATGCTGCCGGCAATCGCCGCCGCCAACCGGGCCGGAATCCCGGTCGTCATGGTCACCAACCAGTCCGGCATCGCGCGCGGCTATTTCGGCTGGAGTGCCTTTGCCGCCGTGAACGGCCGGGTGCTCGACCTGCTGCGCGGGCAGGGCGTGTCCGTCGACATGGTGCTGGCCTGCGCCTATCACGAGGCGGGCGTCGGGCCTCTCGCTGTAGCCGATCATCCGATGCGCAAGCCCAATCCGGGCATGCTGATAGAGGCGGGCAGGCGCCTTGATCTTGACCTCCAGCTCTCCCTGGTGGTCGGCGACAAGCTGGCCGACACGCAGGCCGGCCAACGCGCGGGCCTTGCGCAGGGGTGGCTGGTCGATGGTGAGGCGGCACTTCAGCCCGGCTTCGTCATCAGGCGCTTGCATGACGACCACGATCTCGGCGGCCTGCTCGCCGCCATCGACGCGCTCGGATCGTAGGGCCTACGCTTGGTCGTTGCGTTGCGAGGCTTCGTAGAGCTTGGCCTCGGTGGCGAAGGAATAGATCATCACCGACATCGAGTAGACGAAGCCATGGCGGCCGCACAGGAAGTAGCGCTTGGCCAGGTAGAACTTGAGGAAATTGCCGAACGGCGATAGCACCAGCCGCACCAGGCCGGGCTTCTTGCCTTTCTCAACCAGCGTGACCGCCTTGAGGCCGGAATATGCGTTGGCCCTGGCAAGATCCTCCTCGACCGATATTTCACGGCGATGCAGCAGGACACCGTCTTCGATCGTGTCGGTTTCGCCCGGCACGCGAACGGATTCATGCACCCGCGCGGTGAGATCCATGGTGGCGCCTTCCCTGCGGAAAAGCCTGAGCAGCCTGTTGTGCAGCACCCAGCGATGGGCATAGCCGTAGCCCTTCAGCCAGTCGCGGCGGCGCATGTACCACCCGCTGGCCTTACCGCCGGCCGCCTGGGTGATGGCCACGATCGACTGCCGCAACCGGTCGTCGACGCGCTCGTCCGGGTCGATCGAAAGACACCAGGGCTGGTTGGCGTGGTCGAGCGCGAATTGCCGTTGGCGGGGGAAGCCGGGCCAATCATTGTGCAGCAGCGTTATCGGATAGCCCTTTGCGATATAGCTTTCAATGCATTCGACGGTGCCATCCGTCGAGCCGGAATCAACGATGATGATCTCGGCACAGAAATCGATGCTTTCCAGGCACGGGCCGATCATGTCGGCCTCGTTCACGCAGATGATGAGCGCCGAGACCGGACTTGCAAAACGGGTCATGGTCCCCTTCCCATGGCGGATTATCTCGGAATTCACGCTGCTCGTGCCATCTGTTCTCAAGCAATTCCGGGCGGAAAACCGTTACACACCCTTCCTGGAATTGCTTGAGAAACCAGTCAAGCGCCCAGTCGAGCAGTGAAGTCCGGCAGAGCCGTTCAGCCTTGCATATCGGCGTCTTTCGAATACCAACGCGGCGCCGATGTGGCGAACGCAAGGAATTCGCCCGGCGCACGGGCGTTCGCCTGGCCTCAGGGGCGTTCGAACGACACCAAACCCTCATCCTTGACGCGGCGGATGGTGAGCGCCGTGCGCACCGTGTCGACGTTCGGCGTCGAGGTCAGTTCCTCGATGACGAAGGTCTGGAAGCTGCCGAGGTCGCTGGCCACGCAATGCAGCAGGAAGTCGGACTCGCCCGACACCATCCAGGCATCGCGCACGATCGGCCAGCCGCGCGTGCGCTCGGCGAAAATGCGCAGTTCGGCATCGGCCTGATGATGCAGCCCGACCAGGCAAAAGGCGACGACATCGAGGCCGAGCGCAGGCGCGTTGAGCAGCGCGCGATAGCCGCGGATGATGCCGGCTTCCTCCAGCCGCTTGACCCGGCGCAGGCAGGGCGGTGCGGAAATGCCGACGCGGTTCGAGAGCTCGACATTGGTCATGCGCCCGTCCGACTGAAGCTCGCGCAGGATCTTCCAGTCAATGGCGTCCAGATCGGCCTTGAGGGGCATTGGGTTCTCGATCATCGGTATGGCGCAAGAATCTTTCGCGATTTGTAGTTAAACGACTTTTGTCTCGAAGCCAGCCCCCGTCGACGGGATTTTAGAGAGGTAACGAAAGCGCTCGTCGCGCGAAAATCCATATGGGCCGAAGCTTTCCGGGGACGACGGTCCGTTCGTCTTGCTGGCGTGGCTGGCAGCCCTTACATTAAGCGCGATATTCCACGTCTTTTTCCAAGGCACACCCGTGTCCGCCCCGCAGAGGCTCCAGATGATCACCAAGCATGCGCCCGTTCTCATCATCGGTTCCGGTCCGGCCGGCTATACGGCGGCGGTCTATGCCGCGCGTGCGATGCTGAAGCCGATGCTCGTCGCCGGCCTGCAGCAGGGCGGCCAGCTGATGATCACCACGGATGTCGAAAACTATCCCGGCTTCGCCGATCCGATCCAGGGGCCGTGGCTGATGGAGCAGATGCTCAAGCAGGCCGAGCATGTCGGCACCGACATCATCAACGACATCATCACCGAGGTCGACCTCAATGTGCGGCCGTTCCGCGCCAAGGGCGATTCCGGCACGACCTACACGGCCGATGCGCTGATCATCGCCACCGGCGCGCAGGCCAAGTGGCTGGGCATTCCGACCGAGCAGGACTTCATGGGCTTCGGCGTTTCCGCCTGCGCCACCTGCGACGGCTTCTTCTATCGCGGCAAGGATGTCGCGGTGGTCGGCGGCGGCAATTCGGCGGTGGAGGAGGCGCTCTATCTGTCCAACCTCGCCAAGAGCGTCACCGTCATCCACAGGCGCTCGGACTTCCGTGCCGAGCGCATCCTGCGTGAGCGGCTGTTGAAGAAGGACAATGTCCGCGTCATCTGGGACACGATCGTCGACGAGATCACCGGGCGCCCCGGCAAGGCACCGCTGCCGCCTTCGGTCGAGGGGCTGAAGCTCAGGCATGCCGTGACCGGTGCCGAGAGCCACCTCAAGGTCGACGGCGTCTTCGTGGCCATCGGCCATGCGCCCGCGGTCGAGCTGTTCGCCGGTAAGCTGAAGCAGAAGCCGAACGGCTATCTGTGGACAGCACCGGATTCGACGCGCACCGACGTGCCTGGCGTCTTCGCCGCCGGCGACGTGACGGACGATATCTACCGGCAGGCGGTGACGGCGGCGGGGCTCGGCTGCATGGCCGCGCTCGAAGCGGAAAAATATCTGGCCGGCATCGAGGTGCATCGCGAGGCAGCGGAATAGGCGGCTCGCAAAACTGTTAGAAAATCGGCTTAGAAGCGCCGTGTAAAAGCCTGATTTTTCATTCAAACGCCAACCGGAACGAGGGGAAATCATGGCGTTGGACTGGGACAAGCTACGCGTGTTTCACGCTGCGGCGGAAGCGGGGTCGTTTACGCATGCGGCCGAGACCCTGCATCTGTCGCAATCGGCGATCTCGAGGCAGGTCAGCGCGCTCGAACACGATGTCGGCGTGCCTCTGTTCAACCGCCATGCACGCGGCCTGGTGCTGACCGAACAGGGTGAGATGCTGTTCCGCACGGCGCATGACGTGCTGATGAAGCTGGAAACCATCAAGTCGCGGCTGACCGAGACCAAGGACCGGCCGTCCGGCGTGCTCAGAGTAACGACGACCGTCGGCCTCGGCGCCGGCTGGTTGACCGAACGGGTGCAGGAGTTCATCGAACTCTATCCCGAAGTCAGCCTGCAGCTGATCCTCGCCAATGAGGAGCTCGACCTCACCATGCGCCAGGCCGATTGCGCCATCCGGCTGCGCCAGCCGCAGCAGCCGGACCTGATCCAGCGCCGCCTGTTCACCGTGCATTTCCATCTCTACGCAGCGCCATCCTACGTCGCCAAGCACGGCAAGCCGGGCTCTATCGCAGAGTTGAGAAACCATCGCATCGTCACCTTCGGCCTGCCTGTGCCGTCGCATCTGTCGGAGTTGAACTGGCTGGAGACGGTCGGCGATTTCGAGAGCGGCCAGCGCGTGCCGTCGCTGCAGATCAACGACATCCTGTCGATCAAACGCGCCGTGCAGGGCGGCGCCGGCATCGCCATGTTGCCGGACTATGTCATCAGCAAGGATTCCGGCTTGGTGCAGCTGCTGCCGGAAACCGAGGTGCCGTCCTTCGACACCTATTTCGCTTATCCCGACGCGATGAAGAACCAGGCCAAGCTGCACGTGTTCCGCGACTTCATCATCGCCAAGGCCAGAAGCTGGTCCTTCTGATCCAAGGTCAAAGCCTATTCTTTCCAAGGTGTAATCCGCGGCAGCCAGCCCGGTACGTTGCGGCGGTAGGCTTCGTATTCGGCGCCATAGCGGCCGGCGAGCGTCGGCTCCTCATAGAGCTTGACGAAGGTCACCATGGCAGCCGCCGCGATTGCCGCGTACGCGGCGATCGACCAGCTCGAAAACAGCAGCGCCTGGCCGAGAATGATCGACAGCACGGCGACATACATCGGATTGCGGACATGGCGGTAGATGCCGCCGATCACCAGCCTTTCGGTCGGTGCGACAGGGGCGGGTGTGCCCAGCCCCTCCAGTGCGAAGCGGGCGAAGGCATGCAGCAGCACGGCGGCGGCGGCGACGATGAGCACGCCGCCGGCGAAGACAAGGCCGGGCAGGGGCGACCATGGCAGGCCCCAGCGAGCGCTGAGCAGCCAGGGAATCAGCCCGGCGACCACGCCAGGGGCCGCAATCAGGAAAATGCCGCTGCCGGCAATCGCCGAAAACCTACGCATTGGTTGATCTCCGCCTGACTGCCTTTGAATTAAACCATTGCTGCCTCATTCCACATCATCAGTGTTTTTCGGCATTTGGGGAGCAGAATCGGCCGGCATCGGCGTTTTCGAGACGACAATGACCCGAAAGCGAGCTTCATCTTCACGATTCTGCTGGTCCTATTGGCTTCTGGAACGGGTTGGACCACAGCCTGTGCCTTTTTGCATGCGTGTGTTGCAAAATAGATGCTTGTTTCTTGGGCATGATGAGCACATATATAAATCATCTCCTGGGCGCGTTCTCCTCCCATTAGCGCCCTCGAGTGTTCCCCTCTGGAGGTTAGCCTTAACAGGCACTTCCAATCAAACTCAGCCGGATCTTCATTGATCCGGCTTTTTTGTTGCCTGCATGCCAATGGGATGGCTGAAAAGTTCACCAGAATTGCCGCGTAACAGTGTCATGTAACCTCTGGTAACATGACAAGGACATCCCTCATCTGCTAAATGGATCATAGGACGCGGTGTGGTTCGGACGGGAGATGGGGGCATCACTCGGACGACCCGGGCTCAGGCGGCTACCGCGTCCGAACCTTTTCTCGCCGAAGCGCGGCGATCTTGCACGCGGCGGACCTGCCGTTTTTCCTCCCAAGAAAACGGTCCGCAAAACAAAACGGCGTCCGGCCTCCCGGGCGTCGTTTTTGGTTTGTGCCCCCCTCGATCCTTCGAAGCGGGCGCTTCACATGCATTCCAAATCGGCCACCGGGCGAAATCAGGCGGCCTTGCCGTTGGCGTTCATCGCCTCGTCGGCGAGACGGCCAGTCAGCTCGGCCATGTGGTCGAAGGCGGCCCGGTAGCTGGCAACGCCTGAAGTGGCCGACCGCAGCTCGATGATCAGATCACCGATCTCGGCCTGCGGCATGGTCGCCTCGACGACATCCCATCCAGGCCAGTCGGGCCGCGCGTCATAGCCGAGGATCTGGCCGCGCCGTTGCGGGATCAGTGCGATGATCTTCGACGTCGCGTCCGACGGCGTGACGATCTCGACCTTCATCACCGGCTCCAGAAGCACCGGCGAGCAGGCGGCCATGCCTTCCTTCATGGCGAGCTTGGCCGCCATCTGGAAAGCCATGTCGGAGGAATCGACCGCATGGTACGAGCCGTCCGACAGGTTGACAGCGATGTCGACCACGGGAAACCCGAGCGGGCCGGACTTGAGGTAATCGCGTATGCCTGTTTCAACCGACTGGATGTAAGTCTTCGGGACGACGCCGCCGGTGATGGTGTCGGTGAACTGGAAGCCGGAGCCGCGCGGCAGCGGCTTGATCTCGATCACCACATCGCCGAACTGGCCGTGGCCGCCCGACTGTTTCTTGTGGCGGCCGCGCTGCTGCACCGGTTTGCGGATCGTCTCGCGATAGGGCACCGCTGGCGCATGGCCCTCGACCGGGATCTGGTTCTTGCCCTCCAGCCGCTCGCGCACGACGCGCAGATGCATCTCGCCATGGCCTGACAGCACGGTCTCGGCCGAGTCCTGATTGTGGTGCAGGCTGAGCGAGGGATCTTCCTCGGCCAGGCGCTGGATGGCGGCCGACATCTTGACCTCGTCCTTGCGCTCCTTGGGGCGCAGTGCGAAGGCGAAGACCGGCTGCGGCGGCTCGACATCGAAGAGCTGTTTGGCCCCGCCCTTGGCCGAAGTCAGCGTCTGGCCGGTCTTGACCGTGTCCAGCTTGCCGAGCGCCACGGTATCGCCGGCCCTGGCGGTGGTCAGCTTGACCTGGTCCTTGCCCAGCATCCTGTAGATGCCGGAAACCTTGGCGGTGTCGCCGCCGGGCAGCCATAGTTCCGAGCTGTCGGCGACCTGGCCGGACAGGATGCGCGACACCGACAGTTTGCCGCCATGCGGCGTGTGGATGGTCTTCATCACCTGGACCACCGTCGCATTGCCGTCCGGAGCGCCGAGCCGCTTGCGGGTCGCCTCGATGTCGGGCGCGTCATGGCGGATCGTTTTCAAGAGGCGCAGCACGCCATTGCCTTTCTCGGCGGTGCCGATCAGCACCGGCGTCACCGCGCCGTCGCGCAGATCTGCGGCGAGATCGTCGAAGATCGCGTCCTTGGGCGGTTCGATCTCTTCCAGCAACTGCTCCATCAGCTGATCGTCATGGTCGGCCAGCGTCTCCAGCATGGAGAAGCGGGCCTCCAGTTCGCGCGCCTTGTCGTCGCTTGGTATCTGAGCCACCTCGCTCTCGGCATATTCGCGGTAGATGTAGGCGCGCTCCAGCGCCAGATCGATCGAGCCGATGACGACGCCGTCCTTGCGCAGCGGGATCTGACGCAGAAGCAGCGGCGCGGCACTTGTCGGCTGCAGCATCTTCAGCGTGTCGCGCACGCCCGCGATCGCCTTGTCGACCTTGTTGAGGAACAGGATGCGCGGCACGCCGAGATCGTCGAGCTTGCGCATGATGAGCTGCAAAGCGGGAATCTTCTTTTCGTCGGCCTCGGCCACGACCACCGCGACATCGCAAGCGGCCAGCACCGGTTCGGCCTCGAAGGAGAATTCGATCGACCCGGGGCAGTCGATGAAGGTGAACTGTTCGCCCATGAATTCGGTGGTGGCGATCGACGCCTCGACGCTCATGGCGTGGGCGCGGGCTTCGGGCGAATGATCTGAAACGGTATTGCCAGAGGAAACCGGGTTCTGGCGGGGAATGGCGCCGGTACGGGCCAATATGGCTTCGAGAAGTGTCGTCTTACCGCTTGCGAAGGGACCGACTATGGCAATGCATTTCGGTCCCGTGCGTCGTCCTCCGGCGCGATTACCCATGGCTGACCTCCACTCAGGCGTTTTTCCTGGGGACCGACTGGCATTCATGGTTCAGGCCAAGGTCAATCGGTCCTGAGCGGCGGCCGGCCTGTTCGACCGTCGCGGGTGGGTCTGTTTCGACCTGCCCGCGATTATCGTCCCACTTGTTTGCCGGGAGGGCAAGGAAAATAGGAGGCCGGTGGGGCTGGCCGGCTCAGGCGCTGAGCGCGAGCGGTTCGACCGAGCGGCCGGCAAGCAGCGCGAGCTTGCCGCGAGGCGCCGGCCTGCCGAAGAAAATAACCTTGGAAACGATTGCACCCGGCAGCCTTGGCGAGAGCGAATTCTTCCGCCGTCTCCACGCCTTCCGCCACGATGGTGACCTGCTGGATGCGCGCGATCTGGGCCAGCGCCGAGACGAATATCTGCGCTACCTGGTCATGGGCGAGGGCGCGGATGTAGGAGCGATCGATCTTGATGATATCCACGGGCAAGGTCTTCAGATAGTTGAAGCCGCAATGGCCGGTGCCGAAATCGTCGAGGGCTATGTGAAAGCCGAGGCCACGCAATGCCTCGAGGCGCCGCAGGATCTCGGGCGTGGCGGCGGTCGCCACCGTCTCGGTGATCTCGATGATGAACTGTGATGCCGACCGGCCAGTGTCCTTCAGCACGCGGTCGCACATGGTGACGATCTCGTCGCGCTTGAGCTGCTCGCCGGAGACGTTGATGGAAATGCGGTGGCCGGGGAACTGGCCGATATCGGCACAAGCCCGTTTGAACACCCATTCGCCGAGCATGTCGATCAACGTCGACCGTTCGGCGATCGCAATGAACTCGGCCGGCGCGATCAGGCCGCGAACCGGGTGGCGCCAGCGGATCAGCCCCTCGAACGCCTCGGTGGAACCGTCCGGGCTGACGATCGGCTGATAATGCAGTTCGAGTTCGCCCAGATAGACCGCGGCGCGCAATTCCCGTTCGACCAGACGCCGGTAGCGCTTGTCGGACAGCATCTCCTCATCGAAGACGGTGACGCGGCCACGGCCCGCCGCCTTGCTTTCATAAAGCGCCAGATCGGCAACCAGCATCAGTTCCGTCGTGTTCGAGGCGTGGGCCGGCGCCAGGGCGACGCCGATCGAAATGGAGAGCGGAATGGTCTTGCCTTCATGCGATTTGCCGTCGCGCATGGCATCCAGCAATCGTCTGACATCCTTGTTGATGGCCGCCAGGTCGCCATGGGGAATGATGACACCGAATTCGTCGCCGCCGAGGCGTCCGACCATGGCGCCGGCAAAGACGCGCTCGGCGGTCTTGACCAGATGCGCCAAGGTAAGGTCGCCGAACTGGTGTCCGAACGTGTCGTTCAACTGCTTGAAATGGTCGAGGTCGATCAAGAGCAAGGCTGCCTCGCGCCTGTCGCGTCTGGTGCCCAGGCCTTCGCGCAGCGCTTCGAGGAAATAACGTCTCGTCATGGCGCCGGTCATCGCATCCCTGGTGAGGAAATGATGTTTCTCGGCCTCCGCCGCGGCGGCCGACTGGAGACGATGGACGACGCTGCTGCGCATGTACATCAACGCCAGCAAGGCCAGGCTCGTGGCCAGGATCGAGATGGCGAAGGCACCGCCGGCGGACAGGTTTCGCGAGACGTCGAAAGCACCAAGCACCGCCGCGCCGATGCTGATCACGAGCAGCGACTGGATACCGCGATAGATCCGGCCGCTGTGGTCCTTGATCGTTGCTAGTATGCTCATCCGCCAGCCCCCGCAATGCAGGCTAACGGCTAGTGCGCAGCCGTTAACAAGACATTGAATTCGCCGGCATTTCGCTTGGCGGTCCCGTGCCGGCAAGGGTCATGGTTAAGAGAAGAATCAGGCCTTCGTCCAAGCGAGGTGACAAGGGCGGTTGCATCAGGGCCAATCCAGACCGAGAATGCGGCTCACTTCAAGGGGCCGGCGTCTCGCCAGCTCCCACCAACTCCAGGGTCAGACGATGAAGATCATTGCTTGCGGCAGCGTGCCGACCATCATAGCGCCGGACAAATACTTCACCGGCCGGGTTCTGCAGACGCCGATCATCGAGACGGAGGCGCCGGCGCGGCTCAGGGCCACGCTGGTCAGTTTCGAGCCGGGCGCGCGCACCTACTGGCACACGCATCCGGTTGGCCAGACGCTTTATGTGACTGCTGGCGCCGGCCTGGCCCAGACATGGGATGGACCAATCCAGGAAATCAGGGCCGGTGACGTCATCTCATTCGCGCCCGGCGAGAAGCATTGGCATGGCGCGGCGCCGAAATCGGCAATGACGCACATCGCCATGCAGGAGGCGCTTGACGGCGTCCATGCCGATTGGCTGGAAGCGGTGACGCCGGCGCAATATGGCGGCTGAGTGCTGAGCCTGGGTTGACAAAACCCGGCGGTAACGCCTGAAAGCGGTGACGCCGGGTTTGTTTTGGACTTACCTGATCAGGTCAGCGATGCCGTGAAGCGCTGGATGCGCGTGCAGGCTTCCTCCAGCAGCGTCTCCGAGGTGGCGTAGGAGATGCGGAAATTGGGGCCGAGGCCGAAGGCCGAGCCGAACACCACCGCGACGCCCTCTGCCTCGAGCAGTTCCGAGCAGAAGGTCTCGTCGGTGTCGATCACCTTGCCGGCCTTTGTCTTCCTGCCGATCAGCTGGGCGCAGGACGGATAGACATAGAAGGCGCCTTCCGGCGACGGGCACGTGATGCCGCGCGCCTGGTTGAGCATCGATACGACGAGGTCGCGCCTGCCTTGGAAGATCGCCTTGTTCTTGGCGATGAAGTCCTGCGGGCCGTTGAGCGCCTCGACGGAAGCCCATTGCGCGATGGTGCAGGCGCCAGAGGTCTGCTGGCCCTGGATCATGTCCATCGCCTTGATCAACTGGACGGGACCGGCGGCATAGCCGATGCGCCAGCCGGTCATCGCATAGGCTTTCGAGACACCGTTCATGGTCAGCGTGCGCTCGTAGAGCCTGGGCTCGACCTCAGCGATGGTCTTGAAGACGAAGTCGCCATAGGTCA
This sequence comes from Mesorhizobium sp. B2-5-13, assembly GCF_006440535.1. Lineage (NCBI taxonomy): Bacteria > Pseudomonadati > Pseudomonadota > Alphaproteobacteria > Hyphomicrobiales > Phyllobacteriaceae > Mesorhizobium > Mesorhizobium sp. B2-5-13. The sequence continues at coordinate 3,375 of NZ_VFUI01000014.1, read as the reverse complement.
GGTGCTCATACATGTCGTCGGTCAGCGTCCAGACCTGCGGATGCTTCAACAGTACATCGGCCAGCGCGCGCAATTCGGCCTCCGTATAGGCCGCGCCCGACGGGTTGGACGGCGAGTTCATCAAGAGCCATTTGGTCTTCGGCGTGATCGCCTTTTCCAGCACCGCGGGGGTCAGCTTGAAGCCGTTGTCGATCGAGGTGTCGGCAAACACCGACGTGCCGCCGCAGATCGCCACCATTTCGGGATAGCTGACCCAGTAGGGGCGAGGGATGATGACCTCGTCGCCGGGGTTCAGCGTCGCCATGAAGGCGTTGAACAGGATCTGCTTGCCGCCGGTGCCGACGATGGTTTGCTCGGGCCTGTAGTCGAGATTGTTCTCGCGCTTGAACTTCTTCGCGATCGCCTCGCGCAGCGGCACGATGCCCGAAACCGGCGGATATTTAGTCTCGCCACGGCGAATGGCCTCTATCGCCGCATTCTTGATGTTGTCGGGCGTGTCGAAATCAGGCTCGCCGGCGCCAAGGCCAATGATGTCCCTGCCGGCATTTTTCAGCTCGCGGGCTTTCTGCGTCACCGCGATGGTGGCGGAAGGCTTAACGCGGGAAAGGGTGTCGGCAAGAAAGGCCATGACCTTTTGTCTCTCCAAAGGATCGGCGCGGCCAGGAGCGGCCGCGGCGCTTCTCATGTCGCAACATTCCCGTCAGTGCAAGCCTTGTCGGCTGGGCCAGGTGGCGTGGCGCGGTCAACGAGGCGTGATCGGCAACAATAAATTCATTAACGGGCGGTAGAGGCTTGCATGGCAGGATCGCCGTTCAATTCCGCCTGGTCGCGGAGCGAGGAACGCTTGTCACGCAGCATCGGACTTGACCATATCATCCGTCATGATGACGGCACCTCGAGCGGTGTCTGGGGCATCTATACGCTGCAAAGCGCCTTCCAGCCGATCTTTGCCTTCAACGAGGGCAAGCTGTCGGTCGCCGCCTTCGAAGGGCTGATCCGCCCATTTCGCGACGGCGAGCCGCAATCGCCGATGACCTTCTTCTCGACATGTCCGGCGGTCGACCGCCTGCATGTCGAAGCGCTGACCAGGACACTGCATCTGCTCAATGCCGGCGCCTGCCTGCCGCGGGAGGCATCGATCTTCGTCAATTTCGACCCGTCGGTGTTCACCGAGCGATCGATCGTCGACAACGCCTTGCGTGACATGCGGCTGGTGCTGCACGAGGCCGGTATCGATCCGGGCCGCGTCGTTTGTGAGGTGACGGAGCAGAGATCGGCATCGCAGGAGACCCTGCACGGCTTCGTCGCCGCGCTCAGAGCCAACGGCTTCCGGATCGCCGTCGACGACTATGGCGCCGACGATTCCGACATCACCCGCGTCAAGGAGCTGAGCCCTGACATCGTCAAGTTCGATGCGCACTGGATCACGCAACTGATGGAATCGGGCGCTGGTTTCGCGCTGCTGACGTCCATGGTGAGGAGCTTCGAGGACCAGGGCATCCGCACCGTGTTCGAGGGTATCGAGGAAGGTTGGCAACTGGAGCTGGCCGAGCGATCGGGCGCCTCGATGGTCCAGGGTTACGTGCTGGCCCGTCCCGAACTGGCGCCGACGAGTTTCCGCGCTTTCGCAAAGAGCAGTCCGGAACCTGCCCCCGCCGCAAGCCATGCGTCCGCTCCCGTCACCGCGACGCCGCGCAAGGGGCGGCCCGCAAAAGCCTTCGGACGCAGGGTATCGCCATGAGCCTCGAGCGGCGGCGCACCATGGGCGATGCGATCTTCGCCGACGAGATCGGCATCGAATATGGCGTCCATGGCGACTTCCGCCTGCGCAGCGCCTACCAGCCGATCTACGCCCCGCGCGGCGGCAGCTTGCAACCGGTGGCCGTCGAAGGCCTGATCGAGCCGCACCGCGCCGGCCGGCCGGGGTCGCCGCGGATGTTCTTCGACAGCGTCGCGGCTTCGGACCGGCTGTTCGTCGAAACCATGTGCCGCGTGCTGCATCTCAGGAATTTCCACAATATCGGCGTCGACGGGCTCGACCTGTTCTTCAACTATAATCCACTGGTCAACGACCATGCTGGACGTGCGCTGGCCGAGATCCGGCTGATGAGCCGGCATCTCGACGAACTCGGCCTGGCGCCCGCCATGCTGGTCTGTGAAATCACCGAACAGGCGGCGGACGACGCGCTGCTGGCAAGGCTGGTGCGTGAAATGCGACGCGACGGCATCCGCATTGCCATCGATGATTTCGGGACCGGCCATTCGACCGAGGAGCGGGTGAGCTTGCTTCAGCCCGACATCGTCAAGATCGATGGCGGCTGGTTCGCGGAATTCTGCCGCCACGCCGCCGCGGAACGCTTCTTCCGCCCGCTGGTGTCCAGCCTGCACGACCGCGGCGCCAAGGTGCTGGTCGAAGGCATCGAGCAGCCCACCCACCTGCGTGTCGCGCTCGAAGGCGGGGTCGATTTGCTGCAGGGTTTTCTTCTCGGGCGTCCCGCGCTTGCCGGCACCATCTTCAACGAAGAGCCGCTTGCGGTCGATGCGCTGCTGGGCTTCGACAACAAGGTCGTGCCGTTGCATAAGCGGCGTTGATGGTCGCGCCAAAAGAAATCACTGGTTGATGATGGCGCCGCTGCGATAATCCGCACGCAGAAGCAGCGCTCCGGGGAACCACAATGATACTCTACAGCATGATCGACAGCGGCAATTGCTACAAGCCGCGGCTGCTGATGGCCAAGCTCGGCCTCGCCTTCACCACTGTCGAGGTGAGTTCGCATACCGGCGATACGCGCAAAGCTGAGTTTGTCGCCAAGAACCCGAACGCGATGGTGCCGCTGCTGGAATTGGACGATGGCCGGCGGCTGGCAGAATCCAATGCCATCCTGCTCTATCTCGCCGAAGGCACGCGCCTGCTGCCGACGGACAAATACGAGCGCGGGCTCGCCTATCAATGGCTGTTCTTCGAACAATACAGCCACGAGCCCTATATCGCCGTGCGCAAGGCGCTGCTGACTTTTCCCGAGCGGGCAGCGGATGCGACGCCGGAGCGGCTGGCGGCGACGCTGGAGCGCGGCAACAAAGCGCTCGGCGTCATGAACACATATCTCGAAAGCAACGCCTTCTTCGCCGGCCGCGCATTCAGCATCGCCGACATCGCGCTCTATGCCTATACCCACACGGCGGAGCAGGGCGGCTTCCAGCTCGACGCCTATCCGGCCGTGGTCGCATGGCTCGGCCGCGTGGAGGCTGACCCGGGGCATGTGCCGATCGAGTGGGTGGGGTAGGCGTTGCCACAGCGTCCTTCTCCCCGTTCACGGCAGGGCTATCGCATATGAGTGATGGCATTGATGAGATAGTCGTCATTCCAGGCGCATT
>NZ_VFUI01000013.1:0-129542 GCF_006440535.1 Mesorhizobium sp. B2-5-13 | reverse complement strand
CGGCCGCATCGCACCGCCCGAGGGCGCCGATCTGGGCGAGGCATGGACTTCTTTCGCTGCCGCCTATGCGGCCGCCGTGGCGGACTGGCGCGCCAATGGCTGCGGGCGCAATTCGCAGCTCGCTCAAGCCGAGCTCTACGGAAAACTCCTCGAGGCACTAAGAAAATCGGCACCCGGTGATTTGAACCGGCGCGATCTCTGGGAGCCGGTTCTGCGGATTGGGGCGATTCAGATCGCTGGAACGGCACCGGCCGCGATCGTCGCCCCTTGGCATCCCATGCGAATGGCCGCCACCGCGGTGAAGATGAGGGCGCTTGCCGGACTGCTGGATCACCTTCTGACCGCTGAGGAAGTCAATTTCGGCGACCCACGCCTCTTCTTCGTCGATCTGCGGTCCGAGCTCGCGCACCCGTACTATCCGGAAGCCGTGCCTGGCTTTACGGGCGGCGAGGCGGTGCTGCTGACCGAGACAAGCACCAGAAACGACTACAGCCTGATGGAGCGGCCCGTCCGTGATCCGGACGAAGCATCCACTGACGTGGATCCGGCGGAGGCCGCCCGGGAAATCCGCGGGCTGATCGGGCGATATCTCGATCTGCAGCCGCATGAACGCGCCAATTTGAGTATCATGCTGTACAACTGCGATGCGGCGGGGCTGCCGCTCGCAACGGTGAACGCGTTGGGCTCGGTGCATGAGGACGAGGTGCACTGCAACGTCCTTGTTCGGCATCGAGATCGCTCGAAACTCAACAAGGTTTACACCGATTTGCTGGAACAGTCGGGCAACGACCCGGATGCAATCGTGGTGAGCGAGACCTCGCTCAACTTCATGTCCAAGCTTCGGATCGGCGTGATGCTTGACGGCGGTACCGGACGCCGGGCGTCCGAAGAACGCAGCGTCGACGTGGCCTTCCTGCATGACGTTGTTTCACGTCAGGCGCGGGAGTCCTGGCTCGCAGTTCCCCGCGACGATGAGGCGGATCCATCGATTGTCGATCACGTGCCGCCACGGTGGTCCTATCGTCGGGTGGTTGGAGAAGAACAGCTGACCGCCACAAGCTATCTCGTCTCACCCCGCCAACCCCGCGTCGGCTGGGCCTATCTCGACGCTTTGGCCTCTGTTATCCGGAAGCAATCCCACCGCGAGACCGAGCACTTTCTTCCGGCCCGTCAGATCTCGTTGCAGGATCACGGGCTCGAGGCGATGTTCAAGGACGTCCACGGGCTGGCCGAATGGGTCGCGACCTATGACGACCTGTTGGATAAGCGGCAGCTTTCCGCACAGGGCGTGAAAGTCATACGCTATCGCCGGGAGCGCACCCATGGCCGCAACATGGTGGTGTCGTCGACATCCGATCTTCGGGTGTTGCCAGTTCTCGTTCGCCGACGCTTGGATCAACTCAGCTTGGGGCTTAGCGACGAGCGGATTGGAACTCTCGCCAATCGGATGATCGCTGATGCCACGGCGATCTCGGGCGACATCATTCTTCGGGCGGCGAAGCGCGGTGTTTCCGCGGGCGAGTTGCTGGGACTTGTCCTCAGCCGCGCGCTTGTTGCGGAGGAGTTTGCGAAACGGCCGGCATCATGGTTCCTGCTCGACGACTACGCGCAGTGGCTGGGGCAGCGCGAGGAAGGCATTGCCGACATTCTTGCCCTCAGCGTCGACCCGGATTCGAACGGGCGGCCGCGACTGCGCGCGATCGTGACGGAAGCGAAGTATGTCGACGCTGCCGGGCTCGCCGAGGCAAAGCGCCATTCGGCGCAACAGCTGAGGCAGACGATGCGTCGCGTCGAGGACGCATTGTTCGGCGATCCGGGACGGCTGGATCGTGACCTGTGGCTCTCACGACTCGCCGACATCCTCCTCGATGAGCCGTCGGCACTCACTTCGGGATTGTCGATCGAGGACGTAAGAAACGGGATTCGTAACGGCACGGTGGAGATCGATCTCAAGGGCTACTCCCACATCTTCGTCTCGGGACCTGCTGATGCATCGGCGTCGGTGGGCGACCAAGAGGAAGTGACTGAGGTTCGCGGCCTGCAGGAAGTCTATTCCCGCGAGGGCCTCCGGCAGCTGATCAGGGCATACGAGACGTCGGCTTCGCTGCTGCCGGTCAGGTGCGCGCTTGGCGATCGCAGACCTTGGGAGAAGTCTGAGTTTCGTTCCCCCGCGCCACGGGTCCGCTGGACCTCAAAAGATGTGACTGGACAATCCGCGAAGCCCGCCCCGGACCAGGGACCGCCATTCGCTCCTGACGTCGCTCCGCCGGCGCCCTCCCCTCCGGTCGCCGGAGGCGGTGCAGGCGCCCCCGTGGCCAACAAGGAAAACGAATATGGCGGCCACCAGGCCGAAGGAGGGAGCCTCGCGGCCGACGAGGCGGCGACGCCGTCCCCTGCCCGGCCGGAGTCGGCCGAAAGCTTCGCCGCAATGGTCAGCCGTCAATCAGGACGGATCGAGACCGAAGCAAGTGAGGATCTTCAATGGTTGGAGGCAACGGCGAACCGGTTGCGCACAGCCCTCATGGGGTACAATCTCCAGGCCAAAGTGGCGGGCATGCGGCTGACGCCAAACGCGGCTCTCGTGCGGTTCGTGGGGAGTGACCGGCTGCGTGTTGAAGATATCGAGGCCAAGCAATCGGCACTGCTGACGACACATGGCCTGCGAGTGATCTCCGTCTCTCCGCTCCCGGGCGAGATCGTGGTGGGCGTCGCTAGGCCAAAGCGGCAGATCGTTTCGATGTGGGACCTTTGGGCCCGTCGGGCACTCAATCGCAATGCAGCGGGATTGAGCACGAGCTTCCTGCTCGGCCTGCGCGAACTTGACGGCGAGATTCTTTATCTCAATCTCGGCGGCCCGTTCGCAGGGGGATCCCAGCATGACCCCCACACGCTTATCGCGGGTGCCACGGGTAGTGGCAAATCCGTTCTCATACAGGCGCTGATCCTCGACATCGCGGCAACAAATCCGAGCGCCTTGGTTCACGTCCATCTAATCGATCCCAAGATGGGAGTGGACTACTCGGCGATCGAGCGCCTTCCCCATGTCAAGGGTGGCATCGTCATCGATCAGGCTGCGGCCATCGAGATGATGGAGAGCCTGGTCGTCGAGATGGACCGTCGCTACGAGCTGTTTAGAGAACACGGCGCGCGCGATATCCGCTCGTTCAATGTCAAAGCTGCGCCGGAAGCCAGGCTGCCGATGAAGTTCCTCGTCCATGACGAGTTTGCCGAATGGATGCTGACCGAGGACTACAAGAGCGCCGTCACATCCATCGTCTCACGGCTTGGCGTGAAGGCGCGGGCGGCCGGCATTCACCTTGTCTTCGCCGCACAACGGCCCGATGCCGGCGTGATGCCCGTTCAACTGCGTGACAATCTGGGCAACCGCCTGATCCTCAAGGTCGCGAGCGTCGGCACGTCGGAGATCGCTTTGGGCACCAAGGGTGCAGAAAATCTGCTCGGCCTCGGTCACCTGGCAGCGCGACTGAGCGGCGAGGCGACGACTGTGTTCGCACAGGCACCGTTCTTGTCGGATGACGACATCGAATCCGTCGTGACAGCGATCGCCTCGCAGGACGGCAAGGGAGTGACCGACTAGGCAGGTGCTGCGGGAGTGGGAGGGGCGAAGAGAAGGACGGTCGCGTAGATCACGCCTGCGGCCGATATGACCGCAGCGATCCACAGCAGAAACTGGATGATCTTGACGGTTGAAGGCGGCCACGTGTGATCCCTGAGGGAAACAGCGTACGCTCCGTCAAGCTTGTTGAGGTTGTCGATGTAGCGGGAGAAGGCAAGGCTGAAGCGTCCCATTATGAAGACGCTGGAGACGCTGACGACAGCCGCGAACAGGAAGATGCCGACAGCAATCAGCCGATCGGTTTTGAGCTGGGTGGCCGCGAAGTACCACAAGCCGCCGATCGCGACCGAGAAGAGCGGCGGGATCTTGTAGAGGATGTCGTTCATTGCCCTGAAGTGAGCGTACTGCTCCTTGTAGATTTCGTTGACGCTTACGTCTTTGCCTTCAGCCATGGGGCTCTCCCTGGATTGGGCCAGCAATCTAGCAGGAAACCGCGATGACGCCGACTGCAGCTCATTTCGGTTTTGAGGAGAGATGGATTACGTTGCTGGCAAGATGACGAGCATTGCGGGCGCCTATGCCGACTTACCTTGATGGACATTCAACCACCCCGCTGGCTCCAGAAGCGCTCGAAGCGATGTCACCATGGTGGCATGCCCAAGTCGGCAATCCGCACTCTCCGCACCTGGCGGGCCAATTGGCGTCGCAAGCGGTGGAGAATGCACGTTCAGAAATCGCCTTGCTGGCGGGCTCAGATTCGCAGGAGCTCTTCTTCACTTCAGGCGCCACCGAAGCGAACAACATCGCGATCCGCGGCACTGCGCTTGCTGCTCTCAATCAGGGCGACGATAGGCGCGAAATCGTCGTTTCAGCGATCGAGCACAAGAGTGTGCTGTCATCGGCGAGTTCGCTCAAGGCCGCGGGATTTAGAATCCTCGAAGCCCCGGTGACCCGCGATGGCATTATCGACCTAGACGCACTCGAGCATTTGGTTGGACCCGCCACGCTCCTTGTCTCGGTGATGGCCGTCAACAACGAGGTCGGGTCGATCCAACCACTTCCCGAGGTCGTCCGCATAGCGCGGGCAGCGGGAGCGCTCGTTCACGTAGATGCTGCGCAGGCGCTCGGGAAGATCCCTGTCGACTGCGGTGAGTTCGACTATGTCAGCCTGGCATCCCACAAAATGTACGGGCCGATGGGGGTTGGTGCGCTCTTCGTCTCGTCGGCCGCTCAGCTGCGACCCTCGCCGGTCCTGTTTGGCGGCGGACAGGAGGGCGGAATTCGGCCTGGAACGGTGCCGACACCACTCGTCGTGGGTTTCGGCGCCGCTGCGAAGGTCGCCAGGACCCGGATCGGCGCAGACGCCAGACATTCACACGTCCTGTCGGGCCTCTTTCTCGATGAGATGCGCAGCAGGCAGGTTCAATTCACGGAAAATATTCCTGAGACGCTTCGTGTCCCCGGTAGTCTGAGTTTGCGGTTTCCAGGAGCTGAAGCAATGTCGATCATCGCCAGGGCCGGTGATCGCTTGGCAATCTCCGAAGGATCAGCTTGCACGAGTGGACAAATTACTGCGTCCCACGTGCTGACTGCGATGGGATTGACTTCACAGCAGTCCTTGGAGACTGTCCGATTGTATTTCGGGCGTTACAATACCGAAGCAGAGGCGGTCGATGCTGCGAGCACCATGTCGCAGATAGTGGCGCCCTAGGGATTGCCGCTGGCGACGGTCTCCAGTAGCATCGCCTCCCATGTTGAATGACCTTTACGATCCGGCCACCGCGATTCGCGTTTCGGGCCACGAGACCTTTGCGCTTCGCCTGCTGTGGCTGAAGAAGGCGTTTGATGCTGCGTCGGGCCCGGACGGTGTCGATCGTAGAACATTTCAGGAACAAAGTGCAATCGCTACCTTCGGTGTCGGCAGGAACATGGCGCTGTCTATGCGGCATTGGGCCTTGGCGACGAAGGTCCTGGAGGATAGTCCTGATCATCTTCGACTGCTACCAACAGAGGAAGGTCGCCTGATCTTCGCGGATCGTACTGGACTCGATCCCTATCTGGAGCACCCTTCTACCCTGTGGCTGATGCATGCCCACCTCGTGAGCGAGCCGCAGGCAGCAACGACGTTCTACTACGCGTTCAACGTCCTCAATCAGGTTGCCTTTACGCGCGAAGATCTCGTGCGGGCCATGGCGGCGATTGTGGAAGCCCGGGCCACGACTAGAGCAACGGCGGAGACGCTCAAGCGCGACGTCGAGGTTTTCGTCCGTAGCTACGCCCCTCGCTCCTCCGACAGTGGCGAAGATGCCGCTGAGCCCCTACTGGTCGAGCTTGGGCTCCTGCGGGAGCATCGGTCGACCGGGCAGCTCGAGTTCGTGCGCGGTCAGAAGCCGTCGCTGGAGGACAGCATCTTCGCGCTCGTGTTGAAACGCTTCTGGGAGCGGCAGCACGCTGCATCGCCGACGATCTCTGTGGAACAGGCTCAGTATGGCGCCGGCTCGCCGGGGCGCGTGTTCAAGCTGGACGAGGACAGTCTCGTCGCGCGTTTGATGGCTATTGGCGAGGCAACCGCGGGAAAGATGGTGTGGACCGATACCGCCGGTCTCCGTCAGGTCGCCTTGAACGCCCGGCTCGACACGATCGACGACGTCAGCCTCATCAAGGCCGGGTATCGGGAGCGGAGAGCCGCATGACCAAGCTCGCCGAACTCGTCAAGGTCGAGCGCCGATTTGCACTGTCGGCGAGGATCGATACCGATCTCAATGGCACGCCACCACTGACCGGTTATGTCTTGCAGGCAAGCGTGCGCAAATCTCTCGTCGCGATGGTGACCGGAATTGCCGAAGGATCGCAGCGAGCGTTCACTTGGACCGGGCCGTATGGGGGCGGCAAGTCCTGCGCCGCCCTGCTCGTGGCCAACCTGGTAGCTGGCAACAAGAAGCAGCGCTCGCTCGCCGAGGCCATTGTTGGGCCGGACATGGTGGAGGAGTTTTCGTCCGCCTTCCCTGGCCGTGGTCGTACATGGGATGTACTCGCGCTGACCGGACGGCGCACGAGCCTCACCGCGGCATTGGCGGAAGCGGCCGCAGCAAAATTCGACTGGTCGGAGGCCATGCTCGCCGGCGCTCGCGACGAACGGGTGCTCATCGACCAACTGGAAGCCCATGCGCGTCAAAGGGGCGGCCTGCTCATCGTCATCGATGAGCTCGGCAAATTCCTCGAGCATGCAACGGGCTCTGCCGGCGACGTCCACATTCTGCAGGATCTGGCGGAGCGGGCCGCGCGCGCTAGCGGCAAGCTAGTGGTGATCGGGATCCTGCATCAGTCGTTTGAGCAATACGCCAACCGACTCAGCCGGGCGGGTCGGAACGAATGGGCGAAGGTCCAGGGCCGATACCAGAATGTGCCGTTCGTCGCGCAGGCCGACGAGGTCGCAGCACTCATCGCGCGGGCGATCGGAAGTGACCATGCCCCGACGACCGCGAAAACCATCGCCGCTCGGACGGCCGAAGCGATCTCGCATCGGCGGCCCGTAGATGTTGGGAGCCTGACCGAGGTTCTGACTCAAACGTGGCCGTTGCATCCGGTATCGGCCCTGTTGCTTGGGCCTGTATCCCGGCAGCGGTTCGCGCAAAACGAACGGAGTGTTTTTGGCTTCTTATCCTCGGCCGAGCCCAACGGATTCCAGGCGCATCTGGTCAGGACCGATACCGGCGACAACGCTTGGTACGGCCCTGATCAACTGTGGGATTATCTGATTGCTAACTTCGGGAGCGCCCTGTCGGTCGGCCCCGAGAGCAATCGGATGACGCTTGCCATGGAGGCGGTCGAGAAAGCGGCACTGTACGGTCCATTGGCGGCCAAGCTCGCTAAGGCCGCAGCAGTGATCGAGCTGTTCAGGAACGGGTCCGGGCTCGCGGTCGCTGACGACATCCTGCTGCTCTGCGCTCCGGAAGCGAAGAAGGCAGATATTAGCGCCGCGATCGACGAATTGGTCAATCGTGCGATCCTTATCCGGCAGCCTCGGCTCGGCGGCTACGCGCTCTTCGCAGGTAGTGATTTCGACCTCGACGAGGCTATCTCCAAGGTCGGACTGCAGCTGGATGCCGAAGCCCTCGCAGACCTCCCGTCCCGCTTGGGCGTCGGACCGGTCGCTGCCAAGAGCCACTACTTTTCGACCGGGGCGCTGCGCACATTCGACGTGATCATTCAGTTCGCTGACGAAAGCCCGCAAAGTCCAGCCGCGTGGGCCAAACGCGCCGCAGCCTCACTGGCGAAGACGAAACGGCGCGCGGCCGGTCTTCTCGTCATGCTGCTTCCCGATCCGCGGACCTTCGATGCACCGGTGAAGGTCGCAGCCAAGCAGCTCAGCATTGAGCTTGAGAACTTGGGGATCCTCGCCGGTGTCGCGGCGAGCGAGCAGGTATACGTGTTGCGGGAGCACGCGACGGACCTCTACGCCCTCGATCGCATCGAACAGACCCATCCACAGCTCGAGGGTGATCGGATCGCGCGGCGAGAGCTGTCGGCGCGCAAAGCATTGATCGCCGAGATCGTGAGAAGCGACCTGTTGAAGGCATTCTCGTCGGCCCGTTGGTGGGCGTTCGGCGACAGCGCGAAAGACCTGGAGGGCAAGAAACTCGATGGCCGGCAACTGACGGTCGTCGCCTCTGCGCTCTCAAGCGCGGCCTTCAACAGCGCGCCGGTCATCCAGTCGGAGTTGTTGTATCGAGACAAGCCGTCAACCGCGGCGATGGCTGGCCTACGCGCGTTGATGCATGCGATGGTATCGAAGGCGGATGCCCCCGACCTTGGTATCGAAAACTATCCGGTCGAACGCGGGCTCTATCTCACCATTGTCCAGCCGCTAGGCCTCCATCGGAAGGACGAGAAGGGCGCATGGCGCTTCACCGACCCTGGTGATGATGACGTAGGCCGTTCGCTTCGGGCCGCATGGTCGAAGCTCGCGGAGAAGCGGGTCAATCTCGCCGCTCTCTTCGAAGCATGGTCCGACAGGCCGTTCGGCATCAAACGCGGTGTCATGCCGGTCTTGGCGCTGTCGTATCTGCTGGCACATCGGAACGCGGTCGCTGTCTATGTCGACGGCGTATTCCAGCCTGCCATCGATGACATCGTCGCAGACCGCATGCTGCAAGATCCCTCCGCGATCGAGTTTCGGAGAATATCGCGCTCGAAACGAGACGAAGCCTTCGTGCAGCAGCTCGCGGCACTTCTCTCGACGGAAGCGGAACCCGTGGAAGCTAAGGCGCTACCCGTCGCGTCGGCGCTCTATCAACGCTTCCACGCGCTTCCGCTGTGGGCGCAGCGTACCCAGACGCTGCCCGAAAAGGTGCGGAAGGTCCGAGACATCGTCCTCAAGGCGAGCGACCCTGAGGCTCTGCTGTTTTCTGATTTGGCTTCAGCGCTCGAAAGAGAGCCTGATCCCGGGGTGAGTGTCGTAACTGCTCTTCACAAAGCAGAGTACGCCTATCCAAAAATGCTGGACACGCTCCGCAGGAGCCTTGCCGAGCACTTGGGTGTTGAGCCCCAGACGTTTGAAGGTATTGGCCCGCGCTCGTCGACCGCGTCAGGCGTATCGGCAGAGTTGCGGGTAGATGCTTTTATCATGCGTGCCGGCGCATTCGAAGGCGGCGAAGGCGACATCGAGGGACTGGCGAGCCTTCTCGTTCACAAGCCACCACGGAACTGGTCCGATCGCGAGCAGGAACAGGCCATGTTCGAATTGGCCAAACTCTGCCTGCGCTTCCGCGAAGCGGAGACATTCGCAGCCGTCCGGAACAGGTCACCGACATCGCAGGCCATCAGCGTGATGGTCGGGCTAGACCCGAAAGAGAAGCCGCTGTTCCATGCGTTCCAGGTGTCGAAGCAGGAGTTGGCCACTGCCGACAAGGCCGCGGACGACTTGATGGCGCAGCTTCGCGAGAAAGGGATGAGGCCAGCCGTGGAGCTTGCCGCCCTGGCGCGCATCGTGGAGCGCCTTTCGGATAGCAAGGGGAAGGAGCCGGCATGACGGCTGAAGCGGGTGAGCGGCATATTCTTGGAATCTCGGGTGGCCGGGACAGTGCGGCCTTGGCCGTACACATGCGGCAGACGCGTCCTGACCTAGACCTCGAGTACTTTTTTACCGACACCGGCAAAGAGCTGGCAGAGGTCTACTCGTTCCTGGACAGGCTCGAGGGCTTCTTGGGCAAGCCCATCACCCGCCTGAATCCGGATCGCGATTTCGATTTCTGGCTCAAGGAGTATAATCACTTCCTGCCGTCGCCAAAAACGCGCTGGTGCACGCGGCAGCTCAAGCTCAGACCGCTCGAGCAATGGCTTCGCACCGACCTCGATGCCGGTGTCGTCGTCCATTCCTATGTGGCGATCCGCGCGGATGAACAGAGCCGGGAAGGATATCAGTCGACGCACGCCAATATGCGAGTGCACTTTCCCCTGCGCGAAGACGGCATCAATCGGGCACAAGTCATCGAGACGCTCGAGAGCGCCGGCCTGGGCGAACCAGAATACTATCGGTGGCGAACGCGATCTGGCTGCACATTCTGCTTCTTCCAGCAGAAGATCGAGTGGGTGCGCCTGATGCGCGAGCACCCGCAAGCCTTCGACGAGGCCAAAGGCTACGAGAAGACGGCGCGCGACCATGGTTCACCCTTCACGTGGAGCCAAGGAGAGGGACTTGATGAGCTCAGCGCCCCGGCCAGGGTCGAGGAGATCGAGCGCGAATTCGAGCAACGTCGTGCACGCCTGCTCGCTCGGCGGCGGGTAAATCCGCTGGCCGGAGCTCAGTCTCCCACGATCGACGACGTCTACGGTATCGATGAAGCCTCCGCGGGCTGCGTGATCTGCCACAAATAGGGTATGCAGTCGCTGCTGGCGGCAGCATCCCGACAATTCGATCGTGGTCGGTGGTGGTAGACCGCGCTAGATCGGTGCGCTGCTGTCCAGGATCGCGCCGTGCAGTCCGACAAGTTCATCGACCCGCGTGCGGTTATCCTCGAACAGGTGGCTCGGTAGTTCGGCCAGGTCTGTAGACGCCACACGGTCGAAAAGCGCGTAGCAGATCTCTCCGTTGTTGTGGCGCGACCGGTATGCCAGGCCATCGAGCGTAGGGAATTCGTTGTAGAGGTCGAGCGCCAATGCTCTTGAGGGGCCATAGTCGTCGCTGGCGCTCACCGAGGCGTCGACACCATGGAACAATAGGCCCTCGTCCATGATCTTTGCGAGGGTAAGCTGGCGCTCGATGCGAATGGGTGTCCATTGCCGTTCTTCGATGTAGTCGCGCCGCACGATCCGTCCAGCCGGCCGCCGGAGGAGCGTTTCCACGAAGGCACCTTCGAGCCGGCGGGCCGCATAGAGGACGCCATACTGACCGGCGGGTGCATCGAAACGGTTTTGCGGCGGCCTGCCTGCACCGGGCCCGAAGAACACGGCGCCCTGCCCTTTGCGGTGAATACGCACGACGATCTCGCCGGCATCGAGCTGTGCCGCGAGCAGGCCTGACGGGAACCGAGAAGTGGCTGGGGACGATGCGGGCAATGCTAGTTCTCATCCGCATCGAGATATGCGGCCGCGGCATCGACAACCTTTTGCACGTCTCCGGCCTTGAGTGCCTCGACCGGTGCTACGGCCAGATTGGGATCCTGCTCGAGCAGAAATTGCAGCGCTGACCAGCGACCGGCCTTGCTGCCATCGAACGGTTTGATGACTTTCGCCAACCCCTCGATGATTGACGTGCGTTTCCCTTCCTCCACGAATTGAAACTTCGGAAGGACAAGTTCAGCGCCGTCCATAAGCCCGAGCGCGGATCCGGCCTTGACCCGTTTGTGCAGCGCCTGCCGACTCGTACCGAGGAGCTTCGCGGCCTCGGTGAGTGAGAGCCCTCCCCCGGCACGTTGCAGCAACAGCCGCGACATCTCGGCGAAGCGCACATCAGCGGGCAGCTCCTGTGGACGTGAGGCGCCCTCGACCTCTGCAAGCAGGTTGGCGGACAAGCGGAACTGGTCCGCGGCGAGCTCGACATGGCGAGCCAACTCGGAAAACGCGCGTGTTCGGTCATAGCGGCACAGGCGAAGGAGCTCGTTGCGCGCCGGCGTCAGATCGCTGAGGATGACAAACGCGTCGATGGCAAGGCGCTCCGCTCGTGGCGTCGGCTTCCACTGGTGAACGAGCGCGTTCCGAAGCTGCCGCGAGCAGTCGAAGACGTCGTGAACGATGCTGCCGTACCAAGTGCGAACCGCAGCACTGCGACGCGACGCCGATCGTGCTTTGGCGAAATCGAAGTCGTGGACGGCGGCCTCTTCGAAGGCTGCGCTCATCAGCAGTGCCGCGCTTTGGATCCGATAGTTAAACACGAATACCAGGCGTAGCGCCGGGCTGGCCGTTGCCTCGGATGCGAGCCAAGGCGTCAGTCCCGCAACAAGGTGAGACCAATGGTCGACGTCGTTTCGATCTCGAATGTCGCGCGCCGTGTCGAGCAGGTGCCTGGCATAGCGACCGTACAGCTCATCGCTTGGCTCGGAACGGTCGCCGACGCCCGCGGCCAATAAATGCTGCAGCGAATGGGTCGGGGCGATCATCAACAGATCGGCGAGATAGTCGGACACACCCTTCCCCGCGTCTCTCGCCCTCGCCTCCACAACGGCCCGCACGACGGGGTCGATTTGAGTTTCCTGAGTAGTCTGCTCCGCGCTCATTGTCGCCCACTGGCCGGCAGGCCAGTGCCTTGGTTGATAACAAGGTTGATAGATAGCGCCGTTTCGTGCCATTATCAACCTTTGAGTATCAACCCCCGCCCGAAGACGACGAGGTCGTCGGGCAGTTGGCGCCCGACGAGCAACTAAGCATGTCCACCACAATCCTTCCGCGACTGATCTCCTGCGACGAGGCGGGCTTCACCGGGAACCGCATGCTCGACGGCGCCCAGCCCTACTTTGCCTATGCATCGGTGGACCTCGCCCTCGACGAGGCTAACTCGATTGTCAGCGATCTACGCTCACGCTATCGCCTGCAAATGGGAGAGTTGAAGGCGGCCAAGTTGCTGAAGCGGCCGCGTGGCAGGGCGATCATTGCCGAGGTTCTCGAACGGATTCAGGGGCGCTACATCGCGACGCTCTACGACAAGCGCCTGAGCCTGGCGGCCAAGTTCTTCGAATACATCTACGAGCCGGTCCTGCAGCGGAACAACATGCTGTTCTACCACCACAACCTCCACCGGTTCGTGGCGACATTTCTCTACATGCAGATAGTGGCCTCCGGCGAAGGCGCCGAGGAAGTCGCCGTTCAGTTCGAGCGCTTCATGCGATCGCTTGACCCGGCTGATGCGCCGGCATTGTTCGGTGCCAGCGACGAGGAGCATTTCGACATGCTGCTCGGTCCGATCCTGCGGTTCGCGCGCGGCTACAATGTCACCGTCGCTAGAGAGACGCGCAACCTGCAATTAACCGGCGACAACGGCAAGTGGGTGCTGGATCTCACGATCAGCGCCGTGACCGACCATCTTCGAAACTGGGCAGAACGGCATCCTCTGCTTGAAGTCGTGTGCGACGACTCCAAGCCTCTGCGCGCCCTGGCCGGCATCTATGACGTCATGGTCGATCGACCCGACCCGGTCTACATGGAGGCATTCGGCAAGCGGGTGCGCCTCACGTGGAATATGGCAAAGCCGATTTCGTTCGTCTCCTCCGCGGAGCATCCGGCCGTGCAGCTCGCCGACCTGGTCGCCGGAACGGCCGTCGCAGTCGCTGCCAGTCAGGGCGATGAGAGGTACCGGCAACTCGCGGAAGCTATCCAGCCGCATCTGAGCGAGGAGTGCATTCTTCCCGATTTCGACATCATCGACCTAGCCGGAGACGAGGCGCCGGTGAACATGTTCGTGCTCGAGGAACTCGCCAACCGAGCCGACAGAGGCATGGATCCACTTATCGGCATGGAAGAGGTCTATGCCGTCGCCAAGGCGACCTTGCCTGACTTTCGCCGTCGGGTCGCACTAGGCGAGCGAGCATCGGCCGCCCTCCTTTGAGCAGACACGCTCGCCGGTCAAAGTATCCCCCAGGCCCGGTAGCGCCCCCTCCCCGTTAGCTCGCGAACACCGAGCTCGCCAATGAGGTTGAGCGCGCCCCGCTGCGTCACCTTAGCCGCCTTGGCGATCATTGGCGCCGACACAATCGGCCGAGACAAGATGAGTTCGATGGTCGTCGGCAGGCTGCTCGACGAACGGCGACCGCTCAGACGGCGGGCCATCTGTTCGCGGGCCTGGGTCAGGCGCGCGATCTCCTTCATGCCGGTCTCGGCCGACGCCGACATTGTATCGAGGAAGGCGAGAATTCGGGTCAGGCGGCTGGTGGACCGCCTACGTTCCCTCGGCACGGCCTTGAGCCCGACGTTGAAGCCGAACAGGTGCGACGCCACCTTTCCCCGCGCCCGAAGATAGGCGCTCACGAGCTGGCTGCCGAGCCAGTGTTGCCGCTGCATTGGCTCGAGGGATTCCCATGCGTCCCAGATCAACGCCGCGCCAAGCGCCGGCGGCAGGTCCGCCACGTCACGTAGAACATTCTTCCACTGGCTCAGACGATCTGCTTCGTCCCAGTCGGAGTCGCGAACGACGAGATCGCCGACCACAAGTGCGGGCCGGCCTGCATCCTTCCGATCAGACACCCGATCGATCAGGCGCTGCGACTGCTCGAGGAGCGCGTCCACATTGGCGAGTTCCTGAGCAAGCGGATCGTCCTCACCCATGAGGCCGAGGTAGTCCGTCTCGTCGGGCGATGCTGTCCCCTCCCCTTCCCCGGCCTGGCGCTCATGCTCGTCATAGCCGGTGAGCGCGGCGATCCCCGCATCGCTCACGGCCCAGTCCGGCTTCGCGCCGGCGATGCGGCGCCGAGCTCGTAGGATCCGGTGGGCGATCGTCAGTTCGTGGGTCGGCGCCCGAGCGTCCATACGCTCATCGTGGAGAACTAGATCCTCCACATGGACAAGCTCGCCTCCCACCCACATGCTGGCCGCCGCATCGAAAAAGTGGCCGCGCTCGACAAAGCCGTCACCCACCGGATTGCGGCGGACCTGCTCGTCAAGCCGGGCCAGCTGGTCCTCCGCCCTCCCGATGGCCGGCAACAGGGTCTGGAGGGGCAGGCTCTCGATTGTGTAAGCCATTGTTACCGCGCAGCATTATTCTCAAACAGAAGTTATCACGGGTTTCACTTCCGTCATAGCGACAGATTTTCCCGCGCGCGTACTATATAGACGCGCCAAGCCTTCCGGATTGAACAGAGGGACGTCGATCGAGGCCCAGATCGATCAGATTGCCCGTTTTCCCGGGCTTTGCAGGGTTCTCGTCATCAAGAAAGAGCGTCACGAGACGTTTACAAACGATCGGTTATCCTTATTCTCTGTGTTTGGAAAACCGCTTCCAATTCGCACTCTCAGGCGCTCCGGATGGCCGCTGACACGCAAAATCGCGCTTCCCGTCGACCACAGGGCCGGCAAATCGGCTACGCGCGCGTCTCCACGGACGAGCAGGCGACCGAAGCTCAGGAGATGGAGCTGCGCGTAGCCGGTTGCGACGCGATCGTCGAAGAGCACGGTTCGGGTGCTTCGCGCGTCCGCCCTGCCCTATCCAAGCTCCTACGCGAGATCGGCACCGGCGACACGCTCGTCGTCGTGCGTCTCGACCGCCTGGCGCGCTCGGTCAGCCATCTGCTCGAGGTAATCGAGGATCTGACCGTCAAGGGCGCACATTTCCGGTCGCTGAGAGATCCGATCGACACCACGACGCCGCAAGGCATGTTCTCGCTGCAGGTGCTGGGCGCCGTGGCGCAGCTCGAGCGCGCGCTGATCTCCGAACGGACCAAGGCCGGAATCCGGGCGGCGAAGTCCAAGGGCAAGCTGCCGGGCAATCCTGGGATCCGCGACCGCCGACCGGACGCCTTGGCCAAGGTAAGGGCGGCCCAGAAGGCGGCGTTCGCCACCCGCGTACAAGCGACGGTGAACCAATGGCTCCCGACGGTGCGCCGGATGCGGCCGGATCATACCTGGGACGACATCGCCAGAGTGCTGAAACAGCGCGGTCTCGACTGGACGCCTGAGCGCCTGCGCCGGGCGGTCAAGTGGCTGGTCGCCGAGCACCTCGCCGATCCGGCGCTGCTCAAAAAGTCCCTTCCCCGCCTGCCGGAAGACCGGCTGATGACGTTGGTCGCCGGCATGCATGTGTCCAATCCCACGCTGACGCTGCGCGAGATCGCCGGCCAGCTCGAGCAATTGCACGAGCGCACGCCTCGCGGCGGCTCGAAATGGTCGCCATCGTCGGTCAAGAACCTCATCGACCGGGCTCGCCGTACCGGGCTGATCGCGGAAGAGCCGGGGATTGCCGAGGTGGACGCCTGAACGCGCCATCATCGGAATTTCGGCTTCTGGAGGGTCTTCAACAACGCCGGCGAGACCTGTAGGTCGGCACTCGCGTCAGGATCTCCGTCACGTGGCCTGCCGGACGGCGGACTTTTCGGCTTGGCGGCGTCGAGCTTTGCCCGCACGAGAGCCATGATCATCGGCCAGGTCGAGAATTTGCCGTCCCGGGCGCGGTCGGTCAGGCTACGCAGATAGCCACCGGCGTTGCCGATCTGGTCGGTCCGCTGAAGGATCGCCGCAATGGTGATCGCGGCATGCTGGTCGCCCATGACCTCGCGCGCTTCGCGCCACGCGCTCGGGCTGATCCCGAGGAACGGCCGCGCCAATTCGGCCGCGGCCAGGAAATCGCGCCAGTTGCGGATATTCCCGCCCTGCGCCAGGTCCTGCAGGCTGGGGCAGGCGTCCAGCACAATCCCCAAAGGCAGCTCCCGTCGCGGCAGGCTCCGCAGGTTGTCGGTTTCCGCGGCAGTGCCGCCCGCTTCATCTTCTTTTCGTAAGCCCGTTTCAGATTCACGAAGGGGGTCTGGATTTGAATTCTGTATGTGGCGACCACTATGGGACTCATTGGCGTCCGGATTCTCCGCTTTTGCGAATGATTCCAGGACCTCACGTATCTCGCTGTAGAGGCCGTGCAGGTCTGTGCAGACGTCGTCGACGAGCTGGCGGGGGGCTGAGCGAGGAAGACGGCCGATGATGGCCTGGTAGGTTCGCAGCACGCCGGTCCAGTTGCCCGGCACGTTCTCCGCGATGCCGGCGTCGATAAGCTTGACGATGTCGCGGCGCAACAGCGTGAGGCGTTCCTTGGCGACATGGAAGGCCTTCTTCTCCTCTCTGATGGCCGCAGCCAAGTCCTCGAACTCCCGCGCGCGGGCGACGATCGGCGACAGATCGAAGCCGTAGGCCTGCTCGATCTCCCCTCCCCTGCCCTTGCGGGCGAAACGCTTGCCGTTCGGGCTGTCGCGGCGAACGATCAGGCCGCAATCGACGAGCACCGCCAAGTGCCGGCGCAGCGTCGTCGGAGGCATGCCGTTGGCGCGGGCAGTCAGCGCCTCGTTCGACGGCCAGACAATGAGATCGCCTTCGGCCGAGAGTTGCGGCTCGAGATGGAACGACAAGAGGGCGTTGAGGAGCGTAAGCGATCGATCCGTGGCGCCCAGGAGTTCCTTGGCATCGCGGATCGAGTAGAACACTTTCCACTTGTCGACGGTGGCGCCCTGCGGGGCCGATTTCGCCGTGACCTGGCTTGCGATCATGCCAAGCGTGATCGACCGCCGCCCAAAGGGCGTCGTTGAGATATGCGTCTGCATCTTTCATCACCTATTGCTAGGCAATAGAAATCCGCTCGCCGAATCGACGCTCACGGCCCAAGGGCCTTGACTGGGATTCCGGGAAGTGCGATTCTCTCGTCACCACAACTGAGAAGGGCTTCCGGAATGTCGTTTCGGGGGCCTTTTTCTTTGCCCGGGTTGCTATTTCCCGCTTTCCGGGTCGGAAATTGTCAGGTGACAATCCAGCCGAAAGCGGTTGTTTTTCAGTGCGTTGCTCCTTTCTGCGAGGTGGTGGATTTGCCTTCGTGGCTCTCACCGAACTCCTTGAGGAGCTCCGGCAAGCGGCGCTGAAGGAAACTGGCGAAGCTGCTGTTGTCCGACACGAGCCTGACCTTGCCGCCCTTCTTTTCGATCCAGGCTACGCGGTCCGATGATGGCGGCCGCCGCTTCGTCGGCCGTTTCGGCGTGCCGGCGGCACCGAGGACGATCGCAAACCGCCGATCACTATCCGCCGTCTTGAACGCGTCGTCTGACACCACGTCGCTGAGCTGGTCTCGGGCACCGGGATGCTCGAGCGCCTTGGCGAGTTGGAGCCACCTCGGCCGGCCGACCTTTGGCGCCGGCCCGATAGCCACGATGAGCTCGTCGCCCAAGACCTGCGACACCGTGAGCAAGCGCGAGACCTCCGGCTTGTCGACGTTGAGCGCTGCGGAAAGCGTATCGCGGTCAAAGCCGCGGGACTCCATTTGCATGGCGAAACGGGCGCGCTCGATGAACGACAGGTCCTCACGCGGTCCGTTCTCCTGGCCTTGCAGGATCACCATCTCCTTGTCGGAAAGCGCCCGGATGATCGCCTTGACTGGGCGGCCAAGTTCCTGGGCGACGCGCCAACGGCGATGTCCGGCGGCGATCTGGTAGTGACCGTCTTCCGAGGGGTGCGGCCGAGCAATGATCGGGATCTGCTGGCCATTCTCCGCGATCGCCGCCTTGAGTTCCTGAAACCGGGTGTCGGTGGTCGAGGGAATGCGGTCCGACACGATCGACGGGCTGAACAGGGCCGCATCGAGCTCCTGCGTCGTCTCTCGACTGGCGAGCTCCTCGCGCAGCGCCTTGGCCTGCGCCGCTTCGGCCGTCAGGCGATCAAGCCCGAGGCTCATCGCCCTGACCGCGCCGGAGGGGCGTGCGGGGTGCACTGATGCCTCGCTGGGCGGGTTCGGCTTGCCGGCGGCGACCAGCCCCTGAAGAATGTCCCTGCCCCGTCCATCTGGCTTTTTCACTTGGGCGCCCTCCCCCAAGCCTGCAGAACCAGTTTCTCGATGTCGCCGTTGACCGCATCCATGGATTCGATGGCGCGGTCGTAGGTCTGGCGGTGCATGGACTCGCGCGGCGCCTCATAAACGGTTTGCTTCGACAGGCCAGCGTCGGAAATGGCCGTCGACTTCACCATCATTGGGGTCAGCACACGCTCACCAAAGAGACTGCGCAGGAAGGCTACGATTTGATTTTGCGGGCCGTCATTGGGCTCGTGGCGCGTGACCAGATATCGCATCCAGTCATAATCGAGATTGCCGCCGTTATCGCGAACCACCGAGAGCAGCTGCGAGGTCATGGCGAGGAACTGGTTCATCGAGGCCACATCCAGCATCTGCGGATGGACCGTAATCAAGACGGCTGTTGCGGCGCAAAGCGCCGACATCGTGAGAAAGCCCAGCTGGGGCGGGCAATCGATCACCACCACATCATAGTTGTCGCCGACGCTCTGCAAGGCGCTGGCGACGCGCATGAAGAACAACCCATCGCCATCGTTCTCACCGCTGGCGAGGACACGCGGCGTGTCGTGCTCGAATTCGTGCAGTTCGAGGTTGCCGGGAACGAGGTCGAGGCCCGCGAAGTAGGTTTTGCGGACGATTTCGGCCAGTGGGCGCCGCTCGCTGTCGTAACGGATTGCACCATAGAGGGTCTGATTCTCGTCGACGTCGAATTCCGGCTGATAGCCGAACAGCGCCGACATCGATGCTTGCGGATCCAAGTCGACCGCCAGCACGCGAAACCCACGAAGAGCAAGGTATTGTGCCAGGTGGGTCGCCGTCGTGGTCTTACCCGAGCCGCCCTTGAAATTGGTGGCGGCGATAACCTGAAGGTGCTCTTCGCCCTTGCGCCAGGGCACATAGGACGTCTTGCCCTTGGTCAGGTGATGGCGGAGCGCGTGGATCTGCTCGAGGGTGTAGCGGCGGCGCCCGGGGGCAAGCTTTTCGGGAATGGGTCCGTCTTCGTCGGTCGCCAGACTCCTGATATAGCTTTCGGTCAGGCCAAGCAGCTTGGCGGCCTCGGCGGTGGAGAAGGTTCGGAGCTGTTTCTTTGCCTCAGGCGGGAAGAGACGCTCACGCAAGACCTGGAGCTGTGAGCCCAAGGCTTGTGAGTCCTCCCAGATCGTTTCGTCAAACGCCTGGGCGCCACTTGGTCGCAAATCTGCGGCTGTATTGGTGTTCATCGTGAAAGTCGCAAAAGAGAGCCATTCTGCTAAATTTCCGCAAATTGATCCGACTCCCTCGCATCGGTCAAGGAATATTGGGTTAACGCATTACTAACGCGCCGAGGCCGAATCCCGTAGCCTGTTGTTCCAATTTGGTTTTTCGGCAAATTGTCAGATGACAACCTTAAAACGATCCGTCGCCATCTCGACGGCCAGGACTGTTTCCCAGCGCAACAGACCCGACTCACCGTCCTCCGTCACCCCGTCAGAAACGCCGGGGTGACCCGCTAGGCATCGTTCGGTCTTATCGCGCCCTGACCAAACACGGGGCGAAGACGACGACATGGCGGGGGAACTGGCAGCAGAGGATCAGGGGGAGCAAGAGCGCCCGGGCGGCGCTCCGGCGCGCGTCTACGCGTCCCATCATCGCCTAATCCGCAAGCTCCGCGATGCGCTGGGCGATCCGATCTGCCGGGCCCTCGATGACACCAGCGTGGTCGAAATCATGGCCAATCCGGACGGGCGACTTTTCGTCGAGCGGCTGGGTCAGGGGATGGTGATGCTCGCCGCTCTGGAACCGGGTGCGGCCGAGATCATCATCGGCAGCGTCGCCCATGCCCTGCAGACAGAGGCGGACACCGATCGTCCCATCATTTCAGGCGAGCTGCCAATCGGTGGTCATCGCTTCGAGGGCCTGCTGCCGCCGATTGTGGCAGCGCCCAGCTTTACCATCCGCCGGCGAGCCTCTCGACTGATCCCACTCGAGGACTATGTCGGGG
Source organism: Mesorhizobium sp. B2-5-13 (assembly GCF_006440535.1). Taxonomy (NCBI): domain Bacteria; kingdom Pseudomonadati; phylum Pseudomonadota; class Alphaproteobacteria; order Hyphomicrobiales; family Phyllobacteriaceae; genus Mesorhizobium; species Mesorhizobium sp. B2-5-13. Next base: position 109,025 of record NZ_VFUI01000013.1, on the reverse strand, counting down.
AGGGGATTATGACGTCCCTCCAAGCCGCGGCCATCAAGGAAGCCATCGTCGCCCGCATGAACATCGTCATTTGCGGTGGCACCGGTTCGGGCAAGACCACGCTTGCCAATGCAGTGATCGCCGAGATCGTCTCGACATCACCGCAGGATCGCATGGTCATCCTCGAGGACACGGCCGAGATCCGATGTGCCGCCGAGAACGCCGTCGCGCTCCACACCTCCGATGACGTCGACATGGCGCGGCTGCTCAAGAGCACTATGCGCTTGCGGCCAGACCGCATCATCGTCGGCGAAGTCCGAGACGGCGCGGCGCTAACGCTGCTCAAGGCGTGGAACACCGGACATCCGGGCGGCGTCACCACTATCCATTCCAACAGCACGCTGTCGGCGCTTCGGCGGCTCGAGCAGCTGACGGCCGAAGTCAGCCAGCAGCCAATGCACGCCGTCATCGGCGAGGCCGTTGACCTCGTGGTCTCGATCGAACGGGCCGGCAAGGGCCGGCGCGTACGCGACGTGATGCGCGTCGCCGGCTTCAACGGCTCGCACTACCAGACCATTCATTGCCCCCAGCTCGACGAGGACAGCCATGCCGCATGATCTCCGCAAGACCGCAACGACGGGCCTCACGCTCGCCTTGCTTTGCCTGTCCTTGGCGACGCCGGCACTGGCCAGCTCGGGTGGCGGCGGGCTGCCCTGGGAGCAGCCGCTTCAGCAAATCCAGGAATCAATCACCGGCCCGGTGGCCGGCTTCATTGCCTTAGCTGCCGTGGCGATCGCCGGCGGCATGCTGATCTTTGGTGGCGAGCTCAACGATTTCGCCCGCAGGCTCATGTACGTCGTGCTGGTCGCCGGAATCCTCCTCGGCGCTACGCAGATTGTCGGCCTGTTCGGCGCGAGCGGCGCCTCGATCGGTGCTTTTGCCGACGAGGCGCCGCAGGCCAGGGCAGGGGAGCCGGAGAATGGCTGAGGTCAGTGCTCCGCTCGCTCGCGCGCGCATTCACCGGGCGCTGTCGCGCCCGAACCATCTGATGGGCGCGGATCGCGAGCTGGTCCTACTGACGGGGTTGGCGACGGCGATCCTGATCTTCGTGGTCCTGACCTGGTTCTCGGCGCTGTTCGGCGTCGCGATCTGGATCGTGGTGATGGGCGCCTTGCGCGTCATGGCGAAGGCCGACCCGATGATGCGCCAGGTCTATGTGCGCCATATCGGCTACCGCCCGAGCTACCGGCCGACGTCCACGCCGTGGCGGAGGTACTGACCGCATGGTCGCGCTACGCCGCTTTCGCAATCCTGGGCCGTCCTTCGCCGACCTCGTGCCCTATGCCGGCCTGATCGACGACGGTGTCATCCTGCTCAAGGACGGCTCGCTGATGGCGGGCTGGTATTTTGCCGGCCCGGATTCGGAGAGCTCGACCAACCAGGAGCGCAACGAGGTGTCGCGCCAGATCAACGCGGTGCTGGCCAAGCTCGGCTCGGGCTGGATGATCCAGGTCGAGGCGGTGCGCGTCCCGACCAGGGCCTATCCCGAAGCCGCGGACTCCTTCTTCCCCGATGCGGTTACGCGGGCGATCGACGAGGAGCGCCGCCGGCACTTCGAGGCCGAGCGTGGGCATTACGAGAGCCAGCATGCGCTGATCCTGACCTACCGCCCACCGGAACGGCGACGCTCCGCGATGACGCGCTACGTCTATTCGGACGACGAAAGTCGGTCCGCGACTTATGCCGACCTGGTGCTCGACAGTTTTCGCGGGTCGATCCGCGAGGTCGAGCAGTACCTCGGCAACGTGCTGTCGATCCGTCGCATGGTCACACGCGCTGTGCGCGAGCCGGAGAGCGGTCGCGACGCCCGCTATGACGAGCTGTTTCAGTTCATCCGCTTCTGCATCGGCGGCGAGAACCATCCCGTGCGCCTGCCGGAAATCCCGATGTATCTCGATTGGCTGGCCACGGCCGAGTTCCATCACGGCCTATCGCCGGTGGTGGATGGCCGCTACCTCGCCGTGGTGGCGATCGACGGATTCCCGGCCGAGAGCTGGCCGGGCATCCTCAACAGCCTCGACCTGATGCCTCTGACTTATCGCTGGTCATCGCGCTTCATTTTCCTCGATGACCAGGAGGCGCGCCAGAAGCTCGAGCGGACGCGCAAGAAGTGGCAACAGAAGGTGCGGCCGTTCTTCGACCAACTCTTCCAGACACAGAGTCGATCGGTCGACCAAGACGCCATGCTGATGGTAGCCGAGGCTGAGGACGCGATCGCCGAGGCGTCCTCGCAGCTCGTGGCCTATGGCTACTACACGCCGGTCACCGTCATGTTCGACACCGACGAGAAGCGGCTTCGCGAGCAGGCGGAGGCGGTGCGCCGGCTGGTGCAGGCCGAGGGCTTCGGCGCGCGCATCGAAACCCTTAATGCCACGGAGGCCTATCTCGGGAGCCTTCCCGGCAATAGTTACGCCAATGTACGCGAGCCGCTGGTCAACACCCGCAACCTCGCCGATCTGATTCCGGTCAACTCGGTATGGTCGGGCAGTGCAAACGCGCCATGCCCGTTCTACCCGCCCAGCTCGCCGCCGCTGATGCAGGTCGCCAGCGGTTCGACGCCCTTCCGGCTGAACCTCCATGTGGACGACGTCGGTCACACGCTGATCTTCGGCCCCACCGGCTCGGGCAAGTCGACTTTGTTGGCGCTGATCGCGGCGCAGTTCCGCCGCTACGCGGACGCACAGGTCTTCGCCTTCGACAAGGGGCGATCGCTGCTACCGCTGACGCTGGCCGCCGGCGGCGATCACTACGAGGTCGGGGCAGGGGAGGGGGCGTCCGCCCTCGCCTTTTGCCCGCTCGCCGAGCTTGGAAGCGATGGCGATCGGGCGTGGGCCGTCGAATGGATCGAGACGCTCGTCGCGATGCAGGGCGTCAAGGTAACGCCGGATCATCGCAATGCCATTGCGCGCCAGGTCGGACTCATGGCCTCAGCCCGTGGGCGCTCGCTGTCGGATTTCGTCAGCGGCGTGCAGCTGCGCGAGATCAAGGATGCGCTGCTGCACTATACCGTCGACGGGCCGATGGGGCAGCTTCTCGACGCCGAGCAGGACGGTCTGACGCTCGGCTCGTTCCAGACCTTCGAGGTCGAGGAACTCATGAACCTGGGCGAGCGGAATCTCGTTCCAGTGCTGCTCTATCTCTTCCGCCGCATCGAAAAGCGCCTGACCGGCGCGCCGAGCCTGATCCTACTCGATGAGGCCTGGCTGATGCTGGGTCATCCCACTTTCCGCGAAAAGATCCGCGAATGGCTCAAGGTGTTGCGCAAAGCCAATTGCGCCGTGGTGCTCGCCACGCAGTCGATCTCAGACGCCGAGAGGTCAGGGATCATCGATGTGCTCAAGGAAAGCTGCCCGACCAAGATCTGCTTGCCCAATGGCGCCGCGCGCGAGCCGGGCACCCGCGAATTCTACGAGCGCATTGGCTTCAACGAACGGCAGATCGAGATCGTCGCTACGGCGACACCCAAGCGCGAATATTACGTCGCTTCGCCGGAAGGTAGGCGCCTGTTCGACATGGCGCTCGGGCGCGTCACGCTTGCCTTTGTCGGTGCTGCGAGCAAGGAAAATATCAAACGAATACAGGCTCTTAGTGAGGCACACGGTGCGTTGTGGCCGGTTGCATGGTTGACGGAAAGGGGAATTGGAGATGCCGAAACACTCCTTGCGGACCGCTAGGCTGGCAATCACGCCACTCGTCATCGCGGGTCTGCTGGCTCCTGCGCCGGTCTCGGCCGGCGCGGTGACGGGCAATGCCACCGAGTGGACGCAACTGCTCAACAATGCCGAGCTGGTGAACCTCACCGGCCAGTCGGCCGAGCAGATCAGCAACCAGGTCACCCAGATCGGACAGCTGGCCGAGCAGATCCAGAACCAGCTCAAGATCTACGAGAATATGCTGCAGAACACGCTGCAACTTCCCGACCACGTCTGGGGGCAGGCCGAGGCCGACCTCGCGCGACTGCAGCAGCTCGTTTCCGAGGGGCAGGGGATCGCCTTTTCGATGGGCAACATCGACGACGTGCTCAAGCAGCGTTTCCAGAGCTTCGCCGACTTCAAGACCGGACTTGAGAACGGCGAAAGCTTCTCGGACACCTATCAGTCGTGGTCGGACACCAATCGCGACACGATCGCCGCGACCCTGCGCGCTGCTGGATTGACCTCCGATCAGTTCAGCACGGAGGAGGGGACGATGTCGCAACTGCGCACCGCGTCGCAGAGCGCTGTCGGCCAGATGCAGGCGCTGCAGGTTGGTCACGAGATCGCCGCGCAGCAGGTCGAGCAGGCGCAAAAGCTCCGCGCGCTCGTCGCGCAACAGATCACCATGATGGCTACCTGGTATCAATCGGAGCAGGCCGGGAAGGACCTGGCGCAGACGCGCCGGGAAGACTTCTTCAAATCCACGACCCCCGCGACCACGGGCGGCCAGGAGATGGAGCCGCGCTGGTGATGAGGATCGTCGTCATAGTGGCGAGCCTCGTCGCCATCGTCGCCATTGGAATCACGTTTCTGTTCCGGACGCTGCAGCCGAACCCGCCGGCGCCGGCGGGTGTGGTCGAGGCACCGCGTCAATACGATACGACGGGCGGGCAACAGATGCGCCCCCGCTGGGACAGCAGTGGGGGGCAGGGCGATGACGCCGCCGGCAACTAGGCTGATCCCCCTCATCGCGATTGCAATCGCCACACAGATCCATCCGGCGCTCGCGCAGGATGGAGCGTTGCTGACCAATCTCGAGAACGAGATCGCAACGGCCTCGCAGGGTTGGGAATCGACGGTTATGCAGGCGGCGCGATCGCTGTTCTGGATCCTCGCCGGAATCGAGCTGGCGATCGCCGCGGTCTGGCTCGCGCTCTCGTCGGCATCGCTAGACACCTGGTTCGCCGAACTGGTGCGCCGCATCCTGTTCGTTGGCCTCTTCGTCTTCATCCTCGAGCAGGGACCCAACTTCGCTCGCGCTGTCGTCGACAGCCTGTTCCAGATCGGGGCCGGGGGCGGCTCGGCCTCGCCATCCAATGTCTTCAATGCCGGCCTACAGGTTGCGAGCCAGATGTCTGAAAAGGCGCGGTTCGGCCTTTTCGAGGACAATGCTCTGGCGATCGCGGCGGTCTTCGCCATGGTGATCGTCGTTATCTCCTTCAGCCTCGTCGCCGCGATCTTCGTTGCGGTGATGGTCGAGATGTATGTGGGCCTCCTCGCCGGCATGATCATGCTCGGTCTGGGGGGCTCGTCCTTCACCAAAGACTTTGCCGTCCGCTACCTGGTCTATGCCTTTTCGGTCGGTATGAAGCTGATGGCGCTGGTGATGATCGCCCGCATAGGCTCCGAGGTGCTGATCAACCTCGCCAACTCGCCCTCGGAGTCCGACGAGTTCCTGTCGACGCTGGCGATCGGCGGTATCTCCGTCGTCGTTTTCGTCATTGCCATGTACGTGCCCAACATCGTCCAGGGCGTGGTGCAAGGTGTGTCGGTGACCGGCGGCATGGAAGCTATCCGCCATGGCGGCCAGGCGGCGAGCTTTGCCGCCGGTGGGGCCGCCCTTGCCTGGGGCGGCGCCCGGGCCGGGGCGGCGGCCTATTCGGATGCCCGCGCTGCGGGTAGTTCGTTTGGCGCGGCCGCGCTCAAAGGCATGACCAGCGGCGTTGGCGCCGCCGGCGGGGCGGTTGCCTCGGCCGCGCGCGACAAATCGATCGGCGTGCCGGGCACCTGGGGCGCGTCCACGCTCGGTCTCGCCAACGCCAAGCTCGATCAGAGCCTTGGCCAGCCCGGCCCCCGTCCCTCTTCCGACGAAAAGGCGTGACGATGGCCACTTCCAGGCCCCCTGAAAACCCCTACATCGCAGCGCGCCAGGAATGGAACGAGCGCTACGGCTCCTATGTGAAGGCCGCGGCTTCCTGGCGCATTGTCGGCGTGACCGGCATGCTGATGGCGGTCATCGGATTTTCCTACGCGCTCTTTCAGAGCACCCAGGTCAAGCTGGTCCCCTACATCGTCGAGGTCGACAAGCTGGGGACGGCCGCGAGCATCGGCTTCCCGCAGCAGATTGAGTATGCCGACCCGCGCGTGGTGCGCGCGACGCTCGGAAGCTTCGTCGCCAACTTCCGCTCGGTGACGCCCGATGCGGTCGTCCAAAAGCAATATATTGACAAAGCCTATGCGGTGCTGCGTAGCGGGGATCCGTCGACGCAGAAGGTCAACGCCTGGTTCCGGGGCAATTCACCCTTCGAGCGTGCCAAGGCTCTCACGGTCGCCATCGAGGTGACCAACATCGTACCGCTGTCGAACCAGAGCTATCAGGTCGACTGGACAGAGTATGAGCGTGACCGGCAGGGCAAGGAGCTCGCCGTGCGGCGCTTCCGCGGCGTGGCCACGGTGACGCTGACACCGCCGCAGGACGAGGCGGTGATCCGCCTCAATCCGATTGGCCTCTATCTCACCGACTTCGACTGGACGGCGCAACTATGAGCGCCCGGAGGGTAATTTGATGATGTTGTCTCGATTCCGGCGCGGTTTCGTTTGCGCCGGATTGTTGGTCGCGGCCGGAAGCTTGCCCGCTTTGGCGCAGGACCTCAGTGCCACCGAGGTGCGTGGCACGGCGCTTTCCGATGAGTGGCAGGACGGTAATGGTGTCGTCACCCGCGGTCCAGACGGGCAGGTGATCTTCCTTTATGGCGAGATCCAGCCCTCGGTCGTGTGCTCGCCATTGCAGGTCTGCGACATCGAGCTCCAGCCCGGCGAGATCGTCCGCGACGTCCTCGTCGGCGACACGGTGCGCTGGAAGGTCGAGCCTGCGACGTCGGGGGCGCCGGGCGCGCAGTCCGTGCATCTCATCGTCAAGCCGGCCGAGGCCGGGCTCGTGACGTCGATGGTGGTGACGACGTCACGTCGGACCTACCACATCCAGCTCAAGTCAGATCAAAGCCAGTACATGGCCCGCACCGGGTTCGACTATCCGGAGGACGTTGATGCGCGTTTCGCCGAGATCAATGCCCGGATGGAGGCGAGCATCGTCCCCGGCGCCGGCGTGCCGGCCGACCAGCTCAACTTCGCCTTCAGCATGTCGGGTTCGGCCCGTTGGAAGCCGACACGCATCTACAGCGACGGCAGCAAGACATACATCCAGTTCCCGTCGGCCATGTCGGGCCAGGATGCACCGGTCCTTTTCGTCGTCTCGGGCGGGCAGAACCGCATCGTCAACTACCGGATGAACGGCACCATGATGGTGGTCGACTACTACATCGACCAGGCTATCCTCGTTTCGGGAGTAGGCAGCCGCCAGCAGAAGATCACCCTCAGGCGGGGAGGCTAGGGCCATGTCGATGCTCTCTCTTGCCGGTCGCATCCTCGGGGGCCTCCTTCTCGCCGCAAGCCTGGCGGCCTGTCAGACGCTGGGTGGCGCCGGCCTCGTCCCCAGCACCGTGACCACCGAGCTCACGCCGGAAGCGGCGAGCTCGATCGCCGGCGACATGGTCGGAAGGCTGGCCGAGCAGGTTGGGCCTGGCAACACCACGATCGCGATCACCCCGGACAGCTCGGTCTTCGGCCAGGCGCTAGAGGCGTCGTTGAAGGGGTGGGGCTATGCGATCGTCACCGACCAGCAGACCAAAGGCACTGCGACGCTGCCGCTGGCCTATGTCGTGGACGCCTTTGAGGGCAGTGTGCTTGTCCGGCTATCGACCACGAGCGTCGATATTACCCGCATGTACAAGCTCGGCGCGGGCGGCGCCGAACCTGTCAGCCCGGTCTCAGTGATGCAGCGCGGTCCTGGAGGGACTTCATGACCGAGTCCCTGAACCTCGGCGGCGTCGACGAGCGGAAAGCCCCGCGCGTCAGGCGGCTCAACCGGGTGCCGATCATCGTCGCGATCGTCCTGGTGGTGGCGTTTCTTGCGGTGATCATCTACGGGCTGACGTCGCGCGGCTTGCGGTTCGGGGAGGGATCCAATGATGGGCCGAGCACGGTTCGGCCGGCGTCAAGTGATGCCGACCAGCTTAAGCGCGGGATTCCGGATGGCATTATCGGGGAGCCCGCTCCGGTGATCCTCCAGCCCACGCCGACCAAACCACAGGAACCGACAACCAATCCCTTCGGGCCGGTCAAACCGCAGGAAGTGACGTCCGAGCGGCCGGCGCTCGAGGCGGAGGCGATCTGGCGGGCGCGCCTCGAACGCGAACAGCAGGAGCAATGGCTGCGCGAGCTACAACGCCAGCGTATGGCGAGCCTGCAGGCCGACGCTGCGGCCCTCGACTCGCCGATCGCCGTCGACATCGGCCAGGTCGGCGAGAGGGGCGTCACGACAAACCCGAACCTCCCAGCCGGCGCCCCGCCTGCCACCAGTCAGCCGCTGAGCGCGCTCGATCTCTATGCGGCCGCGATGAAGGCCGGCGCGCAAAACACCGATCCGAATGGGCAGGCGACCAAGGAGAGTTTCTTCAACCAGGATATTGCCGATCTCGGCTACCTGCCGAAGTCGGTGGTTCCTCAGATGTCGCCTTATGAACTCAAGCGCGGGTCGGTTATCCCTGCCACGCTCGTGACGGGCATCAACTCCGACCTTCCAGGCCGCATCACGGCCCAGGTATCGCAGAATGTCTACGACAGCGCGACCGGCCGTTATCTCCTGATTCCACAGGGGAGCAAGCTCTTCGGCCGCTACGATTCCAAGGTCGCCTTCGGGCAGAACCGCGTTCTGGTCATCTGGACCGACATCATCTTCCCGAACGGCTCTACCCTGCAGATTGGCGGCATGGCGGGTACGGATGCCGCAGGCTATGGCGGCTTCCATGATAGGGTCGACAACCATCTCTTGCAGACCTTTGGCTCGGCTATCCTCGTGGCGCTGATCGGCGCCGGCACCGAAATGATGCTCCCGCAGGACGGCAATAGCACGGGCAACAACACCGAGAATTCTGCTCGGGAGTCTTTCGCCGAGACGTTTGGCCAGATTTCCGAGCAGACAGTGTCGAAAAACCTCGATGTCCAGCCGACCCTCGAGATCCGACCCGGCTATCAGTTCAACGTCCTTGTCGACCAGGACATGGTGCTTCCGGGGGCATTTCAATGATCACAATGGTGGTCGCCGGCACGGACTCGTGTTGCAGGCCCTTACCGTCACTGGCCATTGTTTTCTGGAATCTAATTATATTGAACGAGCTTTTCCTCCATCTGATCGACACCCTGGCTCTACCGCTCGATGACAGCGGGGCACGGCGGGCGCTGCGCGATTTCGCGGAGGAGGCCGGGTTCAAGTATTTTGCCTACCTGCATCTGCGGGGCCCGGAGACATTCGTGGTCTCCAACTACCCGCGCGAATGGCAGGCGCTCTATGTCGAGAAGAACTACCTCAGGGTCGACCCGGTCGTGACAAATGCCAAGCACGGCCCGCCGCTCTTCACCTGGTCGGGCGAGGATACGCGCCGGCTTGGCCGGCGCGCCGTCAGCCAGTTCTTTTCGGACGCAGCCCGCTTCGACATTTGTTCGGGACTATCCGTCTCTGTCCCGGTGGGATTCCGCGACCGCATGGTGTTCACGCTCGCAGGACCAAGGCCACGGGTCTATGTCGAAGGCGGCATTGATCCGGTCACGGCCGCTGTGGCGGTGGCGTTCGTCCATTCCCGTCTCGCGGGCGTGAGGAGCGACACATCTCTCGCTTCGGAGATCAAGCTGTCGCCGCGCGAGGCCGAGTGCCTGCGCTGGTTCGCCGAAGGTGTCTCGATGCCCGACATTGCCGTGATGCTCAGCCTTTCGGAGCGCACGGTGCGCTCCTACATCGATGTGGCGACCCGCAAGGTTGGAGCGGCAAACAACCGACAGGCCGGGACGATGGCAGCTCGCATGGGGTTGATCTAGCAGGCCAGCGGCAGCGGTCCGGTTAGTTCAGGACGGGGCGCTGCCCATCAACTTCGGGGACATGACCCAGTCGATTGACAACGAGGCTCACCAGTTGGTGCTGCGCATGCACATTGAGCATGGCGATGCGGTACTCGTGCTGTAGCGGATCGAGGTACTCATCTTGCGCATCGGCCGCTTCGAGCCGGGCGATCTCTTCGAACAGGTCCTGGGCTTTTTGCACTCGGCAACGGTGCTCGCGGATCACGGTGGCTGCCACTCGCTCAAGTTCGTCGGCGGTGAGCTCTTCCAGCAGAGCTTGGATCACGCTGGAGGTCGGAGCCAGCTTTGTCCCAATTTCGGCGCTTGGCTTTCGCATCTAGTACCCGCGGCTTGGTCCGCGGTACGCCCCCGCGAACAGTAGACCATGACCCCAAGCCGGGGGGTAGAAACCGTGCGCACACGGTCCTGAGACCTTTAGCACCGAGATGCCTGGACATACGTCACAGGCCCCCGGCCATTGGCCAGAGGATCCTTGGTGCTGACACGGCCAGCACCAAACCGTTGCGCAGGGGTTTCTACACCCCAAGGCGGCGCGTACCGCCTTGGGGGACTTATAGGACACCGTTACGGCCCATGCCAGATAACGATCTGCGAAATCCCGCGAGAAACTTAGGGGGCAGGGGAGTGGATAGCGCGCAGCGTAGTGCCTGCCGCCAGGACGGGATGATAAAGCCGGCCGGCCTCGCCGAGGCGCTCGCGCATCTGGTCGGACATGTCGAAGACGCCGGCATACGTCATGGTCTTGCCGATCCGCGTCGGGGTGCCGATGATCTCGAAGGCGCAATCGATCGAGCGGAAGATCCGGGCCATGCGGGCGTCGAAGACGGAAACGACGTGCTCGATGCCGGCGCGCTGGCAGACCTCGACGATGCCGCAGAGCAGCTCGATCGTGGTGCGGTTGACGACGTGGTTGGCCAATGCGCGATCACCAGCGTCAAAGGCCTCAGGGTTCACCGCGAAACGCGAGCTCTCCCAGATGAGCGGACTTTCCGGCGCGCCGCCCGGCACGAGAACGGGAAATACGTCGCGCAGCATGTTGGGCCCGGTGGTGGGAAGCAGGCGGACCGCGCCCTGCAACGCGCTGGTACCCTCCTCAACGGAGAGGAGATAGAGGGGATCCTCGGCGTCGAAGCGGTCGATCTCCAGGCCGTTGGTGACGGTGACGTCCCATTCGAGCCGTTCGGCGAAAACTGCCCCACGCATTCGAAACATTGCTTCGATGAGCAGAGGATGGCGGTCACGATCCACGCCTTCAATCGCAGTAATCATGGTGTTGCTCCATACGTTTGTTGAAAAACGCTGAAGCAACTAGACCCTCCATCAAGGGTGTGAAATCCGATGGAAACGCCGGATTTACGGGAGGTCAGAAAGTAAACTAGCCTTGCCTGCTTTGTTCACCGCATGGACCGTATTGGCTGCCCCAAGCTTGTGACGGGCACTCTCGAGATAGCAGCGCACCGTGTGCTCGGAAAGGCCAAGGATCATCGCACATTCCCAATAGGTTTTGCCCTCAGCTATCCACAGCAAGCACTCGCGTTCCCGTGGAGACAAGCTGGCGCGGTCGTTACGCTCGCCACCTTCTAGATGGAGGATTGCCTGGTGAAGGTGCAGCGCGAGCAGCTGAAAATCGCGCAGGTAGTTGAAGCGCAGGTGTTTCCAATCCCCGTCGTGAGCATCGCTAGTGATCGAGACGAGCGCACGGTCACCGTTTCGCCCGCGAACGGGCAAGGAGAGCCCTTGACGGCCGAGTCCAAACTCGGCGGCCTCACCGAATAGGCGTCTTACTTTTTCATCGTTTCGGTCAAACTCGGACCAGTCGATTGGCAGGAGGCGACGCATGCCGACTTGGATCGCGGGATCAATTTCTACGAAGCGTTCGCCCTTATAGCGCGCGACCCATTCGGCCGAATAGGTTACCGCGAGAAAGGGACCTTCTTGGGGTCGACCGCTGAGGCCAGCCCCCAAGTACGCAACCGATTCCAGACCGTAGAGTTCGAGCAGCTTTGCGAGCAGGCCAGGGATCTCGGCCACGTCGGTCATCTGGTCGATTTGGGTCAGCAACCCCAACAGTTCGAGATTGGTATGATCGCGAGTTGGGCGGGGCATCGGGGTGAATTCCTTTTGTTCAACACGTTCGGCAATGCGTTCATTTCGGCAACGTCGACAGTCGGTGGGCGTGCTGGGCGCGTCGGCATCAAAATCGGAACCCTGGATGTCACTTCACCCGCTGGTCGTCTCCGGGCATCGTGGTGCTCTATCGCCCCGCGGCCGCCAGCAAGGACGCGTTACCCCCCGATGCCGTTGTGTCGATGCAAACATGACGCTCAAGGACGCATCGGTCCGCTAAGTCACGATCAGTAAGGAGCTGGACGAGCGGCCCCTTGTTCTTGGCTAGCGCCTTTCGCGCCGATGCCAGATCCGCCTCATCACTCCAGAGGGCCACCATTTCAAAGCCTGACAGAGTGGCGAGATCGTCACGGTGGAGAAAGCCCGGTAGGGCTCCTTCCTGATTGACACCTGGGCAAACGATTAGAGCAGGACATCCGCTTTCGCTCACAAGCTTTGCCTGCTCCATGGCCTCGTCGGGTGTGGGCCCGAGGCACAGAACTCGACCTCTCGGATAGAGCGATAGGACGTTGGACTCTCCGGTGGGACCAGGCATGTCGAGCTTGAAGAGTGGCCGTCTGCCAGTGGGCGGCAGACGATCGAGCGCGGACTGTACAGATTTGGGGTCCACTGGCGCCGAGGGCGTTACTCGCCGCCCAGACCGCACCGGTGGCGCTGTGAAGCGCCGGACGTAGTTGGGGCCCCCTGCCTTCGGCCCTGTACCCGACAATCCCTCGCCACCGAAGGGCTGGGATCCGACAATGGCGCCAATCTGGTTGCGGTTGATGTAAATGTTGCCGACGTTGAGGCTACTGGTGAAGTGCTCAACGCGCCCGTCGATGCGGGTATGCAAGCAGAATGTCAGGCCATAGCCGCTCGCGTTGATGTCGGTGATGATCTGATCGATTTGGTCGGCCCTGAACGTCGCAACATGCAGGACAGGGCCGAAGACCTCCCGCTGCATATGCTTCATTCCGCCGACTTTGATCACCGAGGGAGCGACGAACGTGCCATGATCGGGTGCCCTCAGCTGCTTGAGCAACCTGCCCTCGGACGCTGCGCTCGCGATGTAGCCGATCATGTCGGCTCTGGCGCCGGCATTGATGACCGGCCCGACGTCGGTTTCGTAGTCCCAAGGATTTCCGATAACGAGTTCGTCCATCGCGCCATAGAGCATTTCGAGGAAGGTCGGCGCGATGTCTTCCTGAAGGAAGAGGATGCGCAGCGCCGAACAGCGTTGCCCTGCCGAGCGGAAAGCCGAGTTCACGATGTCCCGAACCGCCTGCTCGGGCAGCGCTGTCGAGTCGACCACCATGGCGTTGAGCCCGCCTGTCTCTGCGATAAGCGGGGCGTGAGGTGTCACTGCGGCGGCCATGCTTTGATTGATCGTTTGCGCCGTCGCCGTCGAACCGGTGAAACAAACGCCACCAATCCGTGGGTCGCTAACAAGCTTGGCACCAACGACCGAGCCTCTTCCCGGCAGCAGCTGCAGGACTTTTTTCGGCACACCGGCCTCGTGCAGGAGCTTCACCGCCAAATGAGCGACGATTGGCGTCGGGTCAGCCGGCTTCGCTAGAACGCCGTTTCCGGCGGCCAGCGCTGCGGCAACTTGCCCAGTGAAGATTGCCAGCGGAAAGTTCCAAGGAGAGATGCAGGCGAAGAGGCCGCGAGGCAGACGGCCATCGAGCTCCGAAATTCGCGCCGCGTAGTATCTGAGGAAATCCACCGCCTCACGGACTTCTGCGACGGCGTCGCTCGGTGTCTTTCCTGCCTCGCGGGTCAGCAGAGCGAAGAACTCGCCGAAGTTTTGCTCATAGAGATCGGCGGCCCGAGCGAGCATGTCGGCACGTTCGTCTCCAGTATGGTCCGACCAAGCGCTTGCGGCTTTGAGGGCTGCATCGACATCGCCGGCCGTCGCCTCGGTAACGGTCCCGATGTGATCCTCAGGGTTGGCTGGATTGAAAACGAGCTTGGGCGTAGTTCCCTCAACGGAGGACGCTATGAGGGGCCCAGCCGACCAGGGGCGATCGGCGAAGGGCGCTCTTGCCGCATCGATACGCTCGAGGTCGATCTCACGCTGGAGATCCCAACCAGTCGAGTTGCGTCGTTCGGGGGCGAATAGATCGTTCGGCGTCCTGATCACCGTGGCCATGGCCGATGACTCGGTGAGGGACTCAAAGGGATCGGTTGCCACAATCGACGCCGGCACGTCCTTGTCCTGGATCTGATTGACGAAGGACGAGTTCGCGCCGTTTTCGAGCAGGCGCCGGACGAGATAGGCCAGCAGGTCGCGATGAGGGCCTACCGGGGCATATATGCGGCAGCGTGTTCCTTCACGTTCATGAACCAGGCGATGCAACACCTCGCCCATGCCGTGTAATCGCTGGAACTCGAAGGCAGACGGGTCGGCGGCCATCTCGAGGATGGCCGACACCGTGTGGGCGTTATGGGTGGCGAACTGAGGATAGATGCGATCGGTCATCGCCAGCAATTTGCCGGCGCAACAGAGGTACGAAACGTCGGTCGCTTGCTTGCGGGTGAAAACCGGGAAGCCTGGGTGGTTTTCGACCTGCGAGCGCTTGATCTCGCTGTCCCAATAGGCACCCTTGACCAATCGCACCATGATGTTGCGATCGAGCTGACTGGCGAGGGCGTAAAGCCAGTCTAGAACGAGCGGCGCACGGTTGCCGTAAGCCTGAACCACGACGCCGAAGCCGGCCCAGCCGGTCAGCTGCTCGTCGCGGAGCACCGCTTTAATCACGTCCAATGAGAGGTCTAGCCGGGCGGCCTCTTCGGCGTCGATATTGAGACCTATATTAGCGTTCTTGGCCAATATTGCGAGCCGGAGGGTCACCTCCACCAGCTCTTCCAGCACGCGTCGACGCTGACCTACCTCGTAGCGCGGATGCAAGGCAGACAGCTTGATCGAGATGCCTGGGTTCTCGCGAATGTCGCGAGATGTCGCATGGCGGCCCAATGCGGTTATGGCGTCGCAATAGGCCTCGAAAAACTTTCGTGCGTCCGACGCGGTCAGGGCTGCCTCGCCGAGCATGTCGAACGAATAGGTGTATCCCTTGCGCTCGAGGGAGCGGCCCCTCTTAAGTGCACTGTCTATGGTCTCACCCAGCACGAACTGGTTGCCGAGTTCCTTCATCGCGGCACGCACTGCGATGCGTATGACCGGCTCGCCCAATCGTTTGCCCAAGGAGCGGAGGGCCTGCGTCAGGCCTCGCGACGACTCGTCATCCAATACTTTGCCGGTGAGCATCAGCGCCCATGTCGAGGCGTTGACCAGCGACGAGGGAGATTTCCCGAGGTGCTCAGCCCAGCTCGCACCGGCTATCTTGTCTTCGATGAGCTCATCGACGGTGGCGGCGTCCGGCACGCGCAGCAGGGCCTCTGCGAGGCACATCAGGGCGATACCTTCGGTTGTCGAGAGCCCGTATTGTCCAAGGAAGACTTCCATCAACCCCGGACGAGCGTCAGCGCGAATGTCAGTGATGAGGGATGCTGCTCGCGCCGATATTGCTTGCCGCTGCTCGCGTGTAGGCGCGTGCGTGTCGAGGAGTGCCGCAATGCACTCTGCCTCGGTGGCAAAGTGCTGTTGGCGGATAGCGGTTCGAAGGCTTTGCAAGGTGTTCATGAGCCGCGCCATTTGAGGGATCGTGCGAGGCGAATGCGATGATGCCACTGAGCGGCATTTACCGGATTTCCTCTGGGGCAGAATGCCATCGACTCGGCAGTCGTTTCCTCTAAAGTGAGGACAAATATCTCCCGTTCGCATCAAAGCTCGTGGTTATTTCAGATCGGACTGCCTATGAAAGACAGCATTTTTAGTGAAATCGACGAGATTGACCGCCGGATCCTGGCCGAGCTCGTTTCGGATGGTCGAATTAGCGTCACGGAGCTGAGCCGGAGGGTGAATCTGTCGAAGACGCCTTGCCAGGCGCGAATGAAGCGACTCGAGAAAGCGGGCTACATTTTGGGGTACCGCGCGGTAGTGGATCCTAGTCGGCTGGGCCTGTCTCACGTGGCCTTTGTGGAGGTTCGCCTCAGTGACACCCGCAAGGCAGCGCTGGAGTCCTTCAACAATGCCGTGCGCAAGCTGCCAGAGGTCGAGCAGGCGCACATGATCGCTTCGAGTTTCGACTATTTGCTCAAAGTTCGCACCAAGGATATTGCGTCCTACCGGGAGGTGCTCGGTGAGCGGATTTCCGCCTTGCCCCATGTGGCAAACACTTCAACTCACGTCTCGATGCAAGCCGTCAAAGACGAGCCCCACTGAAACCGCTCTTACGACCCCGACGCGGCGGCAGCGGCCGTTACGATGATCTCAATCAAGACCTCCGGTGCGGCCATTTCGCATTGTGCGGTCGCGCGGGTCGGCGCCTCACCGGGCACCGTCCAGCTGTCCCACATCTCATTCATGGCGGAAAAATCGCGAACGATGTCCTTGAGCCAGATCTGCGCGGTCAGCAGACGACTCTTATCCGTGCCGGCATCGACCAATAGCCTTTCGATTTCGGTTAGCGTTTGTTTCGTCTGACCGCGGATGTCTAGGCTGTAGTCGCCTGCCGTCGTGCCCCCGAGATAGACGATTCCGTTGTGGACAACGCCCTTGCTGCTGCGGGGACTGGTTTCAAAGCGACGAATGCTGCTCACTGCTTGTTCCTTGTTTTGGCTGCGCCGCTGCGATTGCTCAATCGGAAAGCGTCGAGAGTGGAGGAGGCCATGAAGCGCCTGGATGTCGACGCTGGGGCCCCGGGGAGCGGGCGCTTGCCTATGTCCAGTGCTCGGCCCCGTCCATGACCGAATGTCCTGGTGACACCTCGCGGTAGGTGCGCATTGGTGGGACATAAGCGGGAGACCGAATTGGACTCTTGATCTCATCTGCGACGATCGTGCGCTCTTGGAGGCGCCGGGCAGGGTCTGCCACGGGCACGGCAGCCAACAGGCGCTTGGTGTACGGGTGCTGGGGATTTTGAAAGATGGCGGCGCGTGGTCCGATCTCGACGATCTCACCTAGGTACATGACGGCGACCCGGTGGCTCACGCGCTCGACGGCCGCCATGTCGTGCGAGATGAACAGGTAGGCGAGGCCGAGATCCGCCTGCAGGTCCAGCATGAGATTGATTACCTGCGCCTTCACCGAAACATCGAGCGCGGAAACAGCCTCGTCGGCGATGATAATCTTGGGTTTCAGCGCGAGCACACGCGCTATGCAAAGGCGCTGGCGTTGACCTCCGGAAAACTCGTGCGGGTAGCGAGTTGCCATTTCCGGCTCGAGCCCCACGCGCTGCAACAGGTCGGCGACTCTGTCACGCGCCTCAGAAGCTGTGGCTAGTTGGTTGATGATGAGCGGATTTGCGATGGCGTCTCCCACATTCATGCGGGGATTGAGGCTCGCAAATGGATCCTGGAAAATCATCTGCATGTGCCGACGTTGCCTTCGCAGCTCACCACGATTGAGCTTGAGGATGTCGATGCCGTCGACCACCACAGAGCCTGCATTTGGTTCGGTGAGACGCATCATAACTCGCCCCGTCGTCGACTTGCCGCAGCCGGATTCACCAACAAGCGCGAGCGTCTCCCCCGCGTTCAACTGAAACGACACGTCCTGAACCGCATAGACGCGACCCTTAAGCGGTGCAAGCAGTCCTGAACGCAACTCGAAGCGCTTGGTCAGGCCCTTCACGTCAAGCAATGGGTTGGCGGTTTGCTTGACTGTCTCTGGCACCTCGGAAGGGACGTCGGCTTTTCCGGTCGTCCGATCGACAACAGGGAAACGCATCGGCCTACCGTGACCCTGCATGGAGCCGAGCTTTGGCACGGCCGAAAGTAGCGCGCGGGTATAGGGGTGTCTTGGTCGGGCAAAGATATCCGCTGTTTCCCCCGATTCAACGGCTTCCCCATTGTACATGACGACCGTTCGTTCAGCTATTTCAGCCACGACGCCCATATCATGCGTGATGAAGAGGACGGCCATGCCTTCCTCTTTCTGCAAAGACTTGATCAACTCGAGAATCTGCGCCTGAATCGTGACGTCGAGTGCGGTTGTTGGTTCGTCGGCGATCAGCACCTTCGGATTGCAGGCCAGCGCCATTGCGATCATGACTCGCTGACGCATGCCGCCTGAGAAATTGTGTGGATACTGGTTCAATCGAGACCTCGCATCAGGGATGCGAACTTTGTCGAGCAGGCGGACGGTCTCTGCTGTCGCGGCTGATCGAGTAAGGCCCTTGTGCGCAACAAGCGCTTCGGAGATCTGGTACCCGACGGTCAGGACAGGATTAAGCGACGTCATTGGCTCTTGGAAGATCATCGCGATCTCATTGCCGCGAATCTGACGCATCTCGTCAGTTGGAAGCTCGAGCAGGCTGCGCTGTTTTCCGTCCGCGGTCGTGAGCTGAACTCGTCCACCGAAGTGCACATTTGAACCGGTCGGAGTGAGGCGCATTATCGCGAGGCTCGTGACGCTCTTGCCTGATCCGGATTCCCCAACGAGGGCGAGCGTTTCGCCGGGATGGAGGTCGAACGATACGTCACGTACCGCATGCACTACGCCATTCTCGGTCCCGAACGAAACCGAGAGATCTCTGACGCCCAGGATGGGCGCCATTGCTGAAGGGAAGGACGCTTCTGCTCGTTGGCTGATATTCATCATCATAACCTCAGTGTAGATCGCCGCGGGCGTCGAGAGCATCGCGAAGCCCATCGCCAACGAAGTTGAAGCTCGCAACTGCCAAGGTGATCGCCAGTCCCGGGAAAATCGCTAACCAAGGCGCAGAACCAAGATACTGCTGGGCATCATTGAGCATATTGCCCCAGCTCGCAGTAGGCGCCTGGACGCCATAGCCGAGAAAGCTCACGTAGGCTTCCAACAGGATGGCGCGAGCGATAGCGAGCGTGCCGGCAACGATGATGGGGCCCATGGCGTTCGGAAGCAGCTCCCGAAACATGACATATCGGCCGGAAGCGCCGAATGTTTCGGCCGCGTGGACGAAATCCCGCTCGCGCAGGGATCTAATTTGACCTTCGACGACCCGCGCGACTTCCATCCAAGTGGTGGCAGCGACGAGAAGCGTGATGGTCAGGATCGAGGGTTGGATAAAGGCGGCCAGAACCAGCAAAAGAAAGATCTGAGGGAAACTCAGCATGGCGTCCACGAAGCGCATAAGCACCATGCGAACCCACCCGCCATAATAGCCGGCGAGAATGCCGACAAGGGTGCCAAAGGCGGTGCTGACGACCATCGCCGCGAGGCCGATCGTGAGAGAGATGCGACCTGCTGACAAAACCCGCACCAAAAGATCACGGCCTAGCTGATCTGTACCGAAAAAATGTGCGGAGAGGGTCGGGGGAGTGAACCGTTGATGGATGTCGATGTGCAGCGGGTCGAAGGGGAGGACCAACGGGCCCGCCGCACAAGACATCACCAGCACGGTGATGAGCACAATGCCAACGACCGCAAGTTTGTGGCGGCGGAACCTGCGCCAAACGCGGTTGCCGTTGTTTCGCCCGGATGCGGCCAGAGAGCCGTTTAGATGAATGCCAGTGGTCATGGGTTTGCTCACGTAAGCCGGATGCGCGGGTCGACGACGGCGGCGGTGATGTCGGCGATAAGGTTGCCGGCAAGGGCGAGCACTGCAGCAACCATGAGGATGCCCATCACAACTGGGTAATCGCGGTAACCAAGTGAATCGAGCAGGAGCCGTCCCATACCGGGCCAAGTGAAAACCGTTTCAGTGACTAACGCGCCGCTGAGTAGGGCCGGTATCTCAACGCCGGCCAGGGCAATGATCGGCAAGAGAGCGTTGCGGATTGCGTGGCGCCAAAGCACCTCGCGCTCGGGCAAGCCCTTGGCGCGGGCCGTTCGAATGTAATCCTGGCCTATAACGTCGAGCATGGAGCTGCGCATATAGCGGCTCCATAAAGCTACCTCGACCAACGTCAGGACCAATGCGGGCCCAACTAGGTGATGCAGATGATCCAAGAAGGAACCGTCACCACCAATTGTCGCCCGACCGCCCGCGGGTAGCCAGCCGAGACTGACGGAAAATGTGTAGATGACTATCAGTCCGAACCAGAAGGTGGGGATCGAGAGGGCGACCATGGCGCCGACGGTCGCCAGCATGTCGAATACGGAATAGCGGCGGATCGCGCCCATCACCCCGATCCAAACGCCGAGAATAACGGCGAGAAACGTCGCACTCGCAACCAACTCTAGAGTAGCTGGAAGCCGGCCCGCGATAATCTCGAGAACAGGACGGTTATCACGATAGGAGTGGCCCCAGTCCCCGGAAAGGATGCGTGACAGCCACTCGAGGTACTGCAGCGGAAGCGGTCGATCGAGGCCCATCTCATGGGCCATTCGGGCGAGGTCATCCTGCGAAATGCCAGGAGTCAATGCGAACTGCGCGAGCGGGCCGCCTGGAGCGAGGTGGAGCACACCGAACCCAATGATCGACACTATGAATAATAGAACGGCGCTCTGCACGAGGCGGCCGAGGAAAAAACTCGCCATGTCATTGTTCCAATGGGGTGCTCCTCAGGGGGAGCAGCCTATCACAGGGGCCGTTGTTCCAGAATCGGATCCGGCCAAATAGGCAGCGGGGCAATCCGCCCCGCTGCGGCGGCAGATCAGCTCGCCCAGTACCAGGCCTTGGCGTTCCAGGAGTTCTCCTGGACATTCACATTCGGTGTGAAGCCTTCGAGCCCTTCTTTGACACCCTGCACCATGTTGTACTGGAACAGCGGAAGGTAAGGCAGTTCCCGACGAATGATCTCCTGCGCCTTGAGATAGGCCGTCTTGCGCTGATCGTGGTCGAATGTCGTAGCACCCTGACTAAACAGCGCGTCGACTTCCGAATTGGCATACTGAGCAGTGTTGTTGCCGCTTCCGCCCTTCGCCGGCGTGGCGCCGCTGGTGAACCAGCTCGTTGCATCCGGATCCGGACCGACCATGAAGTTGATGCCGGCCATGACGGAGTCGAACTGCGAGAGGTTCCAGAAATCGCCCCAGATAACCGCAGCGGGGAAATTGCTGATCGTCATCTTGGCGCCGATATCGAGCCAGTTCTGCTGCAGGAGCTGCTGCGTCTGTTCGCGGACATGGTTCCCGGCCGTCGTCGAGTTCGTGAACTCGAGCCTCAGCCCATTTTTCTCACGGACGCCGTCCGCACCACGGATCCAGCCCGCATCGTCGAGCAGCTTGTTGGCCTTCTCCACGTTGTACTCGTGTGTCGGCAGGTCAGCGTTGAATGCCCAGGACCCCTCTGGCAAGAAGCTTTCTGCGTCCTTGGGTAGGCCATAGTAGATTTGGTCGATGACGCCCCGCTTGTCCGTCGCGAGGTACAGTGCTTCGCGCACGGCGGCATCCTGGAAGACGGGCTTCCCCACGTTGAACAGGACGGTCTCGATCATCGGCAGCGGCGACGCGGTAACCACGCGCTGCGGTAGACGCTTTGCTTCTTCATACTTGTCCGGCGAGATACCCAGGAGGCCGACATAGTCGATCTCGCCGGTCTGGTATTGGGTGTACAGTACCGTCTGGTCGGGGATGTACTTGAAGACGAGAGTTTGAGCGTAAGGACCGGTCCCGTGGTAGTCGGTATGCGCTACCAGGGTGACATGGTCGCCTGGCGCGCGCTCGGAGAATTTGAACGGACCGGTACCAACAGGGTTCGCGATAAAGTTGGTTGGCTTTGCCGGGTCACTTTCCTTCTCCATCAGGTGCTTGGGTACCAAGAAGGTCCAGGCGATGATGGAAGGGAAGGGGGCATAGGGCTTGCTGAGACTGAAGGTCAGCTCATTCGGCCCGACGACGACGATGTTGGTGATCAGTTCGATGCCGCCCCGCAGGGCCGCCGGGAAGTCCGGTTTCTGGATCAGCTCGAAGTTGAACTTCACATCCTGGGCCGTGAACGGCGTACCATCATGCCACTTGGCATCAGGGTTGAGCTTCAGCCGCCAGTTGAGGCCGTCCGCCGAGATCCCCCCGTTTTCGAGGCTTGGCACCTCAGTCACCAAGTCGGGTTGGAAGGTGCCCGTCTGGTCGACGCTCCAAAGAGCGCTAAACAGGTTGTAGTAGACCGCTGAATCAACGTCCGCATGCGGGATTGACGGCATGAAGACAGTCGGCTCCTGCGATAGGCCGGCGATGATCTGTCCGGTTGGCTGGGTGGGCGGCGTCGCGGCGAAGGATGCCGTCAGCAATCCTCCGGACGAGCCGAGAAACACCAGGCCGCCGGCGGCAGCACCGGCTGCTAGAAACCGGCGGCGGGTGACGGCGAGGGCCTCTGGTCCGCGATCAATTGCACCTTTGTCATTCTTCACGATGTATGTACCTCCATTGTTCGATCTCCCCAATCCGGCCCGACTGCTGAAAGGGGCGGGGACTTGCTGTTGACCTTGGCTTTGTTCCCACTCGCAGCACGGGCCGGAGCACAAGGTGCGACGGAGAGGGTGCAATGTCAAGTTTCTTTCGTGATTGACGGAATACATAAAAAATGTCAGGTATCTATCAACGGCGAGGGCCCGACGCTCTGCGCCTCGCATGCCCTACCAGGGCAACAAAACTGAGCCACGGTAGTGGGTGGGCGGATGATCATGACGGCGGCATCGGGGGCGAAGGCGATGAGTATTAGGGAGGTTTTGATGAGCGAAGGCCTTTCGCTCACACCAGCCGAGCAGAAGATCGTTCATCTACTGCTCGCCGAATACCCTACATCGGGCCTCGGGCCAGCATCGCGGCTAGCGAAACGAGCTGCGGTGAGCGATCCGACCGTTGCGAGGTTCGTTGCGAAGCTCGGCTTCCCAAGCTTTGCGGACTTTCAGGGGCGCCTCCTTGCGGAGGTTGAAGAGCGTGTGCACTCGCCATTGCAGATGATGGAAACGAAGCGAGGTACCGAGAAGTCGGGCGTGGCACTGCGGTACCTTTCCTCTGTAGAAACTGCCCTGCATGAATCGCAGTCGCTGACGCCTCACGCTTCGTATGAGCGTGCCGCGCGCCTGATCATGGAAGCCAAGGGCGGGGTCGTCGTTCTAGGCGGTCGTTTTAGCCGTTTCATCGCGGGAATGCTGGCCGAGTACCTTCGTCAGATGCGGCCAGGCGTGCAGAGCGTTGACGACCTGTCAGCGTCGGCATTCGACACATTGGCCGACCTGGGACGCAAAGATGTCGTCGTGGCTTTTGACTACAGACGGTACCAGCACGACGTGACTTCCTACACGCGTCAAGCGGCGGAAAAGGGCGCGCGGGTCGTTCTCTTCACCGATCAATGGCTGTCGCCGATCTCGCAAGTGGCCGAAGTGTCGGTCGTTAGCCGCCTCGATGTTGAATCGCCTTTCGACACGATGGCTCCCGCGATCGCCCAGACCGAGGCCGTGCTTGCAAACATCCTGGCCATCTCTGGCGACGAGCCCCTAGCGCGAATGCAGCGTTTCGAGGCGGTCCGCAAGGCGAACAGGATCACCTTCGATGACGCAGGTGATCAAGACGATGTTGCCCAATCCTAATAGCTCGAATGCCGGATACAATACTGTGAAACAAGCTCTTCCCACCCGCGATGGCCCATTTCAGCATGGCAAGGCCGCCCTGTTGCTTGTCGACATGCAGAGGATTTGGCTCGAGCCTGGGCTTGACCCATCACATCCCGAGCGCGGAGCGGACCACGATTTCTATCGCTGGACGTCGACGGTAACGATCCCGAACCAGAAGCGCCTGCTTGAGGCCGCTCGCGCCGCCGGGGTGGAGGTCATCCAGACAATCATCCAAAGCCTGACGGAAGACGGGCGTGACCGCTCGCTCGACCACAAGCTTACTCCGATACATGTGCCTCCGAGCCTGGCAGAGGGCTTGCCCGTGGCCGACTTGGCGCCCAGAGGGGACGAGATCCTCATCCCGAAGACGTCGTCTGGCGTCTTCAACTCTACCAATATCGATTACATTCTGAAAAACCTCGGCGTGGCGCAACTCGTCATCGCCGGGATCATGACGGATCAATGCGTCGACATGGCCGTTCGTGACGCTGCGGACCGTGGGTATCTCGTTACGTGCGTTTCGGATGCGTGCGCAGCCGAAACGGAGGAGCGGCATCGGAGCGCGCTCGCCGCCTTCGGCGGCTACTGCTGGGCAACTGACACCGAGACCGTGGTTGGGCGCTTTGCAGAGTTGGAGCGGTCCAAATGACAATCGAGCATCTGGTTACGATCGCTACCACCGACCTGACGGCGATAACGCGAGGCCGGCCGGTCCCTGCCAGCCAGTTGGAGAAGTCGGTCGGGTCCGGAGTGGGTTGGGTTCCCGCAAACCTCTCACTGACACCGTTCGGCGGCATCGTTGCAGATAATCCCTGGGGATCGGCGGGGGACTTGCGTCTCATTCCCGATCTCGATGCTCGATATCACACTGCGCTGACGGGTTCCGCGACCCCGTTCGACATCGTGCTCGGCAACCTGGTGGAGTTGGACGGCGCGCCGTGGATCGGCTGTACGCGTTCGTTGCTGAAGGCGGCGCTGACGGATTTTACAGCCGCGACCGGTCACTCCATTATCGGAACATTCGAGCAGGAATTCCAACTTCTCGATGGTGCCTTAGCTCCAGCGCACCCCTTCTCGATCTCGGCCCTGCGCCGCACTGATCCATTCCCCACAACGCTGTTTGCGGCGCTAAGTGAGGCCGGCGCTGCGCCCGAAATGGTTCTCGCCGAATTCGGGGCGGACCAGTTCGAGATTACAAATGCGCCCGTCGACGCGCTCGTCGCTGCGGATCGAGCGGTCGTCATTCGCGAAATCACTCGGGAGCTCGCTCGCAACTCTGGTTGGCGCGCCAGCTTCACGCCGAAACCAGCCCCGACCGCCGTCGGCAATGGTGTGCATATCCATTTCAGTTTCGCCGACGGATCGGGCAACCCTGCCACCTATGACCCAGCAGGGCCCGGCGGCCTATCGCCAATAGCCGCGGCCTTCTGCGCAGGAGTCGTTCGGCACTTGCCGGCGATCACATGCCTGACCGCCTCCGCCGTTCCTTCCTACTATCGCCTGAAGCCACACAGCTGGAGTTCGTCGTACACCTGGCTGGCCCAGCAGGATCGAGAAGCGAGCCTACGCATCTGTCCAACCGTGACGATGGGCAATCGCGATCCTTCGAAGCAGTACAACATCGAGTATCGGGTCGCCGACGCAACGTCCAATCCATACCTGGCGATGACGGCAATCGTTCGAGCCGGCCTGGATGGCATCCGGACCGAGATGGCAACCCCGCCACTTTTCTCCGGCGATCCCGAAAAGTTGACTGTCGAGGAGCGCGGCACGCTCGGCCTTCGTCGTCTTCCGCAATCCCTTCAGGAAGCGATCGACGAGTTAAAGGCCAGCGAGACGGTAACGAGTTGGTTTGCCCCGCAGCTGGTCCAGAGCTTTGTGGGCGTCAAGCTGGCCGAGATCGAGCACTGCGCCAGCCTGGAGCCGGACAAGGTTTGCAACCTCTACGGGGGGCTCTACTAATGTCCACTCCAAACTATGCGTCAGCGCGTCCCGCGTTGGAGTTCGTCGAGGAGACGAGAGCTGGAGAGATCGTGCTGCTTTGCGAGCATGCCTCTAATTTCATCGCTGACGAGTACCGGCAGCTTGGATTGGACGACGCAGCGCTTCGACGTCACATCGCGTGGGACATCGGAGCCGCCGAAGTCACTCGACGACTCGCCGCAATTCTAGGCGCGCCCGCGTTTCTGGGAACTTATTCTAGACTTTTGATCGACCTGAACAGGCCGCTGCGCAGCAGCGATAGCGTCCCAGCGCACTCTGAAGGAACCGCGATCCCCGGCAATGAAGGTCTTCCGGCCAGCGAAATCGCCCGCCGCGAGGCGATGATTTTCGAACCCTTCCACAGTGCGGTGAGCGGCTATCTCGACGGCCGCAAAGCGAAAGGCTGGGCAACCAAGCTCGTCACCATCCACAGTTTTACCCCGATCTACTTCGGGGTCGCCCGACCCTGGCACTTCGGAGTGTTGTTCGGCCGCGCCGAGGGGTTCGCGAAAGACGTCCTCAACGGGATCAGAGAAAATCCCTCGATCAACGCCGCGCTGAACCAACCCTATGTTGTGAGCCGGGATAGCGACTATGCCATTCCGGTGCATGGCGACGACCGTCAGATCGACGCAGTGCTTCTTGAGATCAGAAACGACCTGATCGCGGACGAGGCAGGTGCCGATCGTTGGGCCGCCCGGCTGAGCGCCGTTTTGTCCGATGAACTTTCCCCCCGCTCTTCCAAGATGGGCGCCTCCTAGGCCTGGCTGCTTCCCGCCAAGCCGCTTCAGAGTTGGTACAATGACCTCCCCTTCTCGTCTCGCAATCGTTCCCTTCGTCAGTGTGGACCACATGATGAAGCTCGTGCTCGCTATTGGTGTCGAGCGGTTCCTTACCGAGCTCGCCGCCTATATCGAGCAAGATTTCCACCGCTGGGAGTTCTTCGACAAGACGCCGCGCGTCGCTTCTCACAGCGATGATGGCGTCATCGAGCTTATGCCAACTAGCGATGGCAATCTGTACGGTTTCAAATACGTCAACGGGCATCCCAAGAATACGCGCGACGGCAAGCAGACGGTGACGGCGTTCGGCGTCCTCGCCGATGTTGGTTCGGGTTACCCGATGCTGCTGACAGAGATGACGATCCTCACGGCGCTTCGCACCGCGGCGACGTCGGCCTTGGCCGCAAAATATCTGGCGCGCCAAAACGCTCGAACGATGGCCATCATCGGAAACGGCGCACAGTCCGAGTTTCAGGCAATCGCTTTCAAAGCCCTGTTGGGCGTCGACAGACTACGGCTTTACGATATCGACCGTTGGGCCTCTGAGAAGTGCGCCCGCAACCTGTCGGGCATGGGCTTTGATGTCACCATTTGCTCGAGCGGCCAGGAAGCGGTTGAGGGCGCCGACATCGTCACGACGGTGACCGCCGACAAGCACTACGCCGCCGTCCTTACCGACAACATGGTGGGCGCCGGCGTTCATATCAACGCTGTTGGCGGCGACTGTCCCGGCAAGACCGAACTGCACCGGGATATTCTCATGCGGTCCGGAATCTTCGTGGAATTCACGCCGCAGACTCGGATCGAGGGTGAGATCCAGCAGCTTGCGCCTGATCATCCGGTCACCGAGTTGTGGCAGGTGATGTCTGGGCAGTCGGAGGGGCGCCGCTCCAACGATCAGATCACCCTGTTCGATTCCGTCGGGTTCGCTATCGAGGACTTTTCGGCGCTGCGCTACGTCAGCGAACAGCTCAAAACCACGCCCCTCTACCAGGACCTTGACCTTCTGGCTGACCCCGACGAGCCGCGAGATCTCTATGGCATGTTGTTGCGGGCCGCCAAACAGGCAGCCGCTTAAAGGCGGTGGGGACGAATGCAAACGCGAAAGTATCGACCGACCCCAGTGACGACCATCGACGATCTACGCGTTCTCGCGCAAAGGCGCGTGCCGCGGATGCTCTACGACTACGTGGACAGCGGCTCTTGGTCACAGATCACTTACCAAGCCAATGAAGCCGGCTTTCACGACATCAGGCTGCGCCAGCGGGTGGGAAAGAATGTTGGGGGTCGAAGCACGGCGACGACCCTTCTAGGGATGCCATTTGCAATGCCCGTGGCGATCGCGCCTACGGGGGTCGCCGGCTTCCTTTATCCCGATGGGGAAATGGCGGCGGCACGAGCCGCATACAAACGCAACGTCGCCTTTGGGCTATCGGTGTTGAGCACGTGCTCCGTCGAGGATGTCCGTTCGGTTTCGGACGGTGAGATTTGGCAACAAGTCTCAATTTTCAAGGACTGGCGCATCCTCGAAAGTCAGATCAATCGCGCGAAGGCAGCTCGCTGCAGTGCACTGATCCTGACAATAGACTTCCATGTTGAAGGGCAAAGGCACGTCAACATCAAGAACGGCTTGACGATCCCCCCACCGATCACCCCGTCCAGCGTCTTCGATTTCGCCACCCATCCTCGCTGGCTGCTATCGATGCTGCGGGCCAAGCGCCGCGGTTTCGGGAATTTTACAGGTTCCGTCGACGGGGTGCACGACCTGGCATCTTTCGCGCGCTGGTACGCGCAAGACCCCTATTCGCTCGACCTGCGGTGGGAGGAGATCAAACGCGTTCGCGACATGTGGCCGGGTAAGTTGATCATCAAAGGGGTTCTCGATCCAGAAGATGCCCTTGAAGCAATTTCTATCGGCGCAGACGCAATAAGCGTCAGCAATTTGGGCGGACGGCAGATGGACTCTGCCCCGTCCTCGATCGCGGCCCTGCCGCACGTCGCAAAAGCCGTTAATTCGCGCATCGAAGTCCTGCTCGACGGAGGTGTCCGGACCGGCCAGGACATTCTGAAAGCGCTCGCCCTGGGGGCCAAGGGTGTCCTCATTGGTCGCGCGGCGCTCTACGGCCTCGCCGCCAACGGTGAGGCCGGTGTGACGACGGCCTTGGATATCCTGCACAAGGAACTCGATCGCACCATGGCGTCGTGCGGCGTGACATCTATTGATCAGATCACGGGGGAGGTCTTATGGCCACACTAGAGGGGCTGAGGACACAGCTAGCCAAAAAGTCCGTTTTACTGCCGCTGGTGGTGGTGGGAATAGCTGTGTGTACGTGCCTCTCCATGGCAGTTATCGGTTATGTTAATGGTTTGGAGGGTTTGAACAAGGCCACCGCCTCGGAGCTGCAAACCCTCTCTAGCTCTCGCAAGGCCCTGCTGGAACTGCGGGTCAGCTCCGCCGTTGGCGATCTCTCATCGTTGGCCAGCGGTAGCGCGGTCGATCAGCTGCTGCGAGAAATCGGGCCCTATCTCTCCACGGTGCCGGTCGATAATCCGACCATCAAGGGTTACTTCTCCGCCCCGGGCACTCCGGAGGAGCGCGCCGCGCTGACGGGAGACGGTCTGGCTCCGATATACGCCTATCGCCACGCCATACTGCACAATGGCATTTTGACGGTTTGGAAGAACGGCGGCTATGGCGACATCTATGTTCTCGATAAGCAGGGCAAGGTGGTCTACAGCGTCACGAAGTCCGACGATTTTCTGCCCGCCGACGATGACGAGCGCGTTGGAAAGACGACCCTGGACGAGTTATTTAAGCAAGTCTCAGGCAGCCCGGACGGCACTCAAGTCGCCTCCGCTTTTGCCGGATATGCCTACAATCAAGACAAACCCGCGATCTTCCTGATCCAATCTGTGTGGAAGCAGCTTGGTAGTAAACCAGCGTTCTACGGCGCAGTTGCGATCCGGCTCGACGAGGAATTCTTCAACACGATCCTGGGGCCGACTGACGGGTTGGGATTGACCGGTCAGACGTTTCTCTCGACCCCTGATGGGCTTGTGTTGACCACTCTGCCGCGCCGACCCGAGGTGTCACCGCTCACCGAGCGGCTCGACTACCGCACTATCGAAGAGAGCGCGAGCTCGGCCGGCACGATCAATGGGACCGAAACTCGCCCCGATGGCGAGGAAGTGATGGTCGCGGCCTCGCCCATCAGCATTCTTGGTCAGCAATTCGCAGTTGTAGCCGAACGTACAGCGACCGAGAGTCTGGAGCCCGTGCGCGCCATGGCCGTCGGTCTCACGATCGGGGGACTGATCGTGCTGGCGGCCGCGATCGTCATTGGCATTCTCGTCTCGCGGCTTGTCACACGGCCTATCACGCGTTTGACCGATACAATGAAGGCTCTCGCTGGAGGCAATTACGACGTCGCGATTGCCGGCGTCGGAGGCCGTGACGAGCTCGGCGACATGGCCCGAGCGGTTGAGGTGTTCCGCGAAAACGGTCGCAAGGTTGAAGCGCTGACTGACGAGGAGAAACAGGCCTCCGTTCAACGCCGGCTCGAACGTACCGAAATGATGCAATCCCTGCAGCTGTCATTCGGCGAGGTTGTAGATGCGGCTATCGCGGGTGACTTCTCCAAGCGAGTCGATGCGACCTTCCCCGATGCCGCACTTAACGCGTTGGCAGCGAGCGTGAATGACTTGGTAGAGACGGTCGATCGTGGATTGGCCGAAACGGGCAGGGTGCTCTCAGCCGTCGCCGAGACCGATCTGTCTCACCGGGTCCAAGGTGAATTCCAAGGTGCGTTCGAGAGGCTGAAGCTCGACACCAATGCGGTAGCCGATCGGCTGAGCGCCGTTGTGCGCCAGCTCCGAGAGACGTCGCGCGGGGTAAAGACCGCCACTGGTGAGATCCTCTCGGGCGCCAATGACTTGTCGGAACGCACGACCAAGCAGTCGGCGACCATCGAAGAGACGTCGGCCGCAGTCGAACAACTGGCGGTTACGGTGACCGAGAACGCTAAGAAGGCCGAAGAAGCGTCCGGGAGTGCGCGTGGCGTATCGCGGACCGCCGAAGAAGGCGCCGAGGTCATGTCCCGGGCAAATGACGCCATGGACCGGATCACGTCGTCATCCTCCAAAATCGCCGACATCGTGGGAATGATCGAAGACATCGCTTTCCAGACCAATCTACTGGCGCTCAACGCGTCGGTCGAGGCGGCGAGAGCTGGCGAAGCGGGTCAGGGTTTTGCTGTGGTGGCCGTCGAAGTGAGGCGACTTGCCCAGTCAGCGGCGACTGCCTCCAACGAGATCAAGGGGCTGATCGAGAAATCGGCGCTCGACGTCGGACAGGGTTCAAAGCTCGTTGCGGAAGCGAGTGACAAGCTCGCCAGCATGTTGGCGGCCGCTCGTTCGCAGAACGAGTTGATGGAGGCTATCGCTCGAGAGAGCCGGGAGCAGGCTCTTGCCATCGAGGAAGTGAACATGGCCGTTCGGCAGCTCGACGAGATGACGCAGCACAATGCCGCGTTGGTAGAGCAGACGAATGCGGCCATCGAGCAGACCGAGGCGCAAGCCTCCGACCTGGACCGGATCGTCGACCTCTTCCTAATCGACGAGGGTTCTGAACCAGAGGTGTTGAACACGAGGGACAAACCCGCGTCACGCAAGCAATCGGGCGAGAGGCCGGTACTGGTCAAGTCCTTCGCCAGCGTCGGCAATGCTGCCCTGGACAAGGATTGGTCCGAAGACTGAACCCAATCGTTCGGATGGAGCCGGTCGGGCTCCGCCAAGGGCTTGGGCGCCCTGACCATCCTGGGACACCAGGACCTATCTGAATTCTTGATAAGCGCCTGCCTCTGCTGGCGGGCCGGAGACCTAATTGCTGGACCTAAAGGATGAACCGGTCATCACCGACCAAAAGCACGGCAGCTTTCTTGCCGACGTGGATGCCATGTTCCGTCGCGCCTCGGCGCTCGTCCCGATGCAGGACGGCCTCGCGGAAAAAATCCGGGTGTGTAACGAGACCTACATCACACGCTTTGGGGTGCGGCTGCGCGGGCGCATGTACACATTCGAGGGCTGGCGGGCGGTACACACCAACCATCCCGCGCCAGCCAAGGGCGGGATCCGCTATGCGCCCAACGTCGATCAAGATGAGGTCGAGGCGCTGGCCGCCCTTATGACCTACAAATGCGCCCTCCTGGATCTGCCGTTCGGCGGCTCGAAGGGCGCGCTTAAGATCGACGTGTCCGAATGGACTGACGCCGAACTCGAACGGATCACCCGGCGATTCACGCAGGAGCTCGCCCGCCAGAATTTCCTGAGCCCCTCACTGAACGTGCCAGCGCCCGATGTGGGAACCTCGGAGCGGACCATGGTGTGGATGGCCAATGAGTACCAGCGCATGAACCCCCACGACATCAATGCCGCGGCCTGCGTCACGGGTAAGCCGATCGCGGCCGGGGGAATCGCGGGCCGGTCGGAAGCAACCGGTAGGGGCGTTCAATATGCGATCCGGGAGTTCTTCCGCACGCCTGCTGATCGGAAACGGGCAGGACTGCCGGACAGTCTCACCGGCTTGAGGGTGGTCGTGCAGGGTCTGGGCAATGTTGGCTACCATGCGGCGAAGTTCCTCGTCGACGACGGCTGCAGGATCGTATGTGTCATTGAGCGGGATGGTGCAGTCAGCAATGCCGATGGGCTCGACATAGAAGCATTGAAGCAACATCTCGTCGCGACCGGCGGCGTCGCTCGTTTCTTGGGCGGCAGCTACAGTGCCGATGGGTTGGGCGCTCTTGAGACGCCGTGCGATATCTTTGTTCCTGCAGCGCTCGAAGGTGTGATCCACGAAGGCAATGCCGCGCGCCTTTCCACGCGTCTCATCGTTGAGGCCGCAAACGGCCCGGTCACCTTCGCGGCTGATCGGATCCTTCGGGAGAAGGGCATCGTCATCATCCCTGATCTCTTCGCCAACGCCGGCGGCGTGACGGTTAGCTACTTCGAGTGGGTCAAGAATATTACCCACATGCCCTTCGGACTTATGGAGCGGCGGCAGCGCGAACACGAGAACCGACAGTTGTTGCAGACGCTCGAGACCATGTTGGGGTCACCGGTCCCCACCGATCGCCGGGCTCGCTTTCTGGCCGGAGCATCGGAGATCGACCTGGTGCGCTCGGGCCTCGAGGAAAAGATGCGCTCGACCTACGCGCAAATGTCAGCGCTGTGGAACGGCAATCCTGAAGTCACTGATCTGCGCACGGCGGCGTACGTGATCGCCCTCAACCGCATCAAAGGACACTACGACGCGATCGGTATCTAGGGAGCAGCTGCGATGGCATGTTCAGGGATGGGCAGATGGACGATCGGATCACAGTGCGGATGACCCCC
Organism: Mesorhizobium sp. B2-5-13; assembly: GCF_006440535.1. NCBI lineage: Bacteria > Pseudomonadati > Pseudomonadota > Alphaproteobacteria > Hyphomicrobiales > Phyllobacteriaceae > Mesorhizobium > Mesorhizobium sp. B2-5-13. The sequence goes on along the minus strand of NZ_VFUI01000013.1, from coordinate 76,297 downwards.
GAGATGCTGGCGCGGGTCGACGCATGGATTGCAGAACAGTCGGAATACGTCAGCAGGCAGGAAGCGGTGAGGAGGTGCATCAACCTGGCCTTCTCGCATGGCGGCCCACCATCGGCCGCAGCCCTCCGCGCCGAGGCGGAAACCCGCGATGAACCACCAAACGATAATGTCGTCGTCTATGTAGACTAGTCGTAATAACCACTTCGACATCGCGAAGATCGTTCAATATGCGGGCGATGCGGCGTCATGTTTTCCGAAATAGAAATTGATGACACTACTTCAGTATTACGACGCATTTCGAAGTGTCATTCGTTTGCTGCTCCGATAGAACCCGCTTCAACTGAACTCCCATTTGGAAGACACCATGCCCCTCACTCTGACACTGGTCAACCGCATCGAAAAATTGGCGCGAGTTCGTCGCGAAAGCACTCGCGCGCAGTTGGTGATGAGAGCATGCGAGAGGGGAGAAGCGCAGCTCACCAATTCAGGTGCCGTCGCGGTATCAACCGGGCCGTTCACCGGACGATCGCCCAAGGACAAATATATCGTACGTGACGAACTAACCGACCCCCATGTGTGGTGGGACAACGGTGCTGCCATGACGCTTGCAGCCTTCGATCTGTTGCTCACTGATATGCTCGAGCATGTGCAGGGACGGGAGCTCTATCTGGAACAACTCGGCGCCGGCGCTGATCCCTCGCTTCAGGCGAACGTCGACATCGTGACGGAGACGGCATGGCACGCGCTGTTCATCCGCAACCTGCTTAGGCCCCGGAGTCGCTCCGCAAGCATCAATGCCACCATCTTGCACCTTCCGAGCTTTGTCGCGGACCCGGCAAGGCATGAGACGCGTACCGGCACTGTCATCGCCCTGGATATGAGTCGAAACGTCGTTCTGATCGGGGGCACTGCCTATGCCGGCGAGATCAAGAAATCGGTGTTCTCGCTCGTGAACTTCCACGCTCCCCTCATGGGAATTCTGCCCATGCATTGTTCGGCTAACATGAATGCAGCAGGCGAGACATCGCTGTTTTTTGGTTTAAGTGGGACAGGCAAGACAACACTCAGCTCGGACCCGAAACGAGCGCTGGTGGGTGATGACGAGCATTTGTGGAGTGACGCAGGCATCGCCAATATCGAGGGGGGTTGCTACGCAAAAACCGCGAAACTCTCATCCTCAGCCGAGCCAGAAATCTACACCGCAACCCACAGTTTCGGCGCGGTGTTGGAGAACGTTGTGATCGAGAATGGCGAACCCGATTATGCGGATTTGTCCCAGACTGAGAATACACGGGCCGCCTACCCGCTTTCGACGTTGAAGGGTGTGGTCGAGACCGGCACGGCCCCGACACCAAATAACGTCGTGTTTCTGACCGCCGATGCGTTCGGTGTGCTGCCGCCAATCGCATCGCTCAGTCCGGATGAAGCGATCCGGCTCTTCCTGTTAGGGTACACAGCGAGGCTTGCGGGTACAGAACGAGGCGTGTCGGAGCCCACGGCAACCTTCTCAGCGTGTTTCGGCGCGCCGTTCATGTCGCACCACCCTCAGGTTTATGGAAAACTCCTCGCAGACCGGTTGGATAAGAGCCGGGCACGCGTTTGGTTGATCAACACCGGGTGGATCGGCGGCCCCTATGGCGTCGGCACCCGCATCGACATTGCTGCCACGCGCCGGCTGGTCGAGGCGGCGGTCTCGGGGGAACTCATTGGGACCCCCATGCGCCGAGACCCGTTCTTTGGCTTTGATATCCCCCTGTCGGTCGAAGGTCTGGCCAAACGTCAACTAGACCCGCGGGCGAACTGGCCGGACGCGACCGCCTATGACATCGCGGCAGGAAAGCTCGCGACGTCCTTTGCCGAGACCTTTGGGAAGCTGCAGCTGACGAAAGCGGCCTGATACCGCCGCCAATATCTGGCCATGGTGCGGCGCCTAGGAGGTCGCCGCTCGCTGCACCATTCCGAACAAATCCCTTGGATTGTCGATACCGGCAAGCGGGTCTAGCTCGTCGTAGAAGCCCGTTTCAACTGGGTGGAAACAGACCGACAAATTGATCGAACCGTGCGTCTACACCGCCAGAGAAGAGCTCTCTGGCGGGCCCTTGCGCGCGGATTTCACCTCTCTCCAGGAACAGGACGCGGCTCGACACATCACGGGCAAAGCCCATCTCGTGGGTCACGACCAACATGGTGCGACCTTCCGAAGCTAGATCGCGCATAACTTTGAGCACTTCCCCCACCAGTTCCGGGTCGAGCGCCGATGTAGGCTCGTCAAACAAGAGGGCTCGCGGCTTCATGACGAGCGCGCGGGCAATCGCAGCGCGTTGCTGCTGCCCACCCGAGAGCTGCGCCGGATAGGATGCAGCCCGATCCTGCAGACCCACCCGGGCGAGGGCCGCCTCGGCTTCGGACCTTACTTCACTGCGATTGCGTCGCTGAACGTAGATGGGGGCCTCGATGAGATTCTCGAGCACTGTCTTGTGGCTCCAGAGGCAGAAGTTCTGGAACACCATTGCAACTTTGGTGCGCAGACGGTCGGCCTGCTTGGTATCAGTGATTTGCAGTCTGTCTCCTTGCGATCGCAATCGGATCTCTTCCCCAAATGCGTGCAGCCGCCCCGCAGTTGGAAGCTCAAGAAGATTGAGGCAGCGCAGGAAGGTAGACTTGCCCGACCCCGACGCACCGAGGATTGAGATCACTTCTCCTTCCCGTGCCTCGAAATCGATGCCTTTGAGGACCTCGAGCTGCCCGTAGCGTTTTACGAGACCTTCCACCCTGATCGCGGGTACGGAGCCAGGTATCGACCTATTCGACTGGGTTTCAATGTCTGCCGCCATGGTGGCCTCCGCTGGTTAAGTCCGCCTGTGGGGATTGAGCCGCCATTCCACCCAATGCAGGATGACGGTGAGCAAAAACGTGAGCGCCAGATAGATCGCGCCGCTGACGATGAAAATTTCGAAGGCTCGATAAGAGGCGGAAATCAGCTTGCGGGCGATACCCGTCACTTCCATCAGCGTGATCACGCTCGCCAGTGAGGTTGCCTTGAGCATGAGAATGGCTTCACTGCCGTAGTTGGCCAGCCCATGTCGCAATGCGATCGGCCAGATGATGCGCCTGCGAAGAAGAAAGCCCGACATGCCCAAGGCCCGCGCCGCTTCAACTTCCTGCTCCGGCACCGCCGCGATTGCCCCACGGATAATTTCAGCACCGTAGGCCGAGGTGTTGAGCGACAGCGCGAGGATCGCGCACCAATATGCTTGCGAGAGAAATACCCACAGAATAGAGGCGCGAAGCTCGGGTATCTGGCCTAGCCCGTAATAAATGAGGAAGATCTGGACCAACAGTGGGGTGCCGCGAAACAGCTCCACGTGGAGCGTGGCCAACCAACGGAGTATTCTCCAGCGGCTCGAAGCCGCGGCCGATATGCCAACCGCGAGGCAAAATCCGACGACGATGGAGGTCGCCGCGAGTTGGAGCGTAAGCGGAACGCCAGATGCCAGCTGCTTCGCGACGTCGATGAGGAATGACCAATCCATCTTATCGCTTCCAAGGGTGCGCAAGGCGGACTTCGAGCTTCCGCAGGATAAGTCCGGTGATGCGCCCGATAACGAGGTAGAGGAGCGCAGCGGCGGCATAGAACACCAAAGGCTGCCTTGTTGAGCCGGCGGCCGTACTGGCTTGCCGCAGGAGTTCGATCAGGCCGATTACTGAGAGCAGTGCGGTCTCCTTCAGGACCGATTGCCAGATGTTCCCCAGAGCGGGCAGCGCAAAGCGCAGGGCCTGGGGCGCAACGATCCGCCGCAAAAGCAGCAGGCCGGACATGCCACAAGATCGGGCCGCTTCGATCTGGCCTCGGTCGAGACGCTGGAATGCGGCGCGGAAGGCCTCCGTCTGGTAGGCGCCGGAAACACAGCCAATAGCCAGGATGCCTGTGAGGAACGACGGCACGGAGAAGAACCCGGGGAACCCGCCGAGGTTCATCAGTTGAGTGACCGCAACCGAGCCGCCGAAGTAGAACAGATAGACAATCAGGAGTTCGGGGACGCCTCGAAAGATCGTCGTATAGAGGTTGCCGATCCAGCGCAGCGGCAGAGCGCGCGAAAGTTTTAGCGTGGCACCGATGATGCCGAGGATGCTTCCAACGCCGAAGCCACACACTGCCGCAGCTAGCGTGAGGCCTGCTGCCGTTAGCAATGGCAGACCCCATCCCTCGGGTCCGAAGCCCAGTAACGTGAACGGGCCCTGGCTCATCAAGCCGCTCCTTTCGAACGCCGGACGGAAGAGGCTGTAAACCGTTGCGGAGAGAAGGGTGCGAGGAGATTGCTGGTCTGCCCTTCAGCCAGCGATCGCATCACGGCCTCGCCGACCGCAGGCGCCAACTGGAATCCGTGGCCGCAGAAACCGAAGACGTGCCACAGGTCAGGATGTCGTACCCCAGGTCCGATTATGGGCACTCCGTCCGGGGTCAGGCCCTCGAGCCCTGTCCACGTGCGAAGAATCGGAATTTCCTCTAGGGCGGGAAATGCCGCGACGGTTGCTGCCGCACTTTGCGCCATCCGGTCCATGATCGTGAAGGAGGTATCGCGGTCGGTACAGGCATTTCCGAAAATACCGCCCCCGATAACCAGTGAGCCCGCCGCACTCTGCTTGAACGACAGAGTGCGATCGATGCCGACGACCACTGGCGTGACGAAGGGCTGCACCCGGATCGTCACCATCATCGACAACGCCGCGACCGCTAGAGGCAGATCCTCGTCGACAAGGGCGGCCACGTTGCGTCCCCATGCGCCTGCGCAGTTGATGAGAATTCCCCCTTCGAAGACGCCGCTCGTGGTTTCTGCCTTCCACCCCCCTCCCCGCGCTCGATCGAGACCTAGAACGCGGCTGTTTTCGACGATGGTGACGCCCGCTCTTTTTGCCGCGTCCCGAAATGCGCCCATGGCCCCGGCGGGATTGGCATGCCCATCGCCGCGGACGATCAGCCCGCCCAAGACCGTGGCGGAGATACCGGGAAGGAGGCGACGCACGTCATCGGCCGAAAGGAGCTCCTCGTCGCCGAGGCCACGCTTACGGACATCCTTGGAGCGAGCCTCCGCCCAGGCAATTTCCGCCTCGTCAAACGCAACAGCAACTTGGCCGGCTCCGAGTCGGACTTCCGCAGCTCTCGCACCGTCGCTTCCCACCACGTCCTCGAGAGAGCCCCAGAGCGCCATTGCTCTCTGTGAGAGTGGGTACTCCCGAACGTCTCGCATGAGGGTCCGGAGTCCGCCCGCGTTTACGCCGGACGCGTGGCGGCCGGCAGTGTTCTTCTCGATGACGACGACTTTTGCGCCGGCGCGAGCCAGGAAAAGGGCAATCGCGCAGCCATGGAGCCCAGCTCCCACGATAAGTACGGTCTCACGAAGCAGAGGCATGCGGGGGCTCCCCGGCGTCAGGCTTGTCTTCGAGCGTCTTCATCTGCGCGGCCACGGGATCGAGACCGGAAAGGTGCGCCAGGGCGCGAAGCGGCAACGGCCGGATTGGCGGACGGCCTCGAAACGCTGGCGCGGCGGTCGCACCGGGCCCCTGCTCGGCGATTAATCGCGAGAGGGTCGTCATGCAGTTGCGACCTTGACAGGGGCCCATTCCGCAGCGGGTTTCGGCCCGCAAGAGATTGATATCGGTAGCCCCGCTTCCGATGCGTTCGCGGAGGAGTCCGGCGCTTAGTTCTTCGCATCGGCAAACGATCGTCTCGTTGGCAATGGAGTGGGTCGACAGACCAGGCGGAAAAGCAGCGTCAAGGAATGGCCGTGCTGCAATGGCCCGGCTCATGGCTGCCTGCGCTGTCTCGTGTGAGCGGGTTCTTGGCTTGTTCAATTCCTCCAAGATTGCCAGTGCCGCCACTCGACCATGCGCAATTGCCGCATCGGCACCTGCTATGCGGCGCGCATCGCCGGTCACGCGGATTCGAGACAGTTGATCCGGTCGCCCGCTGTCATCGATTGCGGTGGCTGTGCCGTCCTCACGCGTGCGCGGTCGCCAACTCGCGTTCTGGCCGTCCCACTCGAGCGTGAGGCCAGCACCCACCGAAAGATCGAGTGAAGGAATGATGCCGTCATGGACCACGAGAAGGTCGCATCGGACTGCAGACCGACGACGGCCGATCGAGTAGCGGACTTCCTCGACCTTATCCTGCCCTAGCGCCTCAAGATCCAAGATACCGGAGGCCATTTTGATATGGGCGCCGTGCAGCTCAGCAAGCCATTTAACGCCCTTTGCGAAATCACCGATCGCGGGGATCCGAAGGTGTCTGATTGCGGCCACGCTATCGGAAAGTCGGTCAGTCCGGGCAATGAGAACGGGCGGCGATCCGAGGCGTCGAAGCTGGTCTGCAAGCAGCAAGATCAATGGGCCGGAACCGGCGAGCACAACGCGGCCGACCGGCTTCATGCGGCCCGCTTTGAGCAAAGTCTGGACGGCGCCTGCCGTCATAACGCCAGGGAGCGTCCAGCCGGGAAACGGCGCGGGGCGCTCCATGGCACCGTGAGCCAGCAGCACGTGACGCGCGCGCAGATAGCCAGCGTCCGCCCCTCGTAGCCAGCCCACGGTGCCGTCGGGCCGCACCTCCCAGACCGTCGTCTGATCGCGGTAGTCGATGGATCGAGCCGCGCGAAACCTCGTGATGAGCGCGGACCCCGCCCGATAGCTCTCCCCCAGTGCTCGCAGCAGATCTGAAGCCTGCCCCTTTTCCGAGACATTCGCTTCAAGGCCGCGAAAGATCTGGCCGCCGGGGCTCGGCTGCATGTCGAGGACGATAACCGAGCATCCCGCTGCAGCAAGCTCGCTCGCCGCTGACATCCCGGCGGGCCCAGCCCCAACAACGATTACGTCAGCGTCTGGCCGAGGCAGAACAGGCCCGGTGCCCTTGCTATCGTCCATCGTCATGCGGCGCGCTCCGGGATCGACGCAGCGCCATGCTGGAGGCGCACGCGCATGCCCTCGGCTACGATCATCAGACAAGCCTGCCTATTTCCCGCCCCATCGATTTCGACGAGACATTCGAAGCAGTGTCCGATCATGCAGTACGGAAGACGCGGCGAGCCCGAGACCGGCGTCGTGCGAAAGTACGTGGTTCCTTCCCGAAGGAGGCAGGCCGCCACAGTTTCTCCGCTTCGCGCGGCGACTGGTCGGTCGTCGACATGAATGGTTATGGATGTGACGTTGGGGCCAACGGGTACGAACAATTTGAGCATCCGGAGTGGGAGGTGGCCGCTCCAGCGGCTCAGCGAATTGATGAGATGGTGGCCCCGCCGGGAGGCGGGCGAGGCCGCATCGTCAGCGGTCAATCGTGGATCGAGATGTCCACGCCGAACCACTTCTCGGTAAGTGTTTTGTTGGTGCCATCCTTGTTCAGGGCATCGATGGCGGCATCGAAGGCATTGCGCAGGTCCTCATCGGCGGGGCGCAGGGCGACATTGGTCGTGCCTAAGCCGAGCACACCGCCCGAAAAGGTAGGACCCGTCAGAGCCAAAGTGCCGGGCGCGTTGGCATCGATCACTGCCTTGAACGCGGTGACGTTGGCGATGGCGACATCCAGCCGGCCGGCGGTCAGCTCGAGCCCAAGTTGCTCGAACGAGGGATACTCGATGGGATTGAGATCCTTGAGATACTCGTCGGCAAAATTGGCCGCGGTAGAGCCGGACTGGACGCCGATCTTCTTGCCGGTGAGTGCGGCCTTCAAATCATTGATCGCCTTGGTGGCCTCGTCAGGCTTGATAGCGAGGTCGAACGACGCTCCGGTGCCCGGAAGATGGGTGAGACCGCCCGACCCGGTCGTCAAGAAACCGTTGGGCGCCTTGGCGTAGGGGATCGAGAAGGCGACCACTTTTTTGCGCTCTTCAGTCACACCCATCGACGCGACGATGGCGTCGTATTTGCCAACGGTCAGCCCTGGGATGATCCCATCCCAGTCTTGGGTGACGACTTTACATTCGATTTGCATCTTGGGGCAGAGCGCGTTGATGAGGTCGATTTCATAACCAGCGACCGAACCGTCAGGGTTGACGTAGTTCCACGGCGGGTAGGCACCTTCGGTGGCGATCGTGATCTGTTTCGGCAGTTCGCCGGCAGCGGCGTTGGCTGCGAGCAGCGGTACGAGCGCAAGCGCAAGCAGTGTCGTACGCTTCAGCATAGCGAGGTCCCCCTTTTCATGATTTGTCCATTGAACTCCGGGCTCAGCATTTTTGTACCGCTCCGGGCGGGCAATCGGACATCCTGTATCTGTTGGCCCTCAGCGTAAGTTCTGCTTATGCTAGGTCATGCAAATGAGCGGCATTCCCTCACTAAACTGGCTACGCGTCTTTGATGCGGCCGCGAGGCATCAAAGCTTCGCCTCGGCCGGGCGCGAATTGAACATGTCCGCTGCTGCGGTCAGCCAGCAGGTCCTGGCTCTCGAAACATATTTCAAAAGGCCGCTCTTTGAGAGGAGCGCGAATAGCGTTCGACTCACCATAGAGGGCGACGAGTTTCTTCCCACGGTGCAGGTTTCACTGCGCGCCATCGAAGCCAAGGCGGCAGCTCTCTTTCCGCGGAAAGACGTAGAGCGCGTGACCCTGGTGGCCAGTCAGCTGATGACCATGAGCTGGCTGCCTCGTGTCGTCTCGGTTTTCGAGCAGACCCAGCCGTCCGCCCAAGTCGAATTGCTGATGGAGGATATCCAACGCCAGGTCGTCCCCGACCTGACGATACGGTGCTCCGAAGAGCCGGGTTCAGTTCGACATCCGGGCTGGTTGATGGGCCTGACCCATGTTGTCGTGGGTCGACCGACGGACGTGGCGGAAATTCACGGAGCTGATGATCTGGCGCGGTTTAGGTTGCTGGAGGTGCGCTCACATGCCGTGGGATGGAACACGCTTCTAGCTCGCTACCCGGGCCTCGCGCAGAGACATGTATTCAAGATCGATGCGGTCGAGACCACCCCGCTCGCCCTTGCAATGGTGCGTGAGGGACTCGTACTGGCCCTGGTGCCGTGGCCGGTCTCGCGGCAACTTCTGCAATCTATGGGACTAGCGGTCTGCTCAGGAATTCCTGGGGTTGCTGGTGCCGGAAACTATGTCGTCGAGCTGGCGAGAGATCGATCTTCCAGAAAGGTCGTCCAGGAACTCTTTCAGGCACTGCGGCAGGCGGCGGCCAGCGATCGCGATCTTGGGGTTGTGAGCTAATGTAGAGCAAACGGGGCATGCCCCCCGCTGGCGTTGTGAAGTGCCGGCACGCTGTTCCGCAGGGTAGCGGACCTTTCGCACTCAAAGACAGCAAACTTATGGGGCGCTCGCTACAATAGCCTTCTTTGTGACAGGGCATGCTGTTACTGTTCTTGCAAATAATTCAGCGACGCGGAGGGGGCATGCGTGCGTGGAATAGTAACGGTCCATTGGCGGTAACAGCCGTCGCCGGCACCTACGTGGTCACCCTGGGTTTTGACCTGCCTGAAGTGGAGTGCGAGGGCCTCCTCGGCTTTGCAATCCATCGGCTCGATCATGAGGAGAACGAAGCTTACTACCTTGAAGGCATGAAGTGCTTCGCGGAGACTGATCCGGGTTTTCCGGCCGGCGCGACCTACCCGACAAACCAACAGCCCGTTCAAAGCTTTCAGTGGGCCGACTACTCGGCCAAGCCAGGGTACCGTTACACTTACACGATCACCGCCCTGAACGGCTCGCCATCTGCCTTGGCTACCTTCGCCGAAGTCGCAGTCGAAGTGACGACCGAGAGCCCTGAAAATGGCAACCACGATGTCTATTTCAATCGTGGTGTGGCTGCCTCGCAGGCCTATGTTGCCCGCTTCGGAAACCGTCGGCCAGAGCAGGTGCAAAATGGGCAAGCCTGGATTTGGCTGTCTCGGGGCCTTTATGAGGCCATGACTGCCTTCGTTAATGACGCCGTGGCCGGCACCCACGCGCTGCGAGTTGCGGCGTATGAGTTCAACTACGAACCCTTTCTCAAGGTGCTCAAAGACGCCATCAATCGGGGCGTGGATGTCGAGATCATCTACGATGCCCGCAAGGCAAAGCCCGGAGATGACAATCGCCTTGCAGTCTCCAAGGTCGACGAGGCCGGCGGCGTCGCACTCGCCGACCACTGCATGGAGCGCAGGACCAACAAAACCTACATTTCGCACAACAAGTTCATTGTGAAGCTGGAGAACGGCGCTCCAATCTCGGTTTGGACGGGAGGCACGAACTTTTCAGACGGGGGTATCTTCGGCCATTCGAACGTGGCGCACGTGGTCGAGGATCCCGACACGGCTGATCTCTATCGTAAATATTGGGATGCGCTGCACGGCGACCCCACCAACGGCAAGCTCAACGACATCACGGAGGAATTAACTCCGCTCCCCGCCATGCCCCCGCCAGGTGGCACTAGCCTCATTTTCAGCCCGCGCTCCGACCTCACTGCGCTGCAATGGTACGCGGACCTAGCCATGACAGCCCGCGAGGGCGTGTTCATGACCTTTGCCTTCGGCATGCACGATCTCTTCAAGAACGTCTACCGCAACAGCACAGCGCCCTTTCGCCTCGCCCTGCTCGAGAAAGCGACGCGTCCATTGAAGGAGGGCAGCCCGGAGCGCCTAGCGGAGGAAGAGGCTATCCAACTGCTGCGCAACATGCCCGAAAACACCTTCGCGATCGGATCCTTGATCGCCACTAACAAGATCGACGGCTGGGTCCAGGAGCACCTTTCTGGCCTCAACAGCAACGTGAAATACGTGCACAACAAGTTCATGTTGATCGACCCGATGTCGGACAATCCTGCGGTCGTCGCTGGCTCGGCAAACTTTAGTGACGCGTCCACCGATCAGAATGACGAGAACATGCTCATCGTCGTCGGGAACACGCGCGTCGCCGACATCTATCTCGGCGAATTCATGCGCCTTTATTCGCATCACGCCTTCCGCGAGTCCCTAGCCTGGCGCGATCCTGCCGATCCGCCCAAACCGTTGAGAACGGACCGCTGGTGGTCTGACTACTTTGGAAGCACAGAGCGCTCCGTCCGCCGGGAGTTTTTTTCTCGCCGATTTTAGGAGGATATTGTGAGCCTTGCTCGTTTGGCCGCAATGGCGGCATCGATCCTTATTTGCTCCATCGGCCAGGGCGCTGCGGCCGAGGTCCGTATCGCAAACTGGAACATCCAAACGCTGGTCTATGCCGGCGATCCACACACCGTCTTCCCGGACGATCATGTGCGCCAGCCAGCCGATTTTGCCGACTTGCGGTCATGGCGGGACAAGGTTGCTACGCCGGTCTTCTTCCTCCAGGAAGTGACAAGCCCCGCCGCCCTTAACGAAGTGTTCCCGGTCGCCGATGGATGGGAGCACTGCATCAGCGGGCAATTCGCCCAGGATGAAAATCTGACGCAGGGGCCGATCTGCACCAAGGCCGGCGACAACCTAATCAAGCCTGCTGGAGAAACGAGGACACAATATACCGGCGTCGCATGGCGTCCCTCGGCCGGCGTCACCGTCGATTCCGTCGTTGACGTTGCCGATCTCAACGTTCGCTCCGACGATCCCCAGGGTATCCGCAATGTTCGATGGGGATTGGACGTTACCCTTCACAGTGGCGAGACGGCCGTGCGGGTGCTTGTCGTGCATCTGAAGTCCGGCTGCTTCGACGACTTCATGAATTTCAAGTTTTTTACGGTGGATCCGGCGACCACCCCGCCGGAGCGCAGTAGCTGCAACACCATAGCGCGCCAGATGTACCCTCTTCATAAGTGGCTCCGTGCCCGGGAGGAGGCCGGAGATACCTGGATGATCGTGGGCGACTTCAATCGCAGGCTCGATGCTGGGGCCGGGACCTTCCAGGACGAAGTCTGGCAGGCCCTGTCAGCGTACTCGCCTGGCTCAGACGGCTTGGACCGTGATGCGCGGCCCGACACCGAGCTTTTCCGCGCCCCTTACAAGAAGCCTTCGCTGTGTTGGGCCGACCTTGCCAACCCCTATCCGACGACGCTTGCAGATGCTGACGACTACAACATGAGCCCGATTGAGTTCTTCGTGTTTGGCAAGCAAGCGGCCGCTCTCATCGACCCAAGTACCGAAGAGCAGATCGTATGGGCTCCTGCCACCGCCGCGGACCCGAAGCGACTCTCGGACCATTGCCCTGCGCGACTGACACTCGAGACGAAATAGGAGCGGCGTCAGCCTCCGCGGACCTCGAGCAATTCCAAACGAGAATTTCCGGCGCCAGCGTGAGTGCTTTTCGGCGGAGGAGTTTGTGCGAACGCTTTTAGGGCGGCACCGCGCCTGCTCCGACAGGCCAAGGTCAGGCGCATGCCCAATAGGTCCTGCCTTCGCCGATGCTCTGCCGGCACTCGCGAGCTTTTCGTAGGTGCCTTTTCCAATCGTCAGGACTCCGTCCCCGTTTACAAGATCGGTCATCGGTTCCTTCCACAGGGGGATGGGGTCTCCCTAGTTAAACACTGACCAGCCCATCCGATCGGCCAACATCTCGGCGGCCAAGGTACCGATCTTGGAGTTGCCATGAGCGTTGAGCCCTGATGACCAGACGCCGATGGATGCGCGGCGAGGTGCAATGGCCAGTATGCCGCCGCCGACACCACTTTTGGCCGGCAAGCCCACGCGATAGGCAAATTCTCCCGACCCGTCGTAGTGACCGCAGGTCATCATCAGTGCATTGATGCGCCTGACGTTGTCCCCAGCGATGAGTGCAGTTTCGCGAGCGCCGATCAGGAAGCGCCCGGCTTGAGCCACCTGCACGCAACTCATCTCGATGGCACACTGATGAAAATAGGTGCCTAGCACCCGGTCGGGTGTGTTGTGCAGATTGCCCTGTGCCTTGAGCATATGGGCCAAAGCTAAGTTGCGGTGACCAGTGGTGGCTTCCGACCGAGCTACGTCCCTGTTGATATGAATATCGTCGTCCCCCGCCGCCTCGCGCACGAACCGCAGCAGTTCAGCAAGCAATTCCCGGGGTTCATTGTGAGCAAGAATCGCGTCGGTGACGACGATCGCCCCAGCGTTGACGAAGGGATTGCGCGGGCGTCCGTTCTCCTGCTCGAGCTGGAGGATCGAGTTGAAGGCCAATCCAGACGGTTCGCGTCCAACGCGGCGCCAAAGACCCTCGCCGAGCCGCCCCAGAGCCATGGCCAAGGTGAATACCTTGGAGATGCTCTGAATTGAGAACGGGGTGTCGGCGTCACCGGCGGCCAGCACCTCGCCACCCGGCAAGGCGACCGCGATTCCGAACATCGCTAGGTTCGCCCGAGAGAGCTCCGGAATGTAGTCAGCAACCACACCACGATCGGTGGTCTGGGCTAATGCCGCGACAATCTCGTCAAGCACGCTCTGCAAGGCACCAGCGATCGTCATTTTTGTCATGTGGAGAAGAGGACGAACGGTCCGACGGTGGCGCCGAGCTGTCCTGCTTAAAGAAGTCGCCGGTGGGCCAACCGGGGAGGATCGACGCCCACCGGCGTCCTGGCTATGCCGCCGCTCAGCCAGGATATCGGTTCAGCAAGGAATAACGTTCGACGCACCCCCGTCTTGCCGGCAGGGCCGTTTGCACATGTCGAGCGCACTATGCCTGTGTGTCACAGCTGATTTCCGTTTGCGTAGGCGGGACCCGCACAGCGAGGACGTTGATCCAATCGGTTGTATTAACTGTACAATCGATTGGATTGTCAATTGAGATTTCTCGAAGGCGTCCGTCCTTCCCAGGCAGCGGACGTTTGGCTGGCTTCCTGTAAATGGACAGCCGAGCACGCGCTCGCCGCTAAGGTGCCTTGCGGTAGATCAGCTCGACATAGGCCAAATGGAACGCTCGTTGGACGCTGGCCTGTCGTGCTCGCGGGGCGCCGAGCTTTGGCGAGATTGGCGCGCCACTGGGTCCCCGTCTGGTCCCACGGGCGCCCGTCACACAGCTTCCCTTACCGATCAGCCGATCCGCGCGACGCTGTCTCTAATCGCGAGCCGATGCCGCAGCACGATTTTCTGCGACTCGAGGGTTCCCTTGTAGATTCGGTTGAAGATCACCTCCGCGCCTTTTCGGCCCATTTCGAAGCGCGGAACCGACACTGTTGAGAGCGGTGGATACAGCAGCCCGGCCAGTTTGAGGTCGTCGAACCCAAAGAACGAGATGTCATCGGGGATGCTGAGCTTTGCGTGACGGGCGGCGGCCATAGCGCCAATAGCTAGCTCATCAGAGCCGCAGAAAACCGCCGTGGGACGTTGGCTATCGCAAAGCACCGCCTTCATCATCTCGACGCCAGCATCCGCATTGAACAACTCGGTTTCGCGCACGTCCGTAAGCGCGGCAAGGCCATTGTCCCGCATGAAATCGACATAGGCAGCCGAACGATCACGGAAGGTCTCCGAGCGACTTGGTCCTGCGATGTGGACAATGCGGCGGTGCCCCATGCCATGGAGGTATTCCATCACCTCCTTGGTTGCCCCGTAATTGTCGATCGTCACCCACGGCACGCCTTGATGTGCGACCGGCCGCGCCAGGGCGACGACCTTGCGATCGAGGTCGACCATGTTGGCGATCGTTTCAGGAACGCTTCCGGTGATCGTGATGATGCCGTCTACGACACCGGTCAACAATTGCTTTCCGAGTTCAGCCTCGCGCTTGGCCTGGTACATCGTCGCGCCCAACAGAACGTTGATGCCGCGCTTGGCAAGTACCTCGACGATACCTTGGACGACCTCGGGATAGAACGACGCAGAGATGTCCGGAATGATGACCAGCACTTGGTTGGTGCGGCCATCGCGCAGTGTGACGGCCGTCTTGTTCACGACGTAGCCGGTGTCGCGGACAATCTCCGCTATCCGCGCGCGCGTCTCCTCAGTGACGCGCGGGCTTCCTGAGAGAGCTCGGCTAACGGTCGAAATGTCGACGCCCGCGATGCGAGCGATGTCGGCCATCCGCAGTTGACGCCCGCCGGCCACCTTTTCGGTCGTATCGTCCTTTGATTCAGTGGGCATTGTGGGTTCTCGTCCCGCTCACTGCGACAGGGAATACAGGTCTGGCTGGGTGACCTTCGCCATGAGCGAAGGCCAACTCTGCCCACTACGAGAGTGGCGGAGCTGCTGACCAACGGGTAGTACCGGGGAAGCATTGCGAGAAGGCATGTAACTCCACGCCGAGTCAGAAACGGCAACGTCGAAATCCAATCGTTTGTAGTAGCTGTACAATCGGTTGGATTGTCAATCGCCAATGCGGGACATCGCGCGGAGTGCCCACTGTCTAACGCCGTGAGAGATCGAGATCGCATCCTCATTTCGTCGGTACGCGTCGGGGCGGCTATCAGGATCGCACGGGATCAGCTGATTCGCGCGACGCTGTCCCTAAGGACCAGCCGATGCCGCAGCACGATCTTCTGCGACTCGAGAGTTCCCTTGTAGATACGGTTGAAGATCACCTCCGCGCCTTTGCGGCCCATCTCGAAGCGGGGAACCGAGACTGTCGAGAGTGGGGGATACATCAGCCCTGCGAGCTTAAGGTCGTCGAACCCGAAGAACGAGATGTCATCGGGGATGCTGAGATTGGCCTGACGTGCGGCTGCCATCGCGCCGAACGCCAACTCGTCGGAACCACAGAAGATCGCGGTCGGGCGTCGGCCATCGTCTAGAATAGCCTTCATGATCTTGACGCCGGCGTCGGCGTTGAACTGCTCGGTCGAGCGCACGTCTGTCAGTTCAGCCAGGCCCTTGTCGCGCATGAAATCAACATAGGCTGCGGAACGATCACGGAAGGTCTCCGAGCGACTTGGTCCTGCGATGTGGACGATGCGCCGGTGCCCCATGTCATGAAGGTGTTCCATTACCTGTCGGGTGGCCGCGTAGTTGTCGATCGTCACCCAGGGGATGCCGTCGTGGGGGACGGGACGGGCCAGGGCCACGACCTTGCCGGCGAAGTCCGGCAGATTGAGGATCGTCTCGGGAACGCTTCCCGTGATGGTGATGATACCGTCCACAACGCCAGTCATCAGGCGCCGACCGAGTTCGGCCTCGCGCTTCGCCTGGCGCATTGTGGCACCCAGCAGAACGTTGATTCCGTGCTTGGCGAGGGTCTCAATTATCCCCTGAACGACTTCGGGGTAAAAAGACGCCGAAAGATCAGGAATGATGACAAGTACTTGGTTGGCGCGGCCGTCACGCAGAGTACGAGCCGTTTTGTTCACGACATATCCGGTGTCGCGGACAATCTCGTCGATTCTGGCCCGCGTCTCCTCTGTGACGCGCGGGCTTCCAGAGAGGGCCCGGCTCACCGTCGAAATGTCGACGCCCGCGATGCGAGCGATGTCGGCCATCCTTAGTGGGCGCCCACGGGCCACCTTCTTGGTCGTGTCGTCGTTTGATGCAGTGGGCATGTTCGTTCAATCATTGGGCACGCATCTAGCGCGGGGCCCAACTACATGCATGTGAGGCGCTACTGCGCGCAAGGCCGCGCAGCAGGATTTTTGCCTTCGTCCTCGCTTACGCGACAATTGCCTCAGATCACAGAGTGACCGCCACGTAGAACTTCTTCAACGTCTCCAGGGTTCGCCAGGTCCCCACAAATCCGGGCTTCAGCCCGAAGGAATCGCCGGTCCGATAGATCGTAGTCTCGCCGCCTTCTTCGGAAATCTCGACTGCACCTTCGATAATGTAGCAGTACTCGTAGGTATGTGGCTTGAGGCACTGCGTTAGCCCCGGTGTTGCCTCCCAAATTCCGGAGCGCACCTTTCCGTCAAACGACTCATCCTGTATCCAGCTTCGGAAGGATGGATCGCCCGAGATGAGTTCGGGCGCGACCGGCTTGCGGCCGGTCGGAGCCGGAAGCGTGTTTACGTCTAGGCTGAACGTTGTAAGGTTCGACATTGCATTCTCCGTGAATTGGCACTCGGTTGGAATACGGGGCGAGGGCGCCCCGGCTCTCCGGCTCGGCCCTACACAAGGCGAAGTCCGGAATTGGTTTGACCGCGCGGCGTTGGTCCGTGGGTCTTGAGGGCAAAGGGAAATTCTAAGTTGCCCCCCGGGTTCACCTCACGTGTCGAGCGAGCAATGCCAGGTTCGCCTGGCTCGGCCCGTCGCTTGATGCCAGTAAGGCTTGGCTGACCGGGGAAGGGTCTCAACCCGAGACACACCAAGACCGTCTGTTTGCATAACCCAACCCTCGCCGCCGAACGGGGCAGCCGAAGTCCTGGGCGCGGAACGTCTAAGCGAACGATATTCCAAAGAGCTGTCTCCTGCGACTACGGCCGGCCCTCAGGGCTGTTCGGGCGAAAGAATGATTCTGGTCCCGTCGCTGAAGCGCGACAATTTGAATGCGGTCGGGTCAACGATCGGTGTCGTGCCGGTAACAAGGTCCGCCATCAGTCGGCCTGCCGCGGGCGCTATCCCAAACCCATGACCGGAAAAGCCCGTGGCTATGAAAAAGCCTGGGACCATTGCCGCCTCGTCGATTACAGGAATGGCATCAGGGGTGACATCGATGAGCCCGCCCCAGCGTTGCGCGATCGTCGCTCGTGTGAAGACCGGCCAACGCTTTGCGAGCGCCCTGAGAGCGCCGTCGGTCATCCGCTTTGAAGGTACTGGGTCGATGACACGGGTGTATTCGAAAGCGCTGGCCTCATCCAATGGCCGAAGCTGTGCGTCAAACATGTCCTTGAAGAATTGGCCGGAGATCCGGAAGTTCAAAGACTTCCAATCCGAACGAAGCGCCGGCAGATATTGGAACATGTATCTAAATGACCGCGGCACGATATCGACCACGTTCTCGTGACCGGAGGCAATCGTGTAGCCACCGTCCAGACGCTTCCTCAGGGCGAATTCCTCGCACCAGATCGGCTCTTCGGGTCCCCCCTCCAAAGGGTCGGTTCGCAGCACCGAGGCCGTAACATTGAGCTGTGGAATATCGATGCCGTACCGACGGGCGAAAAAGTTGCTCCAGACGCCACCGGCGAGCACAACGGAGTCGCACGCGATCGTCCCGCGTTCGGTTACGACGCCAGAGACCCGGCCAGCGGAGAGCTCCAAGCCGCGAACGGCGCATTCCAGGTGAATGGTCGCTCCACGATCGCGAGCAGCCAGGGCGATGGCCGGTCCGGCAAGCTGTGGTTCGGCGCGACCATCGTCGGGCGTTAACAAGGCACCATAAAGCGGGAGATCGAGCTCAGGGTATTTGTCACTTACTTCCTTCGCCGATAGAATATTGCTCGGCACCTGAAAGTCTTGGAGTTGATCACGATACCGTGCGTTTTGAGCCTGCACTCTATCGGAGGCCGCGGTGAAGACGATGCCCGTCTGGCGGTAACCAACTTCGTGGCCCGTGCGCTCGGCGAGGCCGCTCCATATTTTCCTCGCCTCGAGCATCAGCGGCATCTCGCGCACATCCCTGCGAGACAGGCGTACCCAACCCCAATTCCTGCTGGACTGCTCGCAGGAGATTCCACCCTTTTCGCATATGGCGACCGAATGCCCCCGCTCCGCGAGTTCCAGAGCGGTCGAGCTGCCGACTATGCCTCCACCAATAACGACTACATCCACCCGTTTGGGTAGAGTCTCGTCACCGGCAACGGGGGCGACATAAGGACCGGGCATAAAGCTTCTCCGTTGGACCCCAGGGCAATCCACCTCGCCAATCCAATCGGTTGTATTAACAGTACAATCGATTGGATTGTCAACCGGCATTCCTTCTCGCGCCTTCTAAAAGGGCTAAGCAGGGGCGGCTTCCCCGCTTGTCTTCGCCTCGTAATCCTCTGGATGCGCGCTTAGTCGGGGCTGGGGCCCCGGTCTCGAACTAACTCTATTAGCGATCGCAAGCCTGGGATTGCGGATCCGGCGCAGCGAGCCATGGCGCAGCCCGCTTGGTCGCGCGAAGCAATATCCTTTCCCGCTTGCCCTCGTGTCGCAACGCGTTGGGCGAGGAATTTCACTTGCGGAGTGCGGGTCGCACGTCCTCGGAGCCCGGCGCGCGCGGGGAGGGTGATGCACGGCGGGAATCACCCGATGCAAGTGCCCGTACTTCCCAACAAGTCCCCATGCGAACACTTTCGACGTTGTCGTGGCAAAGGGGGCGCTGGCTATGCGAAGATTTACTCAAGTGATTGGCAACATTAAAATGACCACCGCCATCCTGGCATTGGTCATGATCGCGATCATCGGATCGATCGCGTCGGTGTCGGGTGCGATCTATCTCAATATTCACAATGATGCTCTAGCCGCGAGCAAGGAGGTACAGACCGCCAATCTCGGGGTCGCGGCTACAATCCTCGAACGTCGGATATCTGGATCTACGCTGGCTTGGACCGCCGAGGGAACAATCGGTTCGTTTCAGGCCTGGAAGATTCCTCAATTCGACGGGAATGAGATCATTGAATCCGTTACCCGGGTGACCAAGCAAGATGCCAGCGTCTACGCCTTGGATACCTCCACCAAAAGCTTCGTGATCAAGAGCTCGAGCTTGGTGGCCGATTTGAGTAGCGTCCCTGACATGAGCATTGATGTTAATAGTCCCGCCTATGCAGCGCTTATAGATCACAACTCTTTCGTGGGGGAAGTCGTGATCAACGGCGAGATGTATTTGGCGGCCTTTCAACCCATCTCCGACAACATGACCAGGCAAGTCATTGGCGCTATTTTTGTCGGCACGCGGATGGAGAACGTCCAAGCCTCGGCGAACGGCATTCTGGGCACCATCTTTATGATTGGGGGGCCCGTGACAATCTTGTTCGGCGTGGTGGGCTTCGCGCTCTCTCGCCTCATGACCAAGCCGATCCCGCGCCTTGCAAAGTCGATGGAGAGGATCGCCCAAGGCGACTATACGACGGAGGTACCTTATGCGCATTTGGGCAACGAAGTCGGCACGATGGCACGCGCGGTGGAGATCTTTCGCGAGAACGGCTTGCGTGTAAGCCAGATGACAGATGCGGACACAGCGCGCGTAGTCGCCGACCAAAACAATCGTCAGAGGATGATGGCGGAGCTTCAGACGGCGTTCGGGGAAGTCGTAGACGCTGCAGTGGCCGGCGATTTTAGTCGACAAGTTCTGATGGAGTTCCCTGATCCCGAGCTGAACCGTCTCGCTGCGAGCGTCAATAGGCTGGTCGCCACCTTCGGCCGCGGTACGACGGAGATCGGGGAAGTGCTTGGCGCGATGGCCAATACAGACTTTACGCTGCGAATGACCGGAGACTATGAGGGGGCGTTTGCCCAGCTCAAAAGCGATGTTAACGCCGTGGCGAACCGACTAGCGGAGATCATCGGCAAACTTCGATACACGTCAGGTTCGCTCAAGACCGCGACGGGAGAACTTCTCTCGGGGGCGAACGATCTGTCCGAGCGGACTACAAGACAAGCGGCGACGATCGAGGAGACATCGGCGGCGATCGGCCAGCTCGCGAACACTGTTTTGGAAAACGCCGCGCGGGCCGACGAGGCCAATAGCAAGGCGATTTTGGTGTGCGAAACGGCCGAGGGTGGTGGTGTGGTGATGAGTCAGACGACCCAGGCTATGGAGAAAATTTCGAGATCGTCTGGCAAGATTTCGAACATTATCGGCATGATTGACGACATTGCCTTCCAAACGAACTTGCTTGCGCTCAACGCCTCCGTGGAAGCGGCGAGGGCCGGCGAGGACAGCAGTCATCTGTTCGTTGCTTAGGCGCAATGCTTGGAGAGCAGGGTCGTTAGTGGTCTCCGTCACAAAAGCAAGGTCGGCCTTGCGCTGTTGAACCAGCATCACGCTGGCCTCGCAGGTCGCTTCGATCATCTGGAAGGAAAGGCCCTCGTGGTCGTGCCTGAAGCGTCTTAGGACATCACCGAACAACAGGAACGGCGCGCTGAAAGCGACGACGAGTCTTCGTCCGTCGCCACGCTGAGTGGCGTCAATATCATGCACGGCACGTCTAAAGTGATCGAAGCCCAAGGCTGCTTCTTGGAGAAATCGCTCGCCGGCTGGCGTGGTTCGGACACCGGTGTGGTCTCGATTGAATAGGGGGATCCCAAGACGATGCTCGAGGCTTCCGACGCCCTTGCTTACGCTCGACTGCTGGGTGCCCAGTGCGGAGGCCGCCTTGCGAAAGCTGCCGTGCTCTGCAGCCGCGAGCGCATATCGGAACAGTCTAAGATCGAAGAGATGATCATACACTGGCGAGCTTTCGCCAACTCAACGCTGAGCGGGTGCGGCGCATCCGCGAGGCGTCGTGCCATTTGGAATCAACTGCCCAAGCGGAGCACCCAGTGAGCGTGGCTTGGGGGCCGACCGGCGGAGAATAGCAAGGATTTTGATGTGTCGCTTGGAGGTCGGTCGGCCGGAATGCGTTTAGTTGCTCGTTGATGGATCGCGTCAAGCTTAAAGGCCGGGAGCGGCCGGCCGGGGCCAGCGGCAATTCAGCGATGTCGATACGCTTCGACATCCTGCAGCCTTCCCCCGCCACTTTCGCTGTAACTCTACAGTTCTTTAGCATTCGGTTTTAGGACCTGGGCTAGAACCAGCAGACCGATGGAGATCGCGACTAAACAGGTTGATATGGCAGCGATGGTGGGATCGACCTGGTCGCGGAGCGCATTAAACATCTTGCGATTCAGCGTGCCGCCCGTGCCTGTTGAGATGAACATCGCGATGATCACCTCGTCGAACGACACGTAGAACGCGAAGAGGGCCGAGGTGAAGACCGAAAACTTGATTTGAGGCAAGGTCACCGTGAAGAAGGCACGGGCCCGCGTCGCCCCAAGACTACGCGCCACCATTTCCTGGTTCATGTCGTAGGATACCAGCCCAGCGGTGGTAACGACGACAACGAAGGGCAGAGCCAACATCGTGTGCGCCACGACCAAGCCTACGGGCGAGTTGACCAACCCCATGCGCGCGAAGACAAATAGTGAGCCAATGCCAATCAAGATGCTTGGTACGGCCATCGGCAAAACAAACAGCCCGTACAGTGGCGTCGCCAGGCGGGCACTTCCAACTTTGATGCCATAAGCCGCGGCCGTGCCAATGATCGTCGCGAACAGCGACGTAAGAGCCGCGGCCCTCAGCGAGACGAAAGTCGCGCGCATCCATTCGGCCGACCCGAAATAGTTCCCATACCATCTCAATGAGTACTCGCGAGGTGGGAACTCTAGGTACTGCGACGCGGAAAATGACATGGGAATTACGATCAGCGTCGGAAGCACCAAGAAGGTCAGCGCCGCTACGCCGAATACATAGAGCCAGAGCCGATTCAGGTTGCTGATTTGAGTTGGAGTTACCGATCGCCCTAACCAATGCATCATCAAACTCTCCCGGCGCCGCGCTTCGATAGGATGTAGGCCACGCCCAGCAGCGACAGGGTAATCGCCACGAGCGCTACGCCCAGGGCACTGGCTGCTCCCCAGCTCGAATATGTTCGAACATTTGCGTCGATTCGCATGGCGACCATGATCACCCGGCCGCCTCCAAGAACTGCGGGGGTAACATAAAATCCTAGGCAGATTACGAAGACGATGAGCGCACCCGAGAGAAGACCAGGCAGTGACAATGGAAAGAAGACGTCCCAGAAGGCTTTAGTAGGCCTAGCGCCGAGGTTGGATGCAGCCGACATCAGGTTTGGGTCGACGGCCTTCATCGACGCATAGAGCGGTAGTACCAGGAACGGCAGCACGACGTGGACCATGCCAATCAACGTGCCCGTAATATTATTCGCCAACGCTAGGGGTTCATCGATCACGCCCGTCTGGATGAGCGCGTTGTTGATGATGCCGCGGTTCTGCAGGAGGATCAGCCACGCGTAGGTGCGAACTAGAACGGGCGTCCAGAACGGCATGAGCACACCGAACATCGCTATGTTCGCCACCCGGTTCGGCAATTGCGACAAGAAATAGGCCAGTGGATAGCCGATAAGAACGACTATTGCGGTCGTTAGCGACGCCACCATGAACGTGACGCCGAAGATCTTTCCATAAACCGGATTCTCCCAGACTCTCTGATAGTTCTCCAGTCCGATCATGCCGTCCTCGGTCACAAAGGAGAGGAGGGTCATTACTCCTATTGGAAGGATGAGAGCGAGAGAGAGCAATATGATGCCGGGCATCGAAAGCCCGAAGAGTTGCACCATTTCATTGCCGCGCGCGCGTCGCAGCGCTCCACGATTAAGTCCGCCCGGAGCGACTCCGGAGCCATCTACGGAAACATCAATCATTGGTTCGTTCACCCGTTACGATGCGCGTTTCGTTCGGATGCAGACCGAGGACAACTTTGTCTCCAACTTTGGGGAGCGTAGATTTGGCGCTCGCTCGGAGACCCCGGCGCACCGGGACCAGCTCACCTGAAGCCAGTCGCACATAACCAAGGCAGCTATCGCCCTGGAAGAGCATCTTTTCGACCGTTCCCTCAAAGCAGTTATAGTTGCTTCGCTCTTGCTCTTGAACATACTCGAGCTTCTCCGGGCGAAGAACGAGGAGGTGTCGCGAAGCGTGCTGATCCGCGATGCTCTCGGTCATGAGTTTGCGTCCGCCGACCAGGAAGTCGGCTCCCGTGTGCTCGACGTCGAGAAAGGAGGACTCGCCCATGAACGCGGCGACGAACTCGGAATTGGGCGCCTCGTAGAGCGCCTCGGAGGTGTCGACCTGGGCGACCTTGCCATTGCGAAGCACGGCAATCCGATCGGACATGGTCAACGCCTCTCGCTGATCGTGGGTGACCAGCACCGTGGTCATTCCCAGTTGCTCATGCATCGCACGTAGCTCGAGTTGCATGAGTTCGCGCAGATTCTTATCGAGCGCGGAGAGCGGTTCGTCCATGAGGAGGATCTTCGGCTTGAACACGATCGCCCGCGCCAGCGCTATGCGTTGCCTTTGTCCACCCGACAGCTCGGATATGCGTCGCCCTCCATAGCCGCCCAGCTGCACGGTCTCCAACACCTCGGCGACCTTCACCCTGATTGCGTCCCTGCTTTCTCCCCGGATTTTCAGGGGATAGCCGATGTTTGCTTCTACGCTCATATGCGGGAACAGCGCGTAGTTCTGGAACATCATCCCAACGCCTCGAAGATGGGGCGCTTTCAGGACGACCTCCTCGTCTCCGAACTTGACCGAGCCGTGATCGGGCCGAATGAAGCCTGCCAGGACCATGAGAAGTGTTGTCTTCCCCGACCCCGATGGCCCCAGGAGAGTCATGAACTCGCCACTCTCAATTCGCAGGCCGACGTCCGACAAGGCGGATAAGGATCCGTAGTTTTTCGTGACGCCATTGATCGCAATCGGTAGCGAGGAGTGTCGGCTGTCTGTAGCGTTCATTGAGTTGGTCTCGGTGCTCGTAGGCTCTCGGTGCAGATTGCATCCTCGCCCTCACTCGCTCGCTAAACCCAGCCCGCTTCGGGGTAAGGCGTTTAGAACGAGATCGGGAAGATCCCGGCCCAGTGCGTCACCGGGCCGGGTTAGAGATCAGCGGTTAATTGGCCAAGCGCACGTTGTCGTAGGCCTCAGATGCCCACGCACCGTACTGTGCCCAGAACTCGGGATCGACCGCATATTGAACAGCAACATTATCCGGAGCTGAAGCCATGGTAGCGACCTTCTCGGGAGGATAACCGCCAAGTTCGTACGCCTTCATGTTCGCGGGTGCCGTCGGATAATAGTTCGGCAGATCCTTCTGGTATTCAGCCTTGGACATCTCGGTTAGAAAACGCATGGCCGCGTCACGATGTGGCGCGCCCTTGAGAACTGCGTAGCAGTCGGTTCCGAGCTGGCCGTCGTTGAAGGTCAGACCGAAGTTCGCGCCATCGGAAACCGCCCCGAGAACACGACCTCCCCAAGTGAGGATCAGGTCAACTTCGCCGTCCTTGATGAGCTGAGCTGCCTGCGCGCCGCTTTCCCACCACACAGACACGCTGGGCGCGAGCTCCGCGAGCTTAGCGACCGCCGCCTTCCGTCCCTCCTCGGTTGAGAGGAATTCGTAGACGGCATCGCGGGGGGTGCCCAAAGCGAGGGCAGCAGCTTCAAGCATCCCGCCGGGCTGGTTCCAGAGCGCGCGTTTGCCCGGGAACTTCTTGACGTCCCAGAAGTCGACCATCGACTTAGGACCGTTGTCGCCATAGGTCTTCTTGTTCCACGCGATCAACGTGGAATAGTTGCTGACCGCAACGCAATGGTCTGTGGAGGAGCCGGGCACGAAGTCCGCGCGGTTGTAGACGCCATCGTCGAGCTTCTCGAGAATGCCGGCCGCCCTCGCAAGAGGTTCCTCGGCGATCGAGATTTGGATGATGTCCCAGGTGACCGAGCCAGACTCGACCTGAGCGCGGGCCTCGGCCCAGCTCTGAGAAGTGTCCTGTGCATATGTAATTCCAAGCGCCTTAGCAGCGGGCGCCCAAAGCGCCTTGTCTTGGGCCTCCTGCCATTCCCCACCCGATGACACAATCACGACGTCCTGCGCATGAACGACTGAGATCGAGCTTATCGCCAAGGCGAACGCGGCTGCGACCGTTCTGAGGGTCTTTAGTGTCCTGTCTCTCATCTCATACTCCCTATTCTTCTGGCAAAATGGGGCTTGCCAATTGCCCTCTATCGGCCCGCCGTCGGGTCTTTCGGTGCCCGTAGTCATCGAAAGACACCGCCGGCGTCGATTTCAGTTTCATGTCCCGTGCTGAAGCGGCCTCATCCTGTGCGTCCCGCGCGAACGAAGTGGCGGCGCGATCGGTCGCGCGACTGCTGCTCGACAAGAGCGCGCGACTGACATGACAGCCCACGAGCCCGCCGGGCTATCAAAGTACCGGCCGTGTCTCATCACCGACGGTGGCAACTCAGGGACCACACCATCTCCTCTACTGCAGGCCCTCTAAAAGCCCGGCAACGTTCAATCCAATCGGTTGTATCTGACGTACAATCGATTGGATTGTCAATTGTATTCGTTTCGTGGTTTTGTAGTAGTTGGTGTCGGGCACACCCAGGAGCTGCAAATCCCGTTCTCAAACAGGCGCGCCGCCGAGGAGGCCAAAGAATGCCGCGACAGCTTCGGAGTCGCGCATCGGCTCGGTGGCCTCGGCCATGAGGCGCAGTGACAGCAGCATCAGGCCAATGCCGATGGCGATCTCGCTCGTTCCCCGACTGCGGCGGGAGCGGCCGGAGCCGATCGCTACGCCGATGAGGATCGCAACGGGTGCAAGCCAATGAATATCGGAGGACAGGATCTGCGTTACGAGCGCGGTGCCGACATTGGCGCCGAGCATTACCGCTTGGCCATCATTGGTGCGACGAGACCCCGAAGCGATCTGGGGCAAGCTGCTCGATGCCGGTATTTCCATGATTCAGACCGACTATCCGAACGAGCTGCGCAGCTTTCTCGATTGCCGAGGGCGACCTTGACCAATCCTTCCTCGCGAGTTGCGATCGCCGCGCTCCTCGAAGTGATCGCACACGAGGCGGGGGAAATAGCGCTGCGGTACTTCCAGGCCCGCGATTTCGGGATTGAGACCAAGGGTCATCGCGATCCGGTGACCGAGGCGGACAAAGCTGTCGAGCGGCATGTACACGACCGGCTGCACCAGGCCTTCCCCGATGACGGTATCGTCGGAGAGGAAGGGGCGAACTCCATCGGTACCTCGGGGCGTTACTGGGTAGTTGACCCGATCGACGGGACCATGAACTTCGTCCGCGGTATGGACCAATGGTCTATATCGATTGGATTATTTGAGCTGGGCGAAGCGCGCTTGGGCGTGGTCTTTCTGCCCGCTCAGGCCCGAATGCTCGTCGGAGGCAAGGGTGTGCCGCCGCGCATAAACGGCGCGCCCATTGCGCCGCTTCGGTCTTTTGACCCCGAGCTGCCGGTGGTCGCCCTGGGGTTTGGGCCGGCCTCGGAGCGATTGCGCAGTGCCGGTTTCCTTCAAAGCGTGCAGGATGCGGGCTTCGTTGCTCGGGTGTCGGGGTGTGGCTCGACGTCGCTTGTATCGGTCATGTTGGGCCATGTGGACGGATACATTAGTTTGGGCGAGTCTAGCTGGGACATGATGGGCGGCCTGGCGATCCTGTCGGCGTTGGGCGCGCGATCGACGTTCGCCTGGACTGGCGATGACTTGCGCAGCAAGCGGACATTCGCCTGTGGCTCTGAGCGATTCCTGGCCGCCGCGCACCCCATTCTTGTAGAGTTCGACTTTGTCAGGTGTTGAAAGCGATGACGAGGCGTGAATCGAAAAGCCGCGCCCAAGCGATTGTTGCCGCACGCTGGACAGCGACGATGCTCGTTGTTTGCGTCCACCAGCCATTCCCGGCGGCAACGATCATATCGGGGGCGTAAAGCGCCGACTGCAACACGGGCCAGACGAGCAGCTGCTCATAACATATCAACGTCGCGACCCGAGCCGCTCCAACCGCAACGACCGGGTTGGCGAAGAAGTCGGCCCGCGCACCCGCCGGCGCGCCGAGGAGACTGAGCCAAGGTTGCCACATCGAAATCGGAACTGGCATGCGCTCCCGATACCGGACGACGACACCCTGCCCGGTCAGTTCGAGCATGACGTTGTCGTATCCGGTTTGGTCAACCAACAAGGCGCCGGCATAGACAGTAACATCGAGATGCTGGAGCGCGCGGATCCATAGTCGCTCGGTGGTGGGGGTCCAGACACCCAAGGCGCTCTCCGGCAGCACGATGACGGACGCGCCGCCCGCCGCCTCTTCCCGGACGCGGGCGATCGTTTCGAGCTGCTGCTGATGGCTGGCATATTGACCATTGCTTCCGCCGAATTTCGTGTCGACGCCGATCCAGCCATGCGGCAAATTCGGATCGGTCCAGTTTGCAATGGACCAGATCCACAGACCTCCAAGTGTTAGGATTGCAATCGTGCGAAAGCTCGTCGTCATGACGAGAAGGCCGATCCCTGTTGCCACGAGGCCGACCCACTTCCAGCCAGGAAACAGAGTGCCCGCGGCCGTGATGGGATGCGCCCAGCCGACAATACCGATCGGCGGAACGCTGAGCAGCATGGTGACGATCGCATAACGGATTACGCGACCCTGGCCTGCCCTCTTGGTCCACAGCAGCGTGTGGGTCCCAACGAACAGAGTTGAGGCCGCGATCCAGAGCACGAAGCCGGCTTCGAATCCGGTGCCGTAGAAGTTGCTGACGCCCTGCGGCAGACCACGCGAGGCCGCAAGAAAGTACCCGGCGGCGACGAGCGCGGCACCCAGACGAGTCGGTGCCAATCCCCAGAACGCGGGCAACAGCATCGCTGCAGGCAGCAGCCGCGGCTCGCCGCTCCAGGCGATCAGTCCGATGGCTATTGCGGCTGCAACGAGCACCGCCGAGCGGACCAGGTCAGTGAGCGAAGACCAATAGCGGGCGAGCCAGACCAAGAACGCCGGCGGCCGGGATCGGCCCGAAATATCTCGAGTCATAGGAACCTGCGAATTCGGAAAAGAGGAAGAGTTGGCCAGGCGGGACGATGCCCCCTTCGGCAGGCGTCAGTGCCCTGCCTTGGCCATCGGTCGGGCGAAGGGAAGAATGAGGGAGGTGGACGCCGTCGACGGCAATGTCAGGGTCTATGACCACATGCTGTCCGGCGACGGCGACCACCGTCTTGATGAGCGGCGAGAACCATCCCGGGCAAAGGCCGTGGCGGAGATACCCGCGCTCGCGCGCCAGCTCGAACGTCGGGTCCGGCGGCGGACAGATGAAGATGCGATCGCCGACTGAAACGCCGCGGCCGAGCGGCTCGATGCGCCACAGGCCGAGCGGATAGCTTGGCGTCAAATTGATTCGCAAGCCGGCGAGGTGGCCGACACCGGCGAGCGCACAAAGCAGCACCAACGATGCGCTCATGACGAGGATCGAGCGGACGCGAGCCGTCATTTGAGGACCTGGCCCTGCCGCTGCGTCTGGCGCAGGGCCTCAGTCTCTTTGAGCGCCGTCACGGTGCGCTCATGGGCAGCGAGTTGCTGGGCGGTCCGCATGGCGGGCCAAGCCGATGCCAGCTTCTGCTGCTCGGCCGGAGCGAGACCGGCCGAGGCGGACTTGAATGCCGGGCCGCCGGTATCTCCCGCCCCATTGCCCAGCAGCGCCCGCTCTCCGAACCGCTGTCTGACGGCGCCGTTGAGGGCATCGATCTCCGCCTTGACCATCCGATCGGCAAGCGCGAAGCCAAGTGCCGCGGGCAGGTCGTTGCGGTCGATGGCGTCGCGCACCTTGGCCAGCATGGTCTCTGCCGCGGCAGAGAGCGCCGGGATGTCAATCGCGGCGCGCTGGCGCAGTCCGGTTTCCTCGGCGACGAGTCGTTTCATCGCCTGATTGCGCATCACGAAGTAGCGCTCAAAATCGCGACGCATCGCCGGCACATTGGTCTCGGCTATTCGACGATGATTCCTGTCGGCGGAGCTGGAAAGAATGCCAGAGCGGCCGCGCAGCGCGCCGTAAGTCGCCGGCGCCTGTTCAATCTGCATCAGACGATCGGATCGAGCGGCTGGGTCGGTGAAAGCTGCTTCAAGGCGCATGGCTCGGAACGCGGCCTCGGGCTCGGCATAGATGCGACGGATACGATCGGAGACCAGGTCCCATTGCTTGCTCAGTGCCTTGTCGGATTGCAGTTTGGCTTCGGCGGCATCGACGACCGTCAGTGCAAAGCTGGTGACGCCTTTGACCATGGGTTGGGCCTTTCGAGCTGATTGGCTGGGAGTAAAGACCGGGCGATCGAACAGGCCGAGCCGAGCGCCCATGGTCCTGAGTTTCGCTGCGAGTTCGACGAGGCGGGTCTTCTGCCCCAGCGTCCGGTCGAGCTGGTCGCGGACGAGGGTGCGGGCTAGGTGGACCAGGTGAAGCCCGCGGCTGTTGGCGAAGCTCAGCGCTTGGCGGTAGAAGCGCCCTCCGCTGTAGTCCAGCGTTGTCTCCTTCGCATCGCGCCGCGACAAGACCTTTGTTAGTCCACCAGCCATGGCGAAGGAGCGCTTGCCATAGTAGAGCGCTACGTCATGACGGTGCCGGGTCATGGCGACATAGGTCAGGTGCCGGTCGAGCGAGAGCGAGGCGAGCAGTTTGACGCGATCTACGGTGGCGCCCTGAGACTTATGGATGGTCGTCGCATAGCCATGATCGAGGTTGCGATAGCTGCGCTGCTCAATCTGGATGCGCCGTCGCGCGTCGCCCTGGCCGAGCTCGGCCACGATCCGCCCCGGCGCGGCTTCGACCACTTTGCCCAGCATGCCGTTCTTGACGCCGAGCGTGTTGTCGTTTTTGAGGAAGACGATCTGGTCGCCGGCAGCGAAATTGCGTGCGCCATCCTCGGTCCGGAAGGCATGGCCGGTCTCGACGACGCCACGCTTGACGAGAGCCTCGCGCGCCCGCTCGTTCAGATCGCGGACGTCGCGACGCAGATGCGCGAGGATCAGCGTCGACTTCTCCGGATCGTAGGAGCGGTCCCAATCTTCAATCAGGCTAGTGATGGCCTCGGCTTTCAGATTGGTGCCGATCACCCGACCCTGGCCGGCATAGGCTGAGATCGCCTGCTCGATCCGGCCGCGCGCCAGGTCGAGCGACGCCGCCCGCATCCAGGTTTCTTTCTGGCGATAGATCGTCTCGAGCTCGGCATAGCCGATACGCTCGACGATCGCGCGGAAGGCGGCGCCCGCTTCGATCGGCTGCAGCTGCTCGGGATCGCCGACCAGGACGAGCTTGGCGCCGGCCTTGGTGACCGCTTCTACGAAGCCCGCCATCTGCTTGGAGGCGACCATGCCGGCCTCATCGAGGACGAAGACCGTCTTGTCGTCGGGCAGGTCCTTGGCCTCCTTCCAGCGGAGCTCCCACGACGCCAGTGTGCGTGAGCGGATCCCGGCTTCCTTCTCCAAGCCCTCCGCCGCCTTGCCGGCAAGCGCGCCGCCGATCACCCGATAGCCCGCCGTTTCCCACGCCTCGCGAGCGGCCTTCATCATCGTGGTCTTGCCCGCCCCGGCGCGCCCCACCACCGCCGCGATCCGCGCGCCGCCTGCGACATGCTCGATCGCGGCCTGCTGCTCATCTGACAACCGGTCATGACGCGCAAACACCGCCACCAGCGCCTTCTCCCGAACGCCATGCGACGATGCCCGTGCGAGGTAGCGCGCGCGATTGACCGTCTCGGATTCGGTGCGCACCATCTCGCGCGTGGTGAGCTTTTGCGGCACCCGCGCGCCGGTCGAGATGTCCACACGTTCGACGTCGAGACGCAAGGTTTCGGGGCTGGAGAGAACACGCAGCAGCAACCGTTGGAACGCATCGACATCGTCGATGTACCGATGGATCACCTTGGCGACGTCGCGCGCGTCGAAAACGCTTTTCTCGTTCGTCACCATCTCAAGTACGAGCTCAGGACGCGCCTCGATGCGCCTGGCGTTGACCCCGCGCTTGGCCTCATGGAGTGCCAACCTTTCGAGATCGATGGCGCGACCGGCCTCTCCACCCTTGCGCTGCATGGCCTTGGTGGCGACGCCGATATGGCTCGTCGGCACGATATCGATGCCGCGCTCGGCATAGGAGCGGCCGTCGACGCGGATCTCGAGTCCAGCCAGCGCCAGGTGCTGGTTCTGCAGGTCGAGCCAGGTGGCGCGCTGTTGCAAAAACTCGGCCTTCTCGCCCGCCCATAGGCGATACTGGATCTTGCCGGCGGCGGTGCGGACGGGTTGCCCGTCCGTGCCGATGACCGCGACCTTCTTCGGGCCGAAACCACCTTCAGCCAGCGGGCGCAGGCTGGTCATCAGGTGGACATGCGGGTTGCCCGGTTCGTCGTGATAGACCCAGTCGGCGACCTGGCCCCGGGCCAGGACCTGCTCGAAGACGAACTGGCGCATGAGAGCGATGTTCTGCTCGCGGGCGAGTTCGACCGGCAGCGCGATGATGAATTCCTTGGCGAGTTGCGCATCCGCCCGCTTCTCGGCGGCTTCAATCCTGTTCCAGAAGGCTTCGACCGCGCCGGCAACCGAGCGTTCGGCGATGAGCGCCCTCGCCCACGCCGGCGCGTCGGGCGGCAACAGGAATTCCTCATGAGCGAGATTGCGCTTGTTCGAGTAATCGACCGTCCGGGCCTCGGCCTCGTGCTCCATCCGGGCGCAATGCCGATAGGCGGCCGAGAGCACGGCGCTGCGGCCACCGCTTCGTGAGATGAGCTGGGGTGTGAAGTGTGTGATGGCCAAGACGAGCAACGATCCCCTAGACGGCAACAGGTCGGCCGGAGGGATGACGCCAGCCTACCTGGGCCGGTCGCAGCACGTCGCGTCAGCGACGTATTACTGCGCCCTTGGACGCATTCCTTCGGAACGCTGGGATGATCCACCAAAGTGTCGGCTTCGCCGACACGTCGAAAGTGACGGGTCGCGCTGGCGCGCTTCCCGTTCGATGCTCGCATCGGAAAAGTCCGGATGACGAAAGGGAAGCAACCGGGATGAAGAAGCCATCGTCGAAGATCAGGGAAGAGATCGGGCGTCTGCAAGAGCAACTCAAACAGGCCGAGACCCGAGAGGCCGAACGCATCGGACGTCTGGCGCTGAGGGCCGGGCTCGGTGACATCGAGATCGACGACGGCGACCTGGTCGCGGCATTCGAGGAGGTTGTGGGGAAGTTTCGGAAGGGGAGCGGACGGCCCAGCCGTCAGACGGGTGGCACGGTCCCGGCTGGCGCGCCTCAGGGGTCGAGTGGCGAGGCTTGAGCGGATGCGACAGGCAAGCCAGACCGAAGCGCGCCGCAAGGACACGCGCGAGAAAATCCAGCTCGGCGGACTGATCGCCAAGGCCGGGCTGCGCTATGAGAAGCGTGCCCTTCTTTTGGGCCTTTTGATCGACGCCGCCGATCGCATCCGTGGCGACGACACCGAACGCGCCCGACTCCTGGCGCTCGGCGAGAAGGCGTTCATCGATGACGCCGATTAGGGTCATCATGCTGGTCGCGCCCTGCTTGTTGATGCTGGGAACACTGCTCGGTCTCAGCGGCATCGAGCAGTGGACCGCGTCCTTGGGCACCACACCGGATGCCCGCGTGATGCTCGGCCGGATCGGCATCGCCCTGCCCTACATCGTCGCAGCGGCGATCGGCATCATGTTCCTGTTCGGCGCACGGGGCGCCGTATCGATCCGGAGCATGGGAGCGGGCGTCCTGATAGGCACCGCCGCGGTGATGGTGACGGCTGTGCTGCGCGAGACGATGCGGCTCTCGAGCTTCGCCGACAGCGTGCCTGCGGGCGCCAGCATCATGAGCTACGTCGATCCTGCGACATCGATCGGCGCGACGCTCGCTACCGTGGCCGGCGTGTTCGCGCTGCGCGTGGCGATGCGCGGCGACGCCGCGTTCGCCTCTGCCGTGCCGCGCCGCATCCACGGCAAGCGCTCGATCCACGGCGATGCCGAATGGATGGCGATCAAGGATGCCAGACGCCTGTTCCCAGAAGCTGGTGGGATCGTCGTCGGCGAAGCCTACCGGGTCGACAAGGACACGGTGGCGGAGCGGAGCTTTCGCGCCGATGACCAGGAGACATGGGGCGTCGGCGGAAGATCGCCCTTGCTCTGCTTCGATGGCTCGTTCGGGTCGACGCACGGTCTCGTCTTCGCCGGTTCCGGCGGCTTCAAGACCACCTCGGTCACGATTCCAACCGCACTCAAATGGGGCGGCAGTCTCGTCGCGCTCGACCCGTCCAACGAGGTCGCGCCGATGGTCGTCGAGCATCGCCGCAAGGCTGGGCGCGACGTGTTCATCCTCGACCCGCGTGATCCGTCGACCGGGTTCAATGTGCTGGACTGGATCGGCCGCTTCGGCGGTACCAAGGAAGAAGATTTGGTCGCCGTTGCCAATTGGGTGGTGACCGACACCGGCCGGCAGGCCTCGATCCGCGATGACTTCTTCCGCGCGTCGGCCTTGCAGCTCATCACCGCGCTCATCGCCGATGTCTGCCTCTCCGGGCATACGAAAAAAGACGACCAGCATCTGCGGCAGATGCGAGCGAATCTTTCTGAGCCAGAGCCGAAGCTGCGCGAGCGGCTGCAGCTCATCTACGACAATTCAGGATCGGAGTTCGTCAAGGAAAACGTCGCCCCGTTCATCGCCATGACGCCCGAAACCTTCTCGGGCGTCTATGCCAATGCGGTCAAGGAAACCCATTGGCTGAGCTATCCGAACTATGCCGCCCTGGTATCGGGATCGAGCTTTGCGACTGACGCGATCACCAGCGGCAAGACCGACATCTTCGTCAATCTCGACCTCAAGACGCTGGAGGCCCATCCGGGCTTGGCACGCACTATCATTGGCGCGCTGCTCAACGCCATCTACAGCCGGGATGGGAAGGTGGAGAGCCGTACCTTGTTCCTCCTCGATGAGGTGGCGCGCCTCGGTTATCTGCGCATCCTCGAGACAGCGCGTGACGCGGGCCGAAAATACGGGATCAGCCTGATGCTACTGTTCCAGTCGATCGGGCAGATGCGCGAGGCGTATGGTGGGCGCGACGCGACCAGCAAATGGTTCGAGTCGGCGGCCTGGGTGTCGTTCGCTGCGATCAATGATCCCGACACGGCCGACTACATTTCGCGCCGCTGTGGCAACACCACTGTCGAAGTCGACCAACTCAGTCGGTCCTCGCAGATGTCGGGATCTTCGCGCACGCGGTCGAAACACCTGACAGCGCGGCCGCTCATCCTACCAGATGAAGTTCTACGGATGCGCGGCGACGAGCAGATCATTTTCACGGCCGGCAACGCCCCGCTGCGCTGCGGCCGGGCGGTTTGGTTCAGGCGCTCCGACATGAAGTCGGTTGTGAGCGAGAACCGCTTCCGCCGAGCGAGGTGAGTGCAGTCGGCATCGCCACGCATCGCTGTTATAACTACACGGCCTAATCAACAACAAGAAGGGTAAAGACGAATGACGACAACAATCGAAATTGCAGACAAGATCGCTGCGGAACAGAGCCTCACCAAAACGCAAGCCAAGGCGATCGTCGAGAGCGTGTTCAGTCAGATTTCGGAGGCCGCCCGTTCGGGTGCCGAGACCAGCATTCCGGGTTTCGGAAAATTCAAAGTGAAGGACACGCCGGCGCGCGAGGGTCGCAACCCGTCAACCGGCGCGACGATCAAGATCGCGGCCTCGAAGAAGCTGTCCTTCACGCCGGCGAAAGCCGTCAAGGACGCGCTCAACGGCTGACTGCCGTAGCCAATCCATCACGGGAATGAATCGATGCGCGGCCGGTGATTCAAACCAATCATTGGACGGGGGAGTCGGCTCGCGCGATTCTGCTCGCCATGATCGCGCAACCCTATCAGCTGTATGTCGAACGCCGAGACCCGCGCCGCAACATGGCGCGGTTCTATGCGCTGTCGATCGAGGAAACGTTGTTCGGCCAAGCGCGGCTCGTGCGACGCTGGGGACGCATCGGGACGACGGGCCGAACGGTGCAGCACTCGTTTGACAATGAGGGCGAAGCCGTCAGCCTCTTTCTCGACCTGCTGCGGGCTAAGCGGATGCGGGGCTATCAGCCGCGACGGATCCCCTTGACCGAGCCCATACCTCCGGGCGCCATGCCTCGATGAGGCCCTCGATCTCGGCGCGATACTCGTCGGGGTAGACGGCGTTCGACCTGTGCGCGATCCAGGCGAACACCTCGCCATGTCGGCGGCGATGGCGGCGTCCTGGGCGAAGAGGTCGGCAATGTCGAAGCCGCCGAGGCTTTCGGCATTCCACCAAGCGAGGATGAAGTTTGCGGCGCGGCGAGCCTGGCCGGTATCGCTCCTGGCAAGGTCGAGGAGGCGCTTGAAGGCGGCGCGTGTAGTGTCGTCCATTTGATTACTCTCCTCGGCAGGCCGGCTGCATATTGCACCAGCTTCAGGTGGCGGTCGATCCTTTGCGGCAAGACCGGCGATCGGCCGGGAGGGTGTCGATGGGCTCGCGACTTGGGGGCGCCACGACTCTGCAGCAGATCGTGCAATCTTGCCTCGGCGTCTCGGCGTTCGGCGGCGGTTAGGTGACTGTGCCGAAGTTCAGCACGCAGCTCTTCGAATTCCCACAGTGGTCATCGCGACCTCCTGCGTTTCGGTTGAAAGAGCGAGGCCCCGCTAGTGGGCGGGGCCTCGATGCGATCAGTCGCGGTTGCCGTTGGGGCGGGACCAGATAAGCTGCAGGCCGTCCTGCCCTTCGACCTCGACCAGGGTGGCGTAGATCGGGTTGGGGAAGCTCGGATCGTCCAACTTGACCGAGAGGTAGTCGCGCTCGCTGGACTGAGCCGTCTTCTGCCAGGCCGCCCCGAGCTCGACCGCGCCGGAGAAGATGCGGAACTGCGGGCCCTTGTCGGAGGGGTTCTCGACCCGCTCGATGCGAGCCT
The DNA here is from genome assembly GCF_006440535.1 of Mesorhizobium sp. B2-5-13. Classification (NCBI taxonomy): domain Bacteria; kingdom Pseudomonadati; phylum Pseudomonadota; class Alphaproteobacteria; order Hyphomicrobiales; family Phyllobacteriaceae; genus Mesorhizobium; species Mesorhizobium sp. B2-5-13. Next base: position 40,033 of record NZ_VFUI01000013.1, on the reverse strand, counting down.
TGACGTTGAGGTTGAGGGTCTTGATCGTGCCGGTGAAGCCGTTGCCGTTGGAGGTGAAGGTGCCGATGGTAGCCATTTTGTCGTCTCCGTGAGTTTGTCGGGTCGCGCCCATCGCGACCTCGATGGCTGTCGACAGACCGGGGGCGATCGACCCGCACCTCGAAGAGGCCGAAACAACGTGGAGGGCGGCCAGAAGCGGCTTTCTTGTTTCGCGAGGAATGAGCGCGTAGCGCTCAGGGTAAGAAAGTTGCGGATGGCCGTTGCGGGGATAAGAGCGAGGCGACGCGCAGCGGCGTCGTCCTTCGGTCAGACATGCCAAATCGAGGACGTGATGAGCGTGATCTTGAAGACCCGTCCGGAGATGACACTGGCTGGTGTCGTTGTTTTGCACGTCACCCATGGCAATGACATTGGTCCGATCATTCGCTCCACGCTCGGCAGCGCCCATCGCGTGAGCCAGCACCCCGAAATGCCAGGCCAGTTGTCACGACCTCACTTCAACGGGGGCATCGTGCGAACAGGGACCTGTGCTGACGGCAATGGTCGCGGCCGGCCCACTCTCCTCAGGAACGCAGATCGTCGATTGCGTCCCTGCCCGTTGCGCCGTTCGCCATTGGCCGTGGACGGGCCGGGATGATCTTCGACCGCTGGTCTGGTCACCACTGCTTGCGCCGCTATTGAGACGACAGGAGTAGGCAGCTCGGACTTTGCCGCCGGAAGGTGCGGCCATGAGGGTCCATGAGATCCCCCTGATGAGGAGCATACAACACTACGCGGCCTCGCGCTCTTCGGACGCAGCGGAAGTGTCGGGCTGCAGGCCGTGCAGGAAGGCGACGGCGCGCTGCGCGTGGGCAGCGGCGGAGAAGATTGCCCGCTTGTCGTCGGCAAGCACCTTCAGCCAGCTATCGAGGTAGCTGGCATGATCGGCCCTGGGCTCGAGCTCCGGCACGATGCCGAGATCGGCGCAGAGGAAGCAGCTGCCGAGCTCGGCGATGAGCTCTTCGCGCGCGCGCTCTCTGCGGTCCTTGCCGTAGCGGCTAAGATCGCGGTTCACGCGATGCGGCGCCGACGTCCAATGCGTGGCCTCGTGGCTGAGCGTCGCCACATAGGCCGCGGCATCCCGGAAGGTCTGGAACGGCGGCATCTGGATGTGGTCGGTGATTGGCGCAAAGTAGGCGCGATCGCCGCCATGCCGGATGGCCGCGCCGGTATTTGCAAAGAAGCGGTCGGCATGTTCGATGCGCGCGATCGGGTCCCGCACCGGTTCTGCCGGCTTTCCGTAGAAGTGCTCCGGCAGGCCGTCGACCTGCGCGACGTTGAAGACGGAGTAGGCCTTGAGGAACGGAATCTCGCGATCGACTTCCTCGCCGGCAGCGTCCATCTCCGTTCTGGTGAAGCGGCTGGCGAAGACGACCATGGAGCCGGTTTCGCCCTTGCGGACCGCGCCGCCGAGCTCGAGGGCCTGCTTGAACGTCATCCATATCGGCGATGCGTAGCCGCGGGCGATCGCCTCCGACCACAGCAGCAGCACGTTCATGCCGCTGTAGGGCAGACCGTTGTGGCGCAACGGCCGCGTCACGCGGCCGAGGGCATTGCTCGAATGCCAGGGCTGCATCCAGGGTCGGACGCCCTTCTCCAGCTCGCCGACGATCCGCTCGGTGATGCGCGCATAGATGTCGACGCGCGTTTCGCTCTTTTCTTTCCTGCTCATTTTCATGAACCTCCATTCTGGAGGCCGCGCCGATCGCGGCCCCGTCACGAGGTCCCCTTCAGGCGGAGCAGGAGGGCGGGCTGCGCACCCAAAGGGCCGCAGCAGGGCGAAGGACGGCGAAGCCGTTGCGCTGACCGCCTCGCTCCGCCAGGACCGCGGTGCAGGACGGGGCCACGATCGGTCGCCAGAAGGAGAAAGGCGGCGCCAGGCGCCGCCTTGGTGCGGTTGGAAGAAGGTCGGTTCAATGAAGCGACCGCCCGCCGCTATAGGGATCGTACTCGAAGAGGATTTCGACATCGGCGTCGTCGAGCTCGTCGGCGGGCAGGACGCCGAATTCGTCGTCAACCTGGAAGAGGATGACCGGGGCCATGAGGGTACGTGCGAGGTGCCAGGCGGCCTTCTGGGCGAGAGTGAGATCATGGGACATCTGAGGGCTCCATCTTGGAGCGGGCCAATTCCCGCTCGATGGCTCCGTCAGTGGGCGGCGGCGGTCGCGGTCACCGCGCAGGCTTCAGCCAAGCGGCCGCAGCTTGCTAGCGGACCCCTTGTGGTTGATCGTGGAAGATCCGCCGCCGCACCAGGAAAGCCATCACGAGAGAGCGGAATTGGACTGGCAAGTGTGCCTCGGCTGCCGCCCCGTCGCCTCGCGAGCTGAAAAGACGGCGATAAGCGGCGCATGGTGAGGTACCGTTTCGCGCCAGAAAAGGAATTCTGCCCTCAGCGCGGTCGGGCGATGGGATGAGAGCGGGTGTCCATGATATACCGATGATGGCTTAGCCGCCTGGGGGCGCCAGTTCCCGCGCGAGGAAAGCGCACGCATGTCGAGGTGAAATGGGTATGGCCACCGAAGACGGCTCCAACGGATACGAGGCCATCGCGGACATCTACATTGCGGGACGGGGGACTCGTTCACGCGTTGGCGACTCGGTCGGTGCTGCGGTCGTCAAGTCCTGGGCTAACGCGTTTCCACCCGGCGCGACGGTGCTCGACCTCGGCTCGGGCCCTGGGGAACCGAGCACGCGAATCCTTCAGGAGGCGGGTCTCACGACGTATGCCGTCGACGCGTCACCGACGATGGTCGCAGCGTTCCGCGAGCGTTTTCCGGGTGTGCCGATCGAGCAAAATGCCGTCGAGGTTTCGGAGTTCTTCAGCCGGACCTTTGATGGCGTGCTTGCCTGGGGTCTGTTGTTCTTGCTCGACCCGGCAACGCAAGCGCTCGTTATCGAAAAGGTGGCGCGTACCCTCGAGCCACGCGGGCGCTTTCTCTTTACCGCTCCCCGGGAGCCCCTTGAATGGTTGGACGGCATGACGGGGTGTCCGTCGCAATCTCTCGGCGGGCAGACATATGAGCGACTGCTCCGCGAAGCTGGACTCACGCGGGTCGCCGAAACCGAAGACGAGGGCGGCAACCACTATTACTTTGCCGAGAAGCCGTAGGTCGAATTCTGCTGGAACGGCAGACAAGACCACAACGGACAGGGCGGAGCCGAGGCTCCGCCCTGATGGTCGCTCAGCCGAGTGCCGCCATTTGCAGTTCGGCCGCTTTGCGGTCGACGGAGTGGCCGGGGTTCTCGACGGCCCGTTCGAAAGGCTTCCAGGGCTCACCGATGACGTGTTCGTAGGCGGTGACGGCGCCCTCGGCGGCCATGCGCAGTGCATGCGCCTGGAGTGCCATGTCAGCGGCGAACTCGCGCTTGCGTTGGGCGGCGCTGTCGAAGCCGACGGGTCCGCCGACGTCCTCGTCCCGGTCGTCGCAGGCCGACTTGGCCGTCGCGTCGCGGGCTTCCGAGACCGCCCGGCTGTAGAACTGACCGGCGCCGTAAGCGGAAGCGACGAATGCCCCGACGATCCGCTGCATGTGGATCTGCATGGCCCGTTCGCCCAGTCCTTCGTCGAGAGCCGCGGCGGTATCGACGATGAGCTTTTCGTGCAGTTCGCGGATGCCATCGCTGTCGAGGACCGGCAGGCCGAAGCTCTCAGAGATGAGGGAGCACTGTCCGGAGTCGGGGCAGGCGAGCCGAACCATTTGCAGCGTAGTGCCCTTGCGGAGCGGGACGACCCTGGCACCGGAGCGGGAGTTGGCAGCTTTCTTGGTCATGGCATGTCCTTTCTTGGTTCCCGAACTTGGGACCGGCCCCGTGCCGGCCCTTCCTCGGGCGCGGCCCGGAGGAACCGGCGGAATGACGGGCGCTTCAGGGTCCGGGCGGACCGAGGCAAGCAGGGCTGGTTTGCGGACAAGCAGGGCGCCCTTCAGCCCTCGCGCGGGCCGCGGGCCTGCCGTGTCGAGACCGGTTCGCTCCGGCCGCTCCGCGGCGCGGAACGCGACCTTGAAATGAACGGCCGCCGGTTCAGGACCGCCTGAAGCCCGAGGGAGGACCGGCACGGCCTCGATCTCGACATGGGAACGGAACGACAGGTGATGATGACCATCTTCCAACTCATCGCTCGGACATCGTGGCCCGCTTCCAGTGCCGTGATCACCCGAGGGTCGCTCTGTCCCCTACGCGGCGAATGATATCATCAGGATTGCCTAGGCCACGGCCGACGGCGGCATCGCTGGACCTGCCTGTGCTATCGGCGGCTTCGCCGTGGCAGTCGAGGAATCGGGCTATCGCCTGCTCCTGCCGCGCCAGCGTACGCGACAGGGCGTCGATCTCAGGCTGCCGCTCGGCGGTCAGGGCGGCAAGTTGGGCGCGATAGCTCGCGAGGAACGCGCCGGGATCGGGCGCCTTGCCGCGACGATAGTGGCTCCGTCTGGGGAGCAGGCCAGGGATCAGCGCGGTCATGCGGCGCGTGATCTGCCGGTCGACGAGATCCAGTTGCCGCTGTGTTTGCCGGCGCGCGTCTTCCAGGCGGGAAAGGTCTCGGCTGAGCTCGGGCGCGAGGGTCATGGCGAGCCCCTGCCCCGCCAGCCGACGAAACTGGAGGGTCCAGCGTAGACCATGTGACGGTCGGGATCGATGCCGAAGCCGAACCTGCCGATGTCGTACTCGGCGGCAGGAACGAGGAAGCGACGCTCTTCTGTGCCCAGACCACGCTTGCCACCGGGCGTCGCGATGCACTCGACGAAGCCGTGTTGCTGCTCTGAGGTGATCGCTGAAACGACGATCCAGTCGTTGGCGTGCGCCGTCTCGAAGGCCCGCTGGTCTTTCCTGCGGGATTCGCCAGGGGCAAGTATCGAGCCGGAAATCGACTCCCACGCATCCGGCCAGGAGTCCTTGATGGTCTGCTCGGCATAGCGACGCTCGAGCGCGGTGAAGAGATGGGGGAAGGTGAAGGCGACGATGGCCCAGCATTCGTCCTCTTCGTACCATCCGCCGGCCGCGCGCAGCATCGGGTGGACCTTACGGTTCCGGTCGGCCGACAGTTTGAAGCCGCCGTGACCGGCGGTCGAATGCGAAGTGACGCCCTCGGCATAGAGCGCGCCGCCCTGTGAGGGTCCCCAAGGCGTGTGTGCACCACCGGCAAGGGCGCGGCGGCCGAGCCGACGGCTCTCCTCAACGTGCTGGGCGTGCTCCAGTACTTTGGACCGAAAGGCGCTCTCGTCGGCGAGGTCACCGCCATGGCCGTAGAAGTCGGACCGGGTCCATTCCGCCATCGGCCGGGCAATGCGCCAGCCGCTTGCGAAATAGTGCTTGCCGTTGCGGCCCGGCATCATGGCGTAGGCATTGTCGTCGACAAGCGCGACCAGAATCACGTCGCCGCTGAGGCCGAACAAAGCCCGGGGCACGTCCGAGACTGCCGATGGAGCGGGAATCTGACGCGGGCTCATGCGGCGACCCTCCCCTCGACGGCAGCGGCAGCGGCCTCATCGGGCGAAACCTCCTCGAGCACGGCGTTGGGATAGCCGTGCTCCGACAGCCAGTGCTCCGCCGCAGCGCGGTGTTGTGCGAGATGAACAAGTTCCGCATGGTCGCCGGTGCGGTCGAATACGCGCACCGATCCCACAGCCGGGCGCTCGACGATCGTGAAGCGCAGACTGGATGTGAGCGAGAAGGTCCGATGCACGCGGATGGCGATGACACCGCCGGCGCCATAGTCGGCCTCGTGCAACGTGAAGCTCGCATGCGGGTCCGAGAGGCCGTCGCCAAGCGCGCCCTGCTTGCGGACCAGCCGCCCCTGGCTGTTGTTGGTCTTCCAGGCGTCGAACTTTCGGCGGTGCCGCTCCGGCGGCCGCGGGGTGGCGTCGGACCAGGCGACGATGGCACCAAGCGGCGCGTGCTCGAAGATCGTATGTGCGGACATGCTTGTCCTCCACTCTTGATGAGGCGGAAAACGAAACCGCCGCCGGGCGAACCCGGCGGCAGCAGAGCGATCGAAACGGTGACGCGGCCTATTCGGCGGCGTCGCGGAAACCTTCCTCGAACTCGTCGGCGGGGTCGCCGTCGATCACCTGGCCCTCGCCATCGAGGTCCTCGCCCTCAGGCGACTCGTCTTCGTCGGCTTCGGTGACGGCGCTCTTCGCCAGCCATTCGGTCAGGCTGGTCGCATCGGGAGCGAACAGCGCGGCCGGGTGGACGAAGTGGCCCTCCTTGAAGTGCTCGACGAGCGCGGCACGCGTGTCCTTCACCCGCGCCCGCGGCAGCACCGGGGTGTCGGCGCAGGAGCCTTCGAGTGCCGGACGCGACAGGCAGGAGAGGAAGTCCTCGGTGCCCATATTGGTGAGGAAGCCGTCCGCGCCGATCGCGGAGCCGGCGACGAGAGCCACCACGCCCGACTTGCTCATGCCTTCGCGGCACGAGAGCGCATCGATCAGCACGCTCCGGGCGGCAATGCGCAGGGTGTCGGCGTCGAAGGCGAACTTGCCCTCGGCATCGAAGAGGGTCGCGGCGTGCCGCGGCATGCGGCGGCCGAACCCATGATCGCCACCGGCGCCGGAATCCACCCGCACGTTCTGGCCGGCGAAGGCCAGAACCAGCAATGCGAGCAGCGTGTCGTCCTCGATGGGCGCTTGGCCCAGCGCCTCATGGAGAGCATCGGTGCGGATGTCGCCGATCATCTCGATGCCCTTGCGGGTCACATCGGGACGCGACTTCGGCATGATGATCGCCTCCTCGGCGGCGGTGTCCGCCGCCTTGCCCTTCTTCTTGACCTCGGGCATCCGGAAGTGGACCGTCTTCACCTTGCCCTCGCGATCGAGATACATCGCGGTGTGGTCCGACTTCTTGGGGGTGCCATAGACGCGCTCGGCCTTGGGCGGCAGCTTCACCTCGCCGTAGGCGGTCGACTCGGTGATGACGCCCTTCTTGGGCAGGTTCTGCGTCATCCACTCCTGCTGCGCGCCGAGGAACGCCTCGACATCGGTGGTGTACCGGCTGTCCTGGTCGGCTGGTGCGAACAGATCCTCGACCCAGGCGATGCCGTAGGCCCGAGCCAGCTCGTCGCCGAAGCTGGCGTCGCGCGCATACATACGCCGCTTGGTCAGGCCGTTGGCGACGGTCCACCACGACACCTGCGGATCGCCCTTGCTGGGCTTGTTGGCCTTCCAGACTTCCTTCTGCTCGTCGAGCGAGGCGGCCGCGATGGTGCGGAGCTGCTGCTCGTTCGGCATATCGCCCTTGGCCATGGCGTCGAGCATGGCCGGCAGCACATTGGCGAGGAGGCGCAGCTTCTTGATCTGGCGCACCGACTGCGCGAGGGCGATGGCAATGGACTCTTCGGTCCAGTTCAGTGCGACGAGACGCTCGATGGCCCGCCACAGATCGACCGGGTTGAGCTGCTCGTGCGTGATCGAGGTCGCCAGCGAGCGCATGGCGCCGCCATCCTCGGCGCGAGGTACGACAAGAACGGCGATCTCTTCGAGGCCGGCGATGATCGCCTGCTTGGCGCGGCGATGACCCTGATCGATGACGAAACCGTTGCCGCCATCGGCCTCGGCGAAGACGATCAGCGGTTCGACAACGCCGATGGCCTTGATCGTCGCCAGCAGCAGCGCGTCGGCCTGCGGACTGGACTTCGAGCGGCGCGCCTTGTCGGGATTGTCCTTGAGCGAGCGCGGATCGACAAACTTCAGTTCCATGGGAATGCTCCTTGGAGGGGTTGCGGACGCGGCCCATCGCCGGTCCTTTCCGTCTTCTTTCCGAAGACCCCCTCCGGCCCGCGGAGCGGGCGGGCCGGTGCAATTGCGGCCGAGCATCCCTGCCCGGCTGGATGAGCGGGGCTCCTTCAGCCCTGCGCAGGATGACGGGCCGGGATGGCGACGGGCGCGATTGAGCGTCAGCGTCGGCGGACCGCCCGCTCTGCGAACGGTCCTCTTTTGCCTTTCCATTCTCCTACTTCCTTTAACGCCGCTCCCATTTGCTGGGAATCGGCCCGCGGGAGCATGGGCGCAGGGCTATGCCGCCTGCTCTTCAGCGGGACGAATGCCGTCGATGTCATGCGACAGCGACTCTTCGATCTCGGCGAGCTGCCGGCGCTTGTCGCCGAGCTCGTCTGAGAACGCGAAGGCACCGCCCTCGCGCGAGCGATAGGCCGCAAGCCGGCGCTCGGCCTCGGCGAGCCGGTGGCGGGCGCGCTCCTGCTCTTCGTCGAGGGTGGCCAGGACGTGCTCAAGCTTGGCGATCGCACCAAGTGGCGTGGCGGTGACGGGCAGCTCGATTTCCGTTTTCGCGCCGGTGCGCAGCAGCATAGTGGTGTAGCGATAGCTATCCTGGCCGAAGCGTTCGCCGGAATATTCCAGGTCAAACCCGCCTATGCTGGCGATGCTGAGGTCGCCGGCCTGCTGAATCTGCACCAGGGTGAGGATCTCGGTCATCAGGGCGCGGCCGGCGAGCTTGCGCTCGGTCAACGTCGCCTCGCCAACCTTAATGCGGAAGGCATCGCCCGTCGTCGGAACAAGGTGCGCAAGATCCTGGCCGATCTCGCTGATCCGGCGCGTCGAATATTCGATATCGCGCTCGGCATCGCGGACCTGACGGCGGATGGCGAACTGGTCATCCTGATGGGCAGAGCGCAGCCGTTCGAGCCGGGCGATGTCCGCTTCGAGGCCCGCCTTCTGCATCAGGCGGGGATCGCCCGAGGCAATGGCCTTCGCCATGGCGAACTGGTTGGCCTGCCCCTCGCCGAGGTCCTCGAGCCTGCGCACCGAGGTGTCGCCCGACAGCGCCGCGGCGATGAAGCGAGCCTTACGCTCATTGTTCTGCCACATCTGCGCGTCCATCGAGCCCTCGGTGGCATAGGCGAAGATGTCGACGACATCGTGCTGGTTGCCCTGCCGCAGGATGCGACCTTCGCGCTGCTCGATCTGCGAGGGGAGCCATGGCACGTCGAGATGGTGCAGCGCCTTGAGCCGGAGCTGGGCATTGACGCCGGTGCCCATCGTGTCGGAGGAGCCGATGAGGAAGCGGACCTTGCCGGCCCGCACATCACCGAACAGCCGCTGCTTGGCCTCCGACTTCTTGAAATCCTGCATGAAGGCGATCTCGGATGCCGGCACGCCGAGCCGCACCAGCTCGTCGCATATCCAGCGATAGGCCGAGAAGCCCCGCGTCTTCTCGACATTGATCGTGCCGAGATCGGAGAAGATCATCTGCGCGGCGCCGGTCATCTCGAACGGCTTGCCGTCCGGGCGGACATAGGCGCTGTCGCCCGTCTCTTGCCAGATACGATAGGCATTGCCGACGAGGTCGTTGAGCTTATTGTCCGGCTCATTGTCATTGTCCGGCTCGACGAGGCGCAAATCGATCGCCGCGTGACGGCCATCGGTAATGACCGAGAGCAGGATATCGTCGCCCGGCTCGGGCGGCCCCTCCCGCTGCTCGATTGCCTTGATGCGTTGATCGAGCAGGACCTGATAGAGCTTGAAGGCAGGCGAGGGCTTTGACGTCCTGATCTGGCGACTGCCGGTCGAGAGCGCCGGCACCTTGACGTATTGGCGCAGATCCTCCGGCATCACCACGTCCGCGAAGGAGCGGAACATGGCGATGAGCTCGGGGACGTTGACGAAGGTCGCGAAGCGCGTCACCGGCTTGTATTTGCCGTTGGGCTGCAGTTCGAGCTCGGTGGTGACGTCGCCGAAAGTCGAGGCCCAGGCGTCGAATTCGTGCAAGCCACGCACTGACAGCGCAGTGTAGCCGAGGTAGCGCTGCACCGAGAACATCTCGCCCAGTGTGTTGGTGATCGGCGTGCCCGAAGCCAGGATGAGCGCCCTGGCGGGATTTTTCCTTTCGATGAAGCGGGACTTCACATAGAGGTCCCAGGCGCGCTGCGAGCCGTTCGGATCGATCCCCTTCAAGGTCGACATGTTCGTCGCGAACGAAAGCTTCCTGAACTCCTGCGCCTCGTCGACGATGATCTGGTCCACGCCGATCTCCGAGATTGTCAGCAGGTCATCCTTGCGGGTGGCGAGCGCCTCCAGCCGTTCCTTGAGACCCTCCTTCAGTCGCTCAAGGCGCTTGCGCGAGACGCGATCACCGCTTTCGACCTTGGTCAGCAGCGTCTCGTAGAGCTCGACCTCGTCCTGGATCATCTGTTGTTCGAAGGCCGAGGGCACCGAGATGAACCGGAAGGCGGAATGGGTGATGATGATGGCGTCCCAGGTCGCGGTCGCCGCCCGGCTGAGAAAGCGATGCCGCTTGTCCTTGCTGAAATTGGTCTCGTCGGCGACGAGGATGCGGGCGGTCGGATAGAGGGCGAGGAACTCACGAGCCGCCTGCGCCAGGCAGTGGCCGGGAACGACCAGCATGGCCTTGGCGATGAGGCCGAGCCGCTTCTGCTCCATGATCGCGGCGGCGATGGTCATGGTCTTGCCGGCGCCGACGGCATGAGCGAGGTAGGTGGCCCCGGCCGAGATGATGCGCCAGATGCCGCGCTTCTGGTGCCCATAAAGAGAAAAGGCGCCAGAGGCGCCCGGAAGCTGCAGATGGTCCCCGTTGAATTTTCGTGGGGCGATGTTGTTGAAGCGGTCGTTATAGACCCGCGCCAGCCGGTCGGTGCGATCGGGATCGGACCAGATCCAGGTCTGGAACGCCGTTTTGATCTTGGTCAGCTTTTCCTTGGCGGCCTCGGTGTCGACGACATTGAGCACGCGCCGTTCGCTGTCGCCCTCCTTGATGATGTCGAAGATCTGCGGCACCCGGCTGTTGAGCGCATCGGCGATCAGCTCGCCGGCGTGGCGGCGGTCAGTGCCCCATTCGGACGTGCCGGCCGCGATGTAGCCAAGCTGCCGCGCCTCCACCGTCCACGATGCCAGTTCGGGCATGTGGTGGATGCGGATGTCGGCGCCCATCGTCTCTTTGACGAAGGCGACTACGTCGGCGGCCGGAATCCATGGAGCGCCGAGGCGGGCGGTGATGTCGGAAGGCCCCAGATCGGCCGGCTGCACCGCGACGAGGGCACGGACGTTGCGCTCGAAGCCCGGATCGAGAGCAGCGGCGGCCTCGGCGGCCTTGAGCTTGTCGCGGACCTGGCCGGAGAGATAGGCGTCGTCGGTCTGCCACGCCCCTGTCTCGGGATCGCGGAAAATGGAGTCGCCGAGATCCGCGATGACGATCTCGGCGTCGACATGCAGCAGCTCGGCGATGTGGTCGATGTCCACATAGCCGCGCTCGTTGAGCACCACGGCCAGGGCATCGGCCGGGGAGTTGATGATCGGCGCAGAGGGTGGCGCGATGACGCGCTCGGTAAAGATCGGGCCGGGCCGGGCCGTATCGCTTTCGAGATCATAATCCTCGATCGAGGCGACCAGCCAGCAGTCGGGGTCGTCGAGGAAGGGTTGCAGGTTTGGCCGGCGATGGGTCTCGCGCACCTCCCCGGTCTCGGGATCCTCGGTCGTCGAGACGACGGTGGTGTTGATCGGCCCGAAGGCCCGCACGAAGTTCGACCAGGCGATGCGCAGCTTGACCTGCGCCGGCTTCCAGGGTCGGTCGAGCTCCTGGGCCTTCAGCACCTCGCGCACCGCATCGCGGATCGGAATCAGCTTGCGGACGATGTGGGCGTGTTTTTCCGGCACGCCGTCGGCGCTGCGGCCCTTGCGCACGGAGATGGTGACGGGCGCGCCGTCGACCATCTGCATCAGCGCAGTGTTTTTGCCAATGAAGAAGCTGCCCTCGCGGATGGTCATTCCATCACAGCCATCGTCATCGACGTGGTCGATAGCGGCGTCGACGTCGAGGTCGATCGCTTCCGGTTCGCCGTCATAGAGGGCTTGCGGAAGCAGGGAGATTGCGCGCGACAGCGACTGCTCGAGATCCGCGCCCGGATGCGGCAGGCAGGTGTAGGTCTCGCCGAACGGACCGGAGGTGGTGGCATGGGTGCCGAGCACGAAATCGGGATGACGGGCGAACCAGCGGTTGACGCGGATCGCACCATCCTCGCCATCGGCCGGGCGAACCTCGTCAAGGTCGAGCCAGGTCACGTCGCCCTCAGGCTCCCCGGCTTTGCGCTTGCGCAGGAACAGGATGTCGACGACGACATCGGTACCGGCATCGTTGCGGAAACTGCCCTCCGGCAGGCGGATCGCGGCGACGAGATCGGCCGACCTGGCGATATGCTCACGCGCCGAGCCGTCGGTCTTGTCCATGGTGCCTGAGCTGGTGACGAAAGCGGCGAGCGCCCCGGGCTTCAGCAGATCGACCGAGCGGGCGATGAAATAGTCGTGCAGGCGCAGACCCATCGACCGATAGGCGCGGTCCGAGCGGACCGTGCGATCGGAGAACGGCGGATTGCCGACGGCGAGATCGAAGTTGGCCGGCAGGTCGGTGCGGGCGAAGTCGGCATTGAGAATGCGCGCCCGCGGCTGCAGCAGGCGCGCGATGCGGGCGGTCACCGGGTCGAGTTCGATGCCGGTGACATGAACCTTGTCGCGCAGGTCCTCGGGCACCAGCGCCGGAAACAGCCCGGTGCCGATGCCGGGTTCCAGCACCCTGCCCCCGCGCCAGCCGAGACGCTGCAGCGCCGACCACATGGCCCGGACGATGAACTCGGGTGTGAAGTGGGCGTACTGCGTGCAGCGCGCTAGCGAGGCGTAGTCCGCGTCGGACACCGTCTCCTCGAGCGCCGTACCGATCTCATGCCAGCCGGCGCGGAACCCGTCTTCGCCCGACCGCCGGAACACGGCATTGGCGAGGTCCGACGCGCCGAAACCGGTGAAGCGGATGAGCCTCGCCTGTTCCTCCGCTGTCGCCGGTCGATCCTCGGCCTCGATCTGGGCGGCGAGCCGGATGGCGTCGAGATTGTCGAGCGCCCACTGCTTCCAGCTCTTGGCGAGTGCGCGAGTCCCTTCAAGAACGAAGTTCTGGCACTGCGCGGCGACGGCGCCGCCGCGGCCGGGATGGAATTTGGGCGATACGCTGGTGGGCGTCTGCTGCGGCGCCAACGCGGAGGACTGCGGGTCGGCTTCCTGGTCGTCGGCGCCGAAGTCGCTGCCGAAAGCAGTGACGCCGAGACCGAGACCGGATGACAGCGTCGTGGTGTTGAACAGGTCGAGCGTAAAAGGGTCGTCGTTGGACATTGTCAATCTCCTGGAAGGGAAGGCGCGCGCGAACCCGCGGCCGGAGAGGTCGGCCCGGGTGGACAGCGCGGCGGGGTTGGACGGTCAGCGGGTGATCAGCGAGAACGCTATCTCGGTCTCGGTGAGCACGATGTTGAGGTGGGTCGCGCGCAGGTTGCGATCGAACAAAGGGAGCAGCTGTTCGGCCGCGATGTACTCGATGCCGTCATCGGCCCCGAAATGGCGGCGTTTGTAGTCCCACCAGTCGATATCGCCCTTGGGGTGGCATTGCTCGGCGTAGATGACGAGCGCGCGCTGCCCTTCGGCGAGCTTGCCGTTGGACATGATGTAGACGCCCTCGTCGCCGACCAGCCAGAGGCCGGGTTTCTCGCCCTCGCCGGGACGTGTGCCATAGTAGGGATTGCGGAAGCCACTATTGGTGGCAGCGTCGGCGATGCCGCGGTCGATGACCTTGCGCACCGCCACGATGGGGAAGGTGAACACAGCCGCCCCCTCACGCCGCGGTCTTGACGGGCAGGTGTCGCAGATGCACCGGCAGCTTGGCCGCGATCTCGTCGTCGGTCAGGTCTTCCAGCAGCTTGAGTTCGGTGCACCCGAGCCCATAGACCAGGATGGTGCGCTTGCCGCGGAGCTCGGGCAGGAAGCGCTCACCGGCATAGCCGCGATATTCGTCATGGGTGGCGCTCCAGACATGCTCGAGCCGCTCCTCGCGCGTCATCGCCTTCACCGGCCAGGACTCACGCTCGACGATGGCGTCGCGCATCTCGACCGGCGCGCGGGCCTGCGCCAGGTCGCAATAGGCGTGGAAGTAGCGCGTCCTGCCGTCGATCCTGAGCGTGTAGAACACGCTGGTGACGCTCTCGATCAGAAACTCGCGCAGCGCGAACATCTCGCCGCGCATCCACAGCGGCGGCAAGAGGTCGAGCATATAGTCGTGTTCGGCACGGCCGATCTCGAACCATTCGCCGGCGAACAGCGCGCTGTCGTCGCTCTGCCAGCGATTGGGCCGCTGGGCGTGGCGGTCGAACAGACGGAACATCTGCCGGCGATCGGCGACGCCGAAGTAGATCTTGCGGATAGAGGTGGACATGGCGGGGCTCCTCGGCCTCTTGCCGGGGCCGGAGCGCGGTTCATCCCTTGCGGATCACCATCTTCTTCGGCCCTTCCGGACCCCTCCCCCGCGGCCGCCTCTCCGTCCGGCCGGGTCAAGGGCCGGCGTCAGCCGGGCGAAGCTTCACCCTTGACGCTGCCGGCGGGCATGCGGCAGCCGTTCTGTCCTCCTCATTCCCTTCTCTGCTTCCCCCTGCAGATCGGCGTTCCAGTCGCCGGTCACCGGACGCAGCCGCTCTGCCGTGCATCCGGCCTCATCGGCCATAGCCACCAACCTGCCGGCAAAGGTGTCGCCCTGCGCGTTGTTGTCGGTAGCCGCGACGAGGTGGACGCCGGGCCGCGCAGCAAGCGCATGGATCGCCTCGGCCGTTGCCGGCGACCAGCCACCACCGGTGCTGAGATAGAGCGTATTGGGGTGTAGCTCCTCGATGGCGGCAAGGCTCATGGCGTCGATCGCCGCCTCGGTGACGCAGAGGCGCGGCGCGTCGAGAGAGCCGAGCCGAAACAGGATCTTGCTGCCGCCGGTGGCGAAGCCGCGCCAGTCCGGGCCGCGTTCCTCCCAGCCGGTGACGGCGCCCCCGGCATCGGTGTGGGCCGCCCACATGCTGGCATGCGGTCCCTCCCGCAACGCATCGGCGGCGATCACGGCCCGAATGACAGATTCGGGCAGGCGGCGGATGTCGCGCAGATAGTGCCAGGTCGACGAGCCGCGCCACGGCCGCCGCCGCGCCTGCCAGCGTTCGGCAATGGAAACGTCCGGATCGTGGTCGCGCGATGGCCGCTGCCAGGCGGGCTCGGTGGGGACGAAGCCGACGAGGTCGGCTACGGTGTGCATCGCTTCGGCGAAAGGCTCGCCCTCAAGATACTCGACAAGGCGGAAGACGTCGCCCTTGCGGTCCGAGAGCGGATCGAACCAGCCCCTGCCCGCATGGATGACGATGATGATCTCGGCATCGCGGCGATACTTCATCGCCTTGCGCGTGCTTTCCCTGACATCGAGGGCGAAGCCCAGATGCTCGAGCACCGCGGCGCAGGGCACCTTGTCCTTCAGCTCTTCCAGCTCTGCTTTTTCCATCTTCATCCCCGCGCACCCTGTCGCGCTCCCATGTTCACTGTCCGCCCACTTCTAGGGGACAGAACCGGAGGCCGCGAAGAGCAAGGCGGGCAAGGGCGCCGCCGGCAACCCGGCGTTTATGCCGGGGTGCAAGGACAGGCGGCGGCGTGAGCTTCCCTTGCCGGCCGCGGCGCGCAAGCGGCATCAGCCACGGCGTCAGCCGGTTCGACGCTCCTCTTGGGCGACGATGGCGCGTACAGCCTCGATGTCCATCTGCGCACGCGGGGCGATCCGGGCGATTTCGGCGGCGACCTTGGCCCAGTGATAGAACTCGGCGCGATCGCCGCGCCGCCGGGCGCGGGCAGCGCGCCGGTGTGCCTCGTAATAGGCATGGAGCTCGTCGGCTACGACGAGCGCGCGGGCGTCTTCCTGCCAGCGGCGGCGGATCGTCCGCCGGCGCTCCATCCATCTGCTGATCGCAGCAAACATGACGCTCCCCCGTTGCACCGGACGCGCCACCACCCGCGGCAGGGATGGATGCCGTCAGGCGAAGACCCGATTTCGGGGCTTCGGCTTTGCCGACACCCCGGCTCTGCAGGAGGCCGCCCCAGAACCTCGCCCGCACGTCAAGTTGAGGTTACTATGCTCGCGAGCGCAATATTTTACGAACACGATGATCATCCGGCCGAACGTGCCGGTTGGTGACGGATAGGGATTCGATAAGCTTTGACTGGAACGATATCGTTGCGACCTATCTGAGTCAGCCCTGGTGGGTGTGGCCGGCTGGATGCGTCGTTGCCTGGCTCGGGTTGAGGTGGGTCATCGGTGCGATGCGCGCCTATCGCGAACGGCCGATCCTGTGCGATAGCGCCTTGAGGCAATGCGGTGTGCGGGTCGATTATGATGCGGGAACCATCACCCTGCCGCGTGGCGACAGCTTTCCCTTGCAGCGCGTTCGAGGTCTGCGCTGGGAGGACTATGCGACGTCAGGGTCCTACCACGCCATTGTCGATGTTGATGACGTGCAGCGGCCGATCCATCGGGTCGCGTTGTCGACACCGACCGGGCCGGAAGCCCTCGTGGCCCGGCTGCGGACGGCAATCGAGAGTGCGGGAGGGCCGCGTTTTGCCGTGGCCGCGACCGACAGAATGGAGGTCGTCGAGAAGGACCTCAGCGATCCGATCATGGCGGCGGTCGCCACGCGGGTGCGTCCGTTGGGGTGGCGCAGGTCCTATTTGAAATCGGAATAGCAGGAAGGCCGGGCGGTCGTCGGAAGAGTTGTCCCCGCGAAGCTCGAAAACGGTCGCATGTCGTGGCACAGTGTCGACATGTGCAACGCCTACGAACAACATGTCCGCTGGGTCGAGTATACCCAGATGATGCAGGACCTCGAACTGGGGATTCCCACCCAGCAGACCGAGCTCGACCTGCCGCAATCGGACATGGTCCGCATCAACGACATGGCGCCGGTGATGCGCGCCGCCGGCAACGGCGTCGAACTTGCGCAAATGAACTTCAGCTTTCCTCCAGGTCGGCCGAAGGGCGGACCGGTGTTCAACTTCCGGTCGGAAGGCCGCGACTTTTCGAAGAGTGGCCGGTGTCTCATCCCGGCCTCGGGATTTTTCGAATATGTCGGCACGAAATACCCCAAGACCCAATATCGGTTCGCGCTGAGCAGCGCGCCATTCCTGGCGATTGCGGGACTCTGGCGCGAGGCCGAGGGCAATTATCCGGTCAGCTTCACCATGCTGACGACGTCGCCGGGTCCCGACATCGCGCCGTACCATGATCGACAGGTGGTGGTGCTGAAGCCGGAGGATTGGGCGGCCTGGCTCCATCTGACCAAGCCGCAGGCCGAGCTGCTGCGACCGCTCCCCGAGGGGTCGCTCGATGTCGAGATGGTGCGCGAGGGCGCGAAGTAGAATTGCAAGCTGCCGGCGATCACCGCGAAGTGGTCGGTGTTCCGGTTCGCGCGCGCGGCTCGTCTAGCGCCAGAATGAAGCAAGACCTCCGCGTGCGGCGCGTCGTCCCTGCAAGCGTCCCGCAATCGCAGAGGGTCCGCCAGATGCCGGATTCATTTGACCGCCGGTCGGCATGAGTGCGGCCATCGTCTCTTCATCGGGATGGATGACTTCCACCTGAGAGCCGGATGCCCGCAGCGCTTCGATGGCCGATTCAAGGGACACCAGGCGCATCGCCTGGGGCGGCGCGCGAAGCGAGAGGATCAGCACGCGTTCGTGGCCGATAGCCAGATCTGAATTGTCGCCTGAATAGTATCCGCCATCGATGTAGGGATGGCCGCCGAAGACGATGGGTGTCGCGCCGAAGGATGCCGTAGTGGCAATCACGGCGTCGACCAGAGGGATGCCGCTCTCGCGGTCGAAGGCGCGCCTTTCCCCGGTGTCTGCATTCACGGCCGTGATGAGCACGCGCTGTTCGGGCCATGCCAGCAACGGAAGCTGAGCGGCGACGGTTTCGCGCCGAGCCGTCCCCGCCACCGCGACCGACAAAGCGAGTTCTCCATATCGTCGCAGAACGTCGGAAGAACTGCCTCCAAGTTGCTTGGCATGGTCCACGCCGGCCTTGATCCGGACCCAATCGGGCGCGGGTGAGGGTCCGTCAGGTGGTCGCACAGGCGGACCGGCCGATTCTGCTCGTTGCTGGTATGTCTCTTCGAGATCTCTGCCGCTCGTCAGATCGAGCGCCACTCTGGCGCCTGCGGACGTCCCCACGAACAGGTCGGCATTGCGGACATCGAGACCGCTGTCGATCATGCCCGTCAGGAGGCCAAGCTCCCAGGAACTGGCAACGTACCCGCCGCCGGCAAGCACCAATGCGCGTCGCTTTGTGTTCAGTTGCGATCTCCAGTAACAGAGGGGGCCGTCTTGTTACACTTTGCGGCCATAGAGACAACGAATGGCAGCTGGGCGCGCCGGCAATCGGTTTCTTCTACGGCGTCCCGGCTTGGAAAAAGGAGTAGTCGTGTCGAAAAAAAGAGAGCTCGAAGTGCGTCACAAGGCGGATAGCGTCGAAAGCATGTTGAAGGCCCGCGGCGTGTACCATGTCCCCAATGACGAGCCAGGTTTCTGCTTTGCCGTTGGCGAGGAGTTGCGGCGACGCTATCCGAATTCCGATCTCAGGGTCGAAGCGCCTCGACTGAATTTCGGCGGCGAATACACCTTCAGTTCGGCGTCGCACCTCGGCACCAAGCCCGATACGGGTGCTGAGTGAGCCGGCAGTATCGAGAGACCCCCTATGCCGCCCACGCTCACGCAGGCACATCCTCCCATTCCCTTGCGCGAGCTCGTGCCGGCGCTTGCCGGTTTCGCATCGCTGACCGAACCGCAAAGACAAGCCCTTCTTGATCGGCTGATAGCCGCTCATCCCATTGTCTCCATGGATTGGGGGGCGGGATGGCGTTTCCGCCGCGCTCGGCTGCTGGGCGCCGAAGAGATTCCTGCGACGGTGGATGAGGTAATCTGGCGCAAGGGCGTACCGGCCAGAATCGGCCGTGCCAACCCGGCCGGTTTTCAGGTCCTTTATCTGGCCGATCGGCCGGATACGGCGTTCCAAGAGGTGCTGCATCACGCGCCGGACGGTGCCTCGAGCACTCACAGCATGATGCTCGCCGAGTTCGTCATCCATGACGAGCGTCGCGTCCGGATTGCACCGGTCGGGGAGCTCTTGCAGGTTCAGCGCACCGGCCGAGGCTTCCTCGCCGGAGATGCGTCGCATCATCTGTCTGGTCTGCTCAACGCGTGCGGCCCGGATGAAGCCAAGGCTTTGCTGATCACCGATTCATTCCTGCTGCAATGCCTGACGAACCGTGAAAACGACTACGGATTGTCGTCCTATGTGGCGATGAGCATTTTCGCCAGGCTACCCGCCGTGTCGACGATCGCCTATCCCAGCGTGCGCCAGTTGGGCGCGATCAATCTGGCGGTTCGGACCGAGACGTTCTGGAACGACTGGGGGCTGAGTTCGGTTCGGCGAGGCCGAGTGGAGCATCTCGCGCAGGGCTTTTATCGGTTCAGCGACGTCAGGCATGTCGATGGAATTACCGTTGGCGGATCTCTGCGCTGGCGCGAGGCGCCCGATGTCGAGAATTCCGTGGTTGTGCTTGGGCCAGCCTGGACGCCCTCGGCATAGGTACGCAGAGCCGTCGCCTGTTGGAAGCACTCGCCATCACCGGAAATCCCGCGTCTTGATCTGGATCGGCTTGACCTTGAGCGTGGGATCGACCAGGTCGCGCGGTCGGAACCCCTTGGGCAGGCTGCGCGGATCGAGACCCGGGCCGCCATGATGGGCTTCGTCGCCCCGCCCATGCGGCAGCGGAAAGGCCATGTCACGGTTGCCGACGCTGGCGAGCTCGGCCGAGAGATCGGTGACGGTGTTGGCGACAAGATGAACGACGTCGCCCTCCCGCTGGATGCGGCCGCGCACGGCCAGCATCGATGCCGACAACATGGTGCGCCGGAACTTCTCGAATACCTTGACCCAGACGACGATGTTGGCCGCGCCGGACTCGTCCTCCATGGTGACGAACATCACGCCCTTGGCCGATCCGGGTCGCTGCCGGACGAGCACGAGGCCCGCGGCCTCGAGCCAGCGGCCGTCTCGCGCCGCCATGGCCTCGGCACAGGTGACGATGCGGCGCCGGCTCAGCCCGGCGCGCAGGAAAGCCAGCGGATGGTGCCTGAGGGTCAGGCCGACATGGCCATAGTCCTCGACCACTTCGCGGCCCGCAACCATCGGGCGCAACGTGACACTCGGTTCGATCCGCTCGACGATGGTGCGCCGCTCGCGCTCCGAGGCTGCGGCGAACAGCGGCAGCGGATCATCGTGCAGACCCTTGAGTGCCCAGAGCGCTTCGCGACGCGCCAGGCCGAGCGACGGAAGGAAGGCATCGGCTTCGGCGAGTTGCACCAGCGACGCGGCGGGTACGCCGGCGCGATGCCAGAGATCGTCGACGGTCGAGAATGGCTGGTCGGCGCGCGCTGCGATGATGGCGCCCGCCTGGTCATTGGCGAGGCCTTTCACCAGGCGCATGCCGAGGCGCACCGCGAAGCGCCCGTCATCTCCCGCAGGTTCGAGCGTGCAATCCCAGCGGCTCTGATTGATGCAGACGGGTCGGATCTCGACGCCGTGGCTGACCGCGTCGCGCACGAGCTGCGCCGGCAGGTAGAACCCCATGGGCTGCGAATTGAGGATGGCCGCGCAGAACACATCGGGATGATGGCACTTCATCCAGGATGAGGCGTAGGCGATGAGGGCGAAAGAGGCGGCGTGACTTTCGGGGAAGCCGTAGCTGCCAAAGCCCTCGAGCTGCTTGAAGGTATTGGCGGCAAAGTCAGGCGTGTAGCCGTTGGCGATCATGCCCCCGATGAGCTTGTCGCGGAACTTCGAAACGCCGCCTGTGTGCTTGAAGGTCGCCATGGCCCGGCGCAGCTGGTCGGCCTCGCCGGCGGAAAAGCCGGCACAGACCATGGCGACCTGCATCGCCTGCTCCTGGAACAGCGGAACGCCCAAGGTCTTGCCCAGGACCTGTTCGAGCTCGGGCGTCGGAAACTCGACCGGCTCCTTGCCCTCGCGCCGGCGCAGATAGGGATGCACCATATCGCCCTGGATCGGACCAGGCCGGACGATCGCCACTTCGACGACGAGGTCGTAGAACGTCCTCGGCTTGATCCGCGGCAGCATCGACATCTGTGCCCGGCTCTCGATCTGGAAGACCCCGACCGTGTCGGCCTTGCGGATCATCGCGTAGGTCGCCGGATCCTCGGCCGGAATCGTGGCGAGGTCGAGCGACACGCCCTTGTGCTCGGCCAGGAGATCGAAGCTGCGCTTCATGCAGGTCAGCATTCCCAGGGCAAGGACGTCGACCTTCATGAACTTAAGGATGTGGATATCGTCCTTGTCCCACTCGATGACCTGGCGGTCTTCCATCCGGGCCGGCTCGATTGGCACGAGCTCATCGAGCCGATCATGGGTCAACACGAACCCGCCGGGATGCTGCGACAGATGCCGCGGCGTGCCTTCGAGCTGGCGCGCCAGCTCGAGCGTCAGGGTGAGGCGGCGATCGGCGAGATTGAGGTTGAGTTCGCGAGCACGGGTCTCGTCGATGCCCTCGCCATGGCCCCAGACCTGCGAGGAGAGCAGCTTGGTAACGTCCTCGGGCAGGCCGAGCGCCTTGCCGATGTCGCGGACGGCGCCCTTGGTATGATAGCGCACCACGGTCGAGCACAATGCCGAATGGTCGCGACCGTAGGTCTCGTAGACCCATTGCATGACGATCTCGCGCCGCTCGTGTTCGAAATCGACATCGATATCGGGCGGCTCTTTACGCTCCCGGCTGACGAAGCGCTCGAACAGCAGATTGTTGCGGTCGGGATCGATGCTGGTGATGCCGAGAACGTAGCAGACCGCCGAGTTGGCGGCCGATCCCCGGCCCTGGCAGAGAATGTCGCGCGACCGCGCGAAGGCCACGATGGCGTTCACGGTCAGAAAGTAGGGTGCGTATTGCAGCGTCTCGATTAGGCGGAGCTCGTGCTTGATGAGACCGATCACCTTGTCGGGCACGCCCTCGGGATAGCGCCGCTTGGCGCCTTCCCAGGTCAGCTTCTCGAGGGCCTGCTGGGCGGTAAGGCCCGGCATCGTCCTTTCTTCAGGGTATTGATAGGCGAGCTCGTCGAGCGAAAAGCGGCATTGCTCGGCGATTGCCAATGTGCGTGCCAGGGCCTCGGGATAGCGGCCGAACAGCCGGTGCATCTCATCGGGTGACTTCAGGTAGCGGTCGACATGCCGCTCCCTTTTGAAGCCGGCATCATCGATGGTGATGTTGTGGCGGATGCAGGTGACCACATCCTGCAGCACCCGGCGCTCGGGATGATGGAATAGAACGTCGTTCGTCACGACGGTCGCGACGCCCATCTGCGTCGCCAGGTTGGCGAGCTCATGGAGGCGCAACTGGTCATTGGGGCGCCGGCGCAAGGTCAGCGCGAGATAGGCATCCCGGCCGAACGCCTCACGCAGGCGCCGCACCTGCAGCGCACAGGTGTCGTCGGCGATGTCGGGCACGAGGACGGCGATCATGCCCTCGCCATAGGCGAAGACATCTGCCCATTCGAGACGGCAGAGTCCCTTGCCGCCGCGTGACTTGCCCAGCGACAGCAACCGGCAGAGGCGGCCATAGGCCGTCCGGTCTTTGGGATAGACGAGTAGCGACATGCCGTCGGCTAGATCGAGGCGGCACCCGACGATCAGGCGCACGCCGGTGGCCTTGGCCGCCTCGTGCGCGCGGACCACGGCGGCAAGGCTGTTGCGATCGACGACGGCGAGCGCTTCGATGCCGAGCAGCGCGGCTTGCGCGAACAGCTCCTCGCAGGAGCTCGCGCCCCTCAGAAACGAGAAGTGCGACGTCATCTGCAGCTCGGCATAGCGCGGCCCGCTCATGCGAAGATTCCATGCAGGAACCATCTGTGCGAGCCGGGGGCCGGATCCTCGCCGTCGCCGGCGCGGAAGAGCCAAAAGCGTTCTCCGCCTTCGTCCTCCACGCGGAAGTAATCTCGCAGCGATGTCGTCTCGGCCTGGCGCAACCACCATTCGCCAAAGATGCGTTCGGGACCGTCGGCGCGGGCGACGCGGCGACGAACCCCACGCCAGGTGAACCAGACCGGGGGGTTGTCGGGCAGCAGCGCCATGGTCTCGATCGGCTCGGGCGGCGAGAGCAGGCGCGACGGCCGCGGCCACTCGCCGGGCCAGTTCGCGCCGTCATCGGGCGCGCTCGGCGCCACGCGCTTGACCGACCGCTCCGGCACATCGCTTTCGACCGGGGCGAAGCGATAGAGCCGGTTCGCCCCGAGGCGATTGGCGATGACGTCGATGAGATCGGAAATGTCCGGCTCCTCCGGCTCGACCAGCGTTGAGATCGTCTGCCGGTCCCGCAATGGCTCGGCCAGTGTTGCGGTCAGCGTCATCAGCTCGATGCCGAAGCCCGGGTCTACGGTCTCGATACGGTCGGTGAGGAGCCGCGTGAGGCGGCCGGTTTCGCGCACCGGCGCCGCTGTGCCGACGCGAATGGCTGCGATCCGGTTGTCGACCCGATGAAACAGCAGGTCGAGCCGGCGCGCCCCGAGCCCCTGCTTTTCGAGAGCGGCGCAGAGCTGGTCGACCAGCTTGGCGGTGTAGCGCGCGATCGTTTCTGCAGCGCCGATCGGCTCGCCGAAGGCGCGACGAACCTCGATCAGTTCGGGCGACCGGACCGGCTCGAAGGGTTCGGGAGCGCGGCCCATGGCCTGGTCGAGGCGGCGCATAAGCTCGGGGCCGAAGCGATGGGTCAGCGGGGCTTTCGGCGTGTCCTCGATGTCGCCGATGCGCTCGAAGCCGAGGACGTGAAGCCCCTCGACGATCGGAATGGGCAGGCGCAGTGCCCGGATCGGCAGATCCCGCATCGCAGCCGCCGCCTGTCCTGCCGGGATGATGGAGATCGGACGCGCCAGGAACCGCGCGGCGGCATGGGCCGTGCCCGAGGCATCGGCAATCGCGGCATGGGCCGCGATGCCAGAGGCCTCCATGCGAGAGACGAGGTTCGCCAGCATTGCCTCTTCGCCACCATGAAGGTGATCGGCGCCGCTGGTGTCGATGATGAGCCCGTCGGGCGGATCGGGCGCGACAATCGGTGCATAGCGCAGCGCCCAGAGCGCGAGGCGGTCGAGCGCAGCCGCGTCCTCGGCCGGATTGAGCTCGAGGTTGACGAGGCCAGGAACGAGGACCTGCGCCTTGCTCGCCGGCATGCCGATGCGCAGGCCCGCATTGCGGGCGGCCGCATCGAGGGCGAGGATTTCGCGGCGGCGGCCCTGCCGGCCGAACAGGACGATCGGCGTATCAGCCGACGGCGCCGAGACGCCCAGCGTGCGCCGCAGGCGATCGGTGGGCCAGGTCGGCAGATAGAGCGAGACGACCCTTGGCATCACAGGCTTCCACTTCAAAGTCGGCGCTCTCCCCTGCCCTGACGCGCAGCAATTCGAGCCGCCAGCGGGGGCGGCCGACGCCGGGAACCGGCAATGGTCGGGAGGAAAGAGCGGAGACGCGCCAGCGGCTCACCGCGGCGGTCGGTTGTCCAAAATCGGTGGCTTCGGTCTGGCGCCGCCACCGGCGAATAGCGATGCCGAGCGTGCCGGAGGCCTCGGCGGCGAGCTGCAGGCGGCGCGAGCTCGTCATCGGCAGGCGCGCGATCTCCGCCACCACGGCGCCAAGGCCGCCATGCCGAAGGCCCTCCTCGAAACAGGCCATGACCGCGGCCTCGTCGCCGGCCTCGACAAAGATCACCCGACCGGGCGGCAGACCGGCCTGGGCGAGCGATGGCGCGAACAGATCCTGCCGCGTGACGCACCACAGGACACGCCCGCGCGTCCGGGCGGCGACTCCGGCGGCCCACAGGGCGGCCGCGGCGCCGTCGACCGCGCCATTGGCGCCGCCCGCCACCTCATGCAGCGCGCCGAGCGCCAGCCCTCCTCCCGGCAGCACCTTGTCGAGTTCGGGGATGCCGAAGGGCAGGACCTCGCGCCGGCGTGCAGACCCGCCCCCGAGCCGCGCGATACGGTCCCGAAGTTCGGACAATGCAAGGCTGCTCGAGGACATGGCCATGCCCGCGCACTCGTCTCCCAGTTTTGATATGTTCTATTTTTGTTCTCAATGGCGTAAGAGTCAATCGGGGAGAATCGTTCCCCGGCTGGCGCATCGTCCAAACCCTGTCGGCGCAAGGCAAAATCTGGGATGCTGCGTGCGGATATCTGTGAGCGGTCGGGTGATGGAAGGCAGCGCGACATGTCGGACAGATGCTGGAGCGGACCCGGCGCAAGCCCGGGTCCGCAAGATCATTCATGTCGACATGGACGCCTTTTATGCCTCGGTGGAGCAGCGCGATAATCCCGAGCTGCGCGGCAAGCCGGTCGCGGTCGGCAGCTCGGCGGCCCGGGGCGTCGTCGCCGCCGCAAGCTACGAGGCCCGCGCCTTCGGCGTACGCTCGGCCCTCCCCTCTGTGACGGCCAAGCGCCGCTGCCCCGAACTGATCTTCGTCACGCCCCGATTCGAGGTCTATCGGGCGGTGTCGGCGCAAATCCGGGAGATCTTCGCCGAGCATACCGATCTCATCGAACCGCTCTCGCTGGACGAGGCCTATCTCGACGTCACCGAGAACAAGCAGAAACTCGGCGTCGCGACCGAGATCGCGACCGTGATCCGGACCCGGATCAAAGAGGTGACGGGGCTCAACGCATCGGCGGGAATTTCCTATTGCAAGTTCCTCGCGAAGATGGCGAGCGACTTGAACAAGCCCAACGGCCAGGCCGTCATCACGCCGGCCATGGGATCCGACTTCGTGGCCAAGCTGCCGGTCAAGAAGTTCCACGGCATCGGTCCGGCGACGGCGGCCAAGATGCAAGGCCTCGGAATCGAGACCGGCGCCGACCTACTCAACAAGACGTTGCCTTTCCTGCAGGAGCATTTCGGCAAGGCGGGCGCCTGGTACTACGCCATCTCGCGGGGGATAGATGATCGCCGGGTCCAGCCGGACCGGCCGCGCAAGTCGATTGGCGCCGAGGATACCTTCGCCACGGACGTGTTCGAGCTGGAACCGGCAAAGGCGAAGTTGGTGACACTGGCCGCCAAGGTCTGGCACTATTGCGAGGAGCGCGGCTTCGCCGGCCGGACTGTGACCTTGAAGGTCAAGTATGCGGACTTCCAGATCATCACGCGCAGTAGAACCGTGCCTGCTCCGATCGGCAGCGAGGAGGAGCTGCGCGAGCTCGCGGACGGACTGCTCGAGGCAACCTTCCCCACCCCGAAAGGCATCCGGCTGCTGGGCGTGACGCTGTCGTCGCTGCTCAGCGGATCGGACGAAGAAAAACCGCAGCTTTCACTATCGCTGTGAGCCTTGGCGCGACCGCTTGATGTGGGGCTCGACGACCTCAGGATCGACGGTAAAAGAGCACGCGGCCGGCGGGGACGAGCTGCAGCAGATAATCGAAATCGGCGATATTGGCCGTGAGTACCGCGAAGCCGAGGTTCTGGGCCTGCAAGAACAGGACGCAATCGTGAAGGGCGCGAAGCCGCGCATCCTTCTGGTAACCCTGCAGCCGGCACAACATGCCCGAAAGCAGCGCGGCCCGCGCCAGCACGTCGGCATCGGGAGTGAAGGTGCGATGTGCCGGCATGGCGTCGAGCAGAACGCCGATCTGCTTGACGACGCCCTTGGTCCGCGGATCGGCGGGATCGAGCACGCCGACCGTGTGCATCAGTTCCTGGATCGCCACCGTCGAATGGTTGGCTGTTCGGACATTCAGGAGCTCGCCAAGGGCGTCGGGAGCCCGGCCCTGCAAGCCATCGATATAGACGCAGGTGTCGAGCAGCAGGCCGTGGCCCGCGCCCGGATGATCTCCGATAAAGGGCAGCTCTGCATCGTCCCGCCGCGACAGGGTGCGGCCGGGATCGAGACGGCCCCATCGAACGGCGGCGTCGAAATCGAAGGCGGCCACCTCAGAAGCCGAGCTTCAGAGACGGATCGACCGTTCCACGCACCTTAGTGAAAGCTTTGCTGAACTCGTCCTCGAGCGCCACATTGGCGAGCGCGAATTCGATGAGATCGGTATCGGTGCTGATCCCTGTCTGCTTCTTCGCCTGTTCCAATAGAGCCGGACTGATGCGCCCGCCGATGCGCGCGCTCTTTTCGCCGAGCAGTCCGGACTTCTCGGCGGCCGACAGCACGGCCTTGCGGCGAGCCGGATCGATCAGCACGAACCTCCCTGTCTTCGCCACGCGGCCGAGCTTTGTCTTGCGACTCTTGATCGGAGAGCCGCTCGTGCCGGCGCGGGCAATCGTGGGCTTGCTGGTCTTTGCCATTTTCGCTGCTCCGATGTTGAACGTTTTTTCTGTTCTGTCCAACATAGCATCTGGGCCGCTGAATTCAAGCCACGTTCGGTACTGCCCGACGCACCGCCACGACGCCCAAGACGGTTCCCTATCAGCCGACATAATCCTCGTGTACCTTTACTTGTCGGCTCCAGATAGGCCGTTCGACTTTTGCAGTTCCGGGGGGAAGAGCATGCGAAAAGAAAAGAACGGCATCAGCGTTCACGCAATAGCGGGCACCCACACTGTTCTGTTCGGAATGGACGCAACCGAAGAGGCGCGACGAGGCCTGCTTGGATTTGCTCTGGGCAAACGCAAGCCTAGCGGCAACATCGCCTGGATGAATGGCTTCAAGGTGTTCGAGGAGACACGTCCGAACCCGGAGCCCGGCACGCTCAAGCCGACCAACGAGCATCCGATCCAGGATTTCCAGTGGTCGGACTACAACGCCGAGCCCGGCGGCGAGGCGGCCGACTATGTCATTCGCCCTCTCTATGGAGCGCCCGCCGAACTGGTGCCGGGCGCTGACATCGAGATGACCGTTGCGACGCTTAACGCGCCGGGGGCGCGCCACCATGTCTATTTCAACCGCGGCACCGTGCCTGGACAGGCCTTCGCCCGGCAGTTCGGCAAACACTTATCCCAGCGACGACGAACAGCGCGACCCGGCCAATGCAAAGGTCAAATGGTTGAGCCGTGGCCTCCTCGAAGCGGCGTTCGATTTTATCGGCCGCGCCAGCGGCCCGGGGTTCGAGCTGAAGGTCGCCGCCTATGAGTTCACCTATTTTCCTTTTCTTGCCGCGCTGGGGGAAGCCGCGTTGCGGGGCGCGAAGGTCAAGATCTGCGTCAACACCGGCGATCGCCGTAGCAATGGCGATATCTACCAAGACGAGACCAGTGTCGGAAACTGGATTGCGATGCTGGATGAAAACCTCAAGAAGCGGCTGGGCAGCACATTGCCCTCGATGGGGAGAAAGGGTTTGACGCTCTATCCTCGGACATGGTGGGCAGGCATCCCGCACAACAAGTTCATGGTGCTCGAGGAAAACGGGCGCCCGGTCGCGGTCTGGACCGGATCGACCAATTTCACGCCTTCAGGGTTTCTCGGGCAATCGAACCTTGCTCACGTGATCGAGGACGAGGGCCTGGCGCGCTCCTACGCCCGCTACTGGGAGACGCTGGCGAGCGACCCGTCGCCGGCGGATCTGAGCGGTTTCAATACGCGCGAGTTTCCCGATCCGAACCCTCTCGCCGCCAGCGAAGCTCGGCCGATCTTCTCCCCTCGCGCGGAGGGAATCCTGGGCTGGTACTCCGGCCAGATGGCGCAGGCCGAAAAGGCTGGGTTCCTGACGGCAGCTTTCGGAATCTCGGAAGAGATCGGTGCGGCCTTCACCGGCGACGGCAACATCCTGCGCTTTGTGGTGGCCGAGAATTCAGGGCGGACCGACAAGGCCAAGGCGATGATGACGGCGATCGAGAAGGACCGCGACAATATCGTCGCGATGGGCGCGCTGCTGGCAGAGAAGAGCATCAAGGCGGGCCTCGAAGGCGAAGCCCTCGACCGTTGGTTCCTGCGCGAAGAACGTCACCGCCGGCAGGGAAATATCTTCTACATCCATACCAAGATGATGATGATCGATCCCTTCGGCCCAAATCCGCGCG
Source organism: Mesorhizobium sp. B2-5-13 (assembly GCF_006440535.1). Classification (NCBI taxonomy): domain Bacteria; kingdom Pseudomonadati; phylum Pseudomonadota; class Alphaproteobacteria; order Hyphomicrobiales; family Phyllobacteriaceae; genus Mesorhizobium; species Mesorhizobium sp. B2-5-13. The sequence goes on along the minus strand of NZ_VFUI01000013.1, from coordinate 11,140 downwards.
TCTTCTCGGGATCGGCCAATTTCTCGTCGGCCTCGGTGACCGACAATGACGAGAACATGCTCCTGCTCTCGGGCGAATGGGCGGCCGAGGTGACGCCGGTGCTGGTCAATGAGTTCATGCGACTGCACCGCCATCTCTATTTCAGGACAACGGCGCTGAAAGTAGCGGGTTCCGGCGGCGGTAGTGCAAGGGAGGCGGCGCTGCTGACGCCGGACGATAGCTGGCAGAAGGATCATTTCCTGCCGGGGCGGCAAAAGCATCGAAAGCGCGAACTCTTCCGATAGGCATCGGAGGTTAATCCCGAACTTCCAGTCCATCCGAAGGATAGCTACGCATACGCCGTGCGTAGCCTCATCGAACGGCGCGACGGACATGTTCGGTCAGCGTCTGCTCGACATCAAAATAGCCGTCCCATGCGTCTGGTCCCTGCGCACGTTTGGCGGCGGCGAAGATGTCGAAGGCGTTTGCGCTATTGAAGCTCGGCAACTCTTCCCAGCTGACCGGAACGGCGCACGCGGCACCGGACCGAGCGCGCGTCGACCACGGACAGATAGCCGTCGCGCCCTGACCGTTGCGAAGATAGTCGAGGAACATGCGCCCCTTGCGCCGCGCCTTGCTCATATTGGCGACGAAGCGCGACGGATCGGTACGGGCGAGTAGCTCGGCAAAATCCTGGCAGAACCCCTTGACCTCTTCCCAGTCCGCCTCGGGGACGAGCGGAACGACGACGTGGATGCCCTTGCCCCCGGACAGGAGGGGCCAGGATTGCAGGCCGAGCGCCTCGAGGACACCTCGGATGTCGAGAGCCGCCTGCTTGACGTCGCCAAATCCGAGCCCTTCGTCGGGATCGATATCAAAGATGATCCGGTGGGGCAGGTCTGGCTGCTGGCGAAGGCTTCCCCAGACGTGGAATTCGAGGACGTTCATCTGGACGCCAGCGATCAACCCGGCCAGGTCTTCCACCCACAGAATACGGCTTTCCTTGCCAGACATCTTCTCAAGATGGCCGTCACGGATGGCTTTGGGCATGCCGGGCAGCTTGTGCTTTTGGAAGAAGGTCTGCTTGAGATCGCCGTCGGTGTCACGCACCAGCGACAGCGGACGGTCCTCGATGTGCGGCAGCATTCTCTCGGCAACCGCGGCGTAGTAGGCTGCAAGGGTCGCCTTGGTGACCTGCGTTCCCGGGTACATGATCTTGTCCGGATGCGTCAGGGTCACCCCAACGCCGCGCGCGATTTCCTTGCCCAAGCCGGAGTCGAGGTTGGCGATCGCCGATGCCGCTGTCGCCTTGGGCACTTCCATCACGACCTGATCAGCTCGCTTGTCCTCGCGCATCCCCTCGAAACTGGGATGCCGCAGACTGCCGTCGGGAGTGACCTCCGAATAGGTGACCTCGGCAACGAGCTCAGGCTTCACCCAGCGGGCTCGCCGAGCGATGTCACGTGGTACGGCGGCGAATGCTGGTTTTTCCAGGCGGCGTTTCTCGAGCTGCGCGAGGATTTTGTCGCGCATTGCCTCGGTGAAGCCGGTACCCACTCGACCTCGATAGACCAGCTTCCCGTTCTCGTACGTGCCGAGGATCAGCGAGGCCATGCCGCGGCCGCTGTCGCTGGGCCGATAGCCGCCGACAACGAATTCCTGCCGCTTCGTGCACTTGATCTTGAGCCAGCTCGAGGTGCGGTCACCGACATACCGGCTGTCGGCGCGCTTGGCGATGACGCCCTCGTGGCCGCCCGCACACATCGTATCGAAGATTTTCTGTCCGTGGTCGGCAATGTGGCTCGAATACTGCAGGGTGTCGTCCGGCTCCCGATCGCCCAAAAGCTCGGCAAGCCGCTCCTTGCGGTCGAGCAACGGCTCGTTCGCCAGATCTTCGCCGTTCAGTTCCAGGAGGTCGAAGGCGTAGAACTTGAGCGGCATGCCGGCGGCAATACCGGTCTTCAGAAGAGAGAAGTTGGTCTTTCCCGCACTGTCGATGGCAACGATCTCGCCGTCGATCAATGCGGAGCCCTCGGTGAGGGACCGAACGGATGGGAGGATGACCTTGAACTGTCGGGTCCAGTCATGGCCGTTGCGGGTGTAGACGACGACCTCCGAACCGGAGATGGCGATCTGGGCCCGATAGCCGTCGAACTTCATTTCGAAGAGCCAGTCAGCGCCTGCCGGAATGTCCTCGGTCAGCGTGCAGAGCTGGAACGGGCGAAAGCGGGGAAGTGGGTATCGAGGGGTAGATTCTGAGTCCCTGCGCGGCGCGCGCTTTTTGCTGAGAGCGGCCTCTACGGCCGGCATGCGGAACTCGAATACATGGTGAGATTCAATCCTCTGCTCCGGGATTTGTTCCTGCGGATGGCTCGAAGGATTGAACCGGAACAGGGCGGACGCGTTGGTGGGCACTGGAACGCTATATTTGGAGGATGCAATGGCCAATACCGGGACCACCCGTGGACGCAGCCAGGACCGCGCAAAGGTCGCGGGCGGGCAGGACCATGAGGTCAAATATGAGGCGGGCAAGACCGGGGCGAGTAAGGCCGAGGTGAAGTCTGCGGTGAAATCGGTCGGCAACAGCCGCAAGAAGGTCGAGGACCAGCTCGGGAAGAAATAGCCGGCCGCGGCACAACCCGTGGTTCGTATCGCCACCTTCAACGTGAATGGTGTCAATGGACGGCTGCAGGTGCTGCTCCGGTGGCTGAACGCCACGCGCTACGACATTGTTTGCCTACAGGAACTCAAGACGTCAGACGAGAAATTCCCGGCCGAGGCTATTCGCGATGCCGGGTATGGGGCGATCTGGCACGGCCAGAAATCCTATAACGGTGTCGCTATTCTCGCCCGGGGCGCAGATCCTGTCGAACGCCGACGTGGGCTGCCGGGCGATCCCGACGACACCCATAGCCGCTATATCGAGGCCGGGATCGGCGTCTTGGTCGTGGGCTGCCTCTACCTGCCAAACGGAAATCCCGCGCCTGGTCCCAAGTTCGACTACAAGCTCAGGTGGTTCGACCGGTTGATCGGCTACGGCCGGCTCCTGCTCAACGAGGGCACGCCGACCGTGCTGTGCGGCGACTATAATGTCGTTCCGACCCCCATCGACGCCGTGGTGCCGCGGCGATGGCTGGGTGATGCCGTCTACTTTCCTGAAAGCCGAGAGGCGTATGCCAGGATGCTGGAGGATGGATGGGTGGATGCGGTTCGGCGCATCCATCCGGAAAAGGGCGTCTATACCTATTGGAACCATGCGTATGGAGGCGGCTACGATCGAAGCTCCGGTCTACGCATGGACCATCTGCTGATCAGCCCTTCGCTGTCGGCAAGGCTCCGCGGCGCCGGTGTAGACGTCGACTCCCGCGGTTGGGAAAAGCCAAGCGATCATGCGCCGGCTTGGATCGAGCTGATGGGGTGAGAATATAGCTCCCTCGTCATCGTGCGCTGTCCGAAATTTGTCGCATTCTTCGGACCGACTGCGGGCGGCACGCGTGCATGTTCTTCGAATCGGCCCGGCCACGATTTCGCGCCCGCCGCACTGGGGAGCTTCGCCATCGCACCGGTACCCAAAATGGTGGATGCCCTTGCCCGCGACCACGAAAACACCACGGTCATGATCTTCGGCGCCGCAACGCGCTTCGACGACATCCTGGCGTCGGCCCGGTAGATCGAGCAACGGCTCAACGCTGGCAGCTGACGGTTCACGACCGGCGACGCCGTCGTTCAAGTGCGCGCGCCGCCTTTCGGGCGACCCTGAGCTCGTCAAGCGTGGGCTGCCACCAGACATCGTCGCTCGCCCGCTTCGATCCCTTACGGGCCGGCCAGGTTTTGACGAGCTCGTCCAATCCGGCCAGGCGCCACCGGCCCCAGACATAGTCGTCAGCCCCCGGGTGGCCTGGATAATGCGTGCGAAGCAGTTCAGGGGCGACCGGCTCACCGTCGCAATCGGTAAAGGCGACGACACCATAGTCGCGCGTCATCACCGGTCGCTCGAAAGGCGGGAGGTTGCCGGCCCGAAGTGGGTAGCGCCGGCGTCGACGTTCCGCGGCGCGAGCCCGTGAGGCCAGTTCTGCGATTGAGCCCCGTCTTTGCGCCGCTCGTTCCTTGCGCGCCGCGGGTTCATTGCGGATGGCAGCAGCTTCGATCTCGGTCCAGCGCCGATGCAGTTCGTCGTAGGAGCGATAGGGCACGGTCCACACGCGCCGCTCTGGGTCCCAGGAAGCAAAGGGCACCTCGCGCATTTCTCTGACGACCGATCGAGAATAGGGAGTTTGAACCTCCAACCGGTCGTCGTGCACCCGCAGGTATTTCGACACGATAGGGGCGAAGACATAGGCGTCTCGACCTCGAGCATCGGCGTGGGTGCTTGTCCCGGCGAGCTCGCGTTCCAGCCAGCGATGGAACCGCTGGGCCGCCATCTTGCCCGGCACAAACCAGGCCTTCAGATCATCGCTCCAGCGAGCGCGAGGAAAACTCTGGCGGAAGCGTTCTACGGTAATACGGTCGTAAGGGAATGACGCCGTCGCGCCTGGAGCATCGGCGTTGGGTTCAGCTTTCTCACCGCTCCTGCCTGCCATGTCATTAACTTCCGACGCCTCCGACGCTGTAGGCGCAGCTCTTGTAACGGGATTAGGCTACCTACTTGGCCCCGGTCACGCCATAGACCTCGCCGTTGATGAAGTTGGTTCCTGAGGTGAGCGGGGCAGCAGCGCGACGCTAGTCAGGGCTTTGAGGGAGATTAATCGTGGAGGACGCGACACGATACGATATCGTCATACCGATTGAACTACATCCCGGTCTCGGGTTCGCCGGAGAGTCGAGCCGGAGTTACGGAGCCGGGCGCGTCAGCTTCAATGGCGAGAAATCATTCCGACTCTGGGAATGGGAGGCTTCTCTCCACCACACGACGTTTCACCGCTATATGATCGTCAGGTGCAATGCATTTGAGAAAGACGCGCGGGCGGCAGCGGCGAAAATACTCTCGGTACTACCATCGGCTTCCCTCTTCCTTGATGCAGGAGTTCGCCCGACGTCTACCGAAATTGTAGTCTCTGGGTGGGATGTGGACCTCACGCTAGTATCGCTATTTCCAACGGGGGCAATGCCGCACACATCCTTGTCCATCTCGAGCGGAGGCGTGCTGGCCGACATCGAAGCGCTTTCTGAAGCTTTCGATGCTTCATTTCCGGTGCGGCCGGGGAGCGACCGCGCCAGGGAAGTGTATGCCGACATCGACTTCGAGGCGAACAGCACGAGCCGGGTCGTTCTTATTGCGACCGTGCTGGAGCTCTTGGCCAGCCGGACGCGGCGCGACGAGTCTGCCCTCACCTTCATTGATCGGTGGTCGGAGGAGGCAAGTTCGGCCCAGAGGGAGGATCTCGTTACCGCGCTCGATCTTATGCGAGAGCAATCCATCACCAGCTCGATCCGGACATTGATGCAGGACTCCTGCGCTCGCGCTGGACTCGATGACGAACAGACGACAGGGATAGTCCGTCGCACGGTCGAGCTGTATCGGCTGCGCAGCAAAATAGTTCATGGAGGGAGAGGGGCTTCACCCCATGAAGTCGCCGAATTCCGTGCGATGGCTAGGATTGCGCTGACTGGCTCGAAAGAGCGAGGCGTATTCAGCGGAGTAATCGAAGGCTTTGCGCTGGACGAAACCATGCGACCGCGAGTGGACTGAACGCGCCAGCTGACTTACCTGGCTAGGCTAGTTGGCGGTCGTGCGGCAAGGATGTGCGCGTCCTAACAACCTATGGCCGCCGGCGGTCTTTTCACGACCATCGGTCCACGGTGATCAACTGCCGTTCGCAGGCGCGCGCTAGAGGACGGCCGATTGCAGCCCCGCCGAGCTTCCTTTCTTGCGTTTCGCGAGTTCTCAACTACTCTGCAACCGACTGATTTCATGGGGCTGCGCCGGGATTTCCGAGACGATCGTCAGCGCTGGGCGGCAGTCTTGGGGGGACGAGTGCATGCCGACTAACAATTGGATCCGGTTCCTGCGGAATTACGGGCCGATCCCCACCAACGACAACATGTACGATGAGACGATTCAGCGGGCTCTCGCCCGGCTGAAGATCGCGCCTATCGAGTTGCCAGCTCCTCACCTTGATTGGCTCGTCGACAATTTCAGATCGAAAGATTGCCTGTCGATTATTCTGACCGGAACAGCCGGTGACGGGAAAACCTACCATTGCCGTCGTGTCTGGCTTGAACTCGGCGGCACGATCGAAGACTGGAATGGCGGCGCCAAAATTCAAAGGCTCCCCTTGGGGGCCCGGCAACTCATAGTCGTCAAGGATCTGAGCGAGCTCCGCGCCGACGAGAGCAAGCCGCTGATCGAGCAGATGGCGTGGGACGTCGCAGATCCGAACTCGCCGCGGGTCTACCTCATGGCCGCCAACCACGGCCAGTTGCTCGAGAAACTCAAAAGCGCCGGTACTGACAAGACTACTACCGCGCTTGTGGCCGTCGTCGAGAACCTCCTGGTCACCGGGCGCGGGGGCAACGACGCCATCAAACTTGATTTGCGGGACCTCAGCCGGTCTGCAGCTGTCGTGATGATCGATCAGGTCATCGATGCCATCACGCAGCACGCAGGTTGGGATGGGTGCCTGGACTGTCCGGCTCATAGTGAGGGCCATTGCCCCATCCGTGAGAACCGCAAGCGCCTTGTCGGCACAAGTGATGACCGCCTTTTCAGAAGGCGGCTCGGCAGCCTTGTCGAGGCAAGCGAACAGAACGGTGGCCACTTCACCATCCGGCAGGCGCTTTCGTTGGTAACGAACATCATTCTAGGGCATCCGGAGGCGAAAGATGGCCTTATGTCCTGCAACGATGTCGGCGCGCTGGCAGCTGCAGGAAGCGCCGAACAGGCCAGCCCCTACCGAAACGTCTTCGGCAGCAACCTGAAGCGAAGCCGTGCCGAAAGGACTGAACCGTTTCGCAAACTGCACCTGTTCGGGATCGGTTCGGAAACCAGCAACAAGGTCGACAACATGCTGGTTTACGGCGCGGACGATCCCGCACTTTTGTCAACCTACACTGCCCTGGTGAAGTCCGATCCGATCTACGGCGAGACGCCGACCTACAAGCGCGCGCAACAATCCTACCTGGAAGGCGATGACCCCGGCGCGGCTACGCGTTTTCTCACGCTCCTGCAGGGGCAGCGTCAACGCTTGTTCTTCACCATCGGCGAAGAGCTCGCGGAAAGCTTGGACCTGTGGGATCTGACGGTGTTCCGTTATGCCGGTCTTTATCTGGAGACCGCCCGCGCTCTCGCCGAGAAGCGTCCGCTGCCCAGAAACGTGATGCCCATGCTCATTCGTGGGCTCAATCGTGTGTTCACTGGCATGCTCATTCAGAACCAAGACGACCTGGTGCTGGCAAGTGCGGGAAGCCAATCGCAGTCGAGAACCAGCCCTTTACTCGAAGAATTCGTCTCGGTGGCACGCCGCGGCGGGGAGGAAGTCTCGCTCGTGAGCGACAAAAAGGGCGGGATGCAATTGGTGGTCAAGCTGTCGCGGGACGACCCGCCCCCTGTCTCGCTTCAGCTATCGACGACCCGGTTTGAATTTCTTGGACGCGTGGCCGAGGGCGCCCTTCCCTCAAGCTTCTCACTCGAGTGCCATGAGGATTTCCTCGCCTTCAAGGCCAGACTGCTCAGCGCCGTAGAACGACGGCGGGTTCTCGACGGCGATGACCGCGCCACCGACATCGTCCTGAAGTTCATCGATCTCAACCTCGACGGCAGAGCCTCGTCGCGCAGTGTGACGGTGAGGATCTAGAGATGGAGATTCTGCCACGCCCGGTCGGGCATGAGGATCGAACTGGCCCGGCGTTTTGGGTGGACGAAGCCATCTGGGGGCATCGCCTTCACGACGAACAGAGTCCCTGGCTCATCCTTCTCGAATTTCTTGGCGTGCTCAGGTCGGAAAGTCTCGCCGGCCGAGCGTTGACGGAAGTCGAGTTCAACAAGCTCAGCTATCGACCGCAGACGCAGCTGCGGTTGCGAAACGTCATATTCAACAATCCATACCTGTTGACCATCGGCGCGGAACGTCTTTCTGACGACGCCGCCTGGGCAAAATGGCTCGAGCTCATGCAGCAGAATGCCGGGGGCTTGGACGACCGGGACTTCAGCTATTTGCGCCACCGCTTCGACTCGTTTGAGGACTTTTCCGCGGTCGTCGGTTTCCTGCAATCCTCCGCGATTGAAGGGACGAGCAATAAACGCTGGAGTTCTAAGTTTGTTTTCCCGTTCGGGCCGAACGCGCTTTACGAGGATGCGGCGGTAACAGCCTCGGGCGTTTCCACGGACAGGCGGTTCTTTGCCCGCACCGGGGAAGTCCTCTACCTGATGCTCTCCCGCGCGAAGCGGGCCGCCGATCTCAGGGACCGTCTGGTCGGAAAGCTGTTCGAGCAGCCGACGGTGTATGATCGCCTGGTCGGGGCGCTGCAGGGTGAGGCGCAACTGGCCGAGAACGACCGGCCCGGGTCCTACCTTCCGTGCTCGGCGCACCCGATTTTCGATCAAATGGCCGAAGACTGGATCGCGATTCTAGACAGCCCGATCTCGGTGTTCGACGCTCTGCCGCACCTGGTCACGATCACTGGACTGAACCTCATCCGGTACCAGCTGGAGCGGGCGCGTGAACTGCTCGACGCTGTTCCCATTACGATGGTGTGCGAGATTGTATCGCCGCGGAAGACGGTCGTGCGCGACCTCGCGGCCGATTCGTTCCAAGCCAATAACGCGCTGCCAGGGCTGGCCATCGAGCACTATATCCGCAGTGCAGAAAACTCGCACGACTGGCAGGCAGCCCTCGCTTCCGACGACGCGCTGCTCAGCGCGGCGGAAGTTCTAGCCCGACAGTTTGATTGGCCGGACCCCGATGAGCTTTCCAGCGATCTGACGAACCCTGGCGTGTTGCTCGACGAGTTGGTGAGCCGAGCAAAGATTCGGCACGCACAGCATGTTGGAAAGGTCCATTCCACTTGGGCCCGCCAGATCGGCCTCAGTTCCCGGCGGTCGAGCCGGCGTGTCCGGTACGCACCGACTGACCGCCTGCTCAAGACGCTTGTGGTGTGCTGCGTACCCGAGCGCTTGGAGTTCAAGGATTTCCTGCGAGAACTCAACGACCGGTACGGCTTGGTCATCGGAGATCATCAGGCGGCAAGCATCATCGGGGCTGGCAAAGCCGACCAAGAGGATTTTTCCGACAATGCCCGCCGACTGGAGGAGCGCCTCATCAGCCTTGGATTGCTCAATCGCCTGTCGGACTCTGCTGCTTATGTCGAAAACCCGTTTCGCCGCGAGGTGAGGGCATGAACGCGCTCGATCTTGTCGGCGCCGCGGGCGCCGCGGCTCTCGACGAACGCTTGCAGGGCCTCGGGCCAGACAGCGGCACTGCCCGCTTCATGCTTGACAGGCTGACCGGCCCGCAAGTTGCGGCAATCGTCAATCGTTTGGTGGCAGATCCCTCGATCCAAACGCGCGTGAAAATAGCAGTGCCGCGCACGTTGGTGGAAGGCCAAGGCCTGCCGGAAGCCGTGATCACGGACGATAGAACCGTGGCTTTGCGGCATGCTGAGTGTGACCGGCCCGCGCTCCTGATTGCCAACACCGACGACGATCAAGGTGCTTCACTTCACGATGTGGCGCTGATTGGCGCCAAGGAGCTGAAGGAAGGAGCAGCCTACTGGGTCGCTCCGGCTGCCGAAGGTTTGGGACTTCCTCCGGACCATGTGGATGCCTGGCAAGTGGCTTTGAAAGCCCTGGCCAGCGTCGACGACTGGCCTCTCGCACAGCTCAGCACCTACGTCGCGATGACGCGAGAGGCTATCCAGACGATGTCGCTGCCCATCGCCGACGCGCTCGGCTGGGCGCTGCCGGCGCTGCACCTGCCTCGGGACAGTGGATACTTTCGCTCGCAGCGCCCCAAGGATCTTCAACAGCAGAATCGCTGGCGCAGGCTTTACGACAAGCTGATCAGCGACCGTCGGCCGCTGCTCTCGAAACAGCGGCCAAATCGACAGCCGATCGAATCCGAAGAACTGCAGGACCAGTTCGAAACCGTTCGAGACGAGATCGCCACCCATTTGCACTCGGTCATCGAGGCGTTCATCGCAGCACCCCCGGGTTGGCGCGACGAAACCGAGAAGCTTGCCGAGCTGGAATGGGAGCAGGACAATGTCTTGCTCGTCTTCTCAGGGCTCAGGCTAAAAAAGCTGAAGCTCCCCGAGGAGACGATCCAGTTTTTTGACTATGATCGCCCCGACCGACTGAGCGATGCCGATAAGGCATATCTGAACGATCTCAAAGGTCGATCGCTCAAGGAGGCGAGGGAGGACGACCGCGACTTCTTCGAGGCGCATCGGGAAGATTTCGCCGACAATCGCCAGCTACGGGCGAAATGGGAGAAGTTCATCTACGGGCGCCCGATCGAATGCACCGATCTGCTCGATGGATTGGTCCGAAGCATCGAGCGCTTGTTCGGCCAACTCGGCACCTTGAAGCTGCCGCGCCGCATCGATATTCGATCCTCGCGGCGGACGAAGACGCAATGGCTCGACATGAATGCCGACGTCGCTCGCGTTTTCAGCCTCAAATACAAAGCCTTGCGGGACCTGCTGCCAGAGGCGGTGATCTGGGATACGCCGCATATCTTCGAATTTGAACCGCTACTCGAAGCCGCGCGGAAACGCCGAAAATTCCGAGAGAACGTTTCTACCTCGCGGGTCAACATTCAGATCAAGTTCGATCTCACGCTGACGGTGGGGAGCGGGGCGGCAGCAGAGAAGAACGTCGTCCAGCTGATCTGGAGAGGAGAGCCGGACTCTATTGGCCTTGCCTTGCCCGACGATCTTGCGCGTCTGGAGAAAAACCCCTTCGGTATCGCTGAAGTGTCCCGCATGCTGGTCAGCAAAAAGGGCGCGATGCAATCAGTGTCGCTCGCTGATGTGGGCACGCTCCAACCATCGTTCAGGCAGGACGCGGGTTCGTTGGTTCCGCGAGCCACCAACGTTGACGACTTGGGGAAGTTGTTGCCCAGGGCCATCAAGGCGGCCGTCGCCGGCGGCCGCATCGCACCGCCCGAGGGCGCCGATCTGGGCGAGGCATGGACTTCTTTCGCTGCCGCCTATGCGGCCGCCG